>JAYKHF010000206.1:0-9006 GCA_035285305.1 Leptolyngbya sp.
AGTTGCTGCGGGCGTTTTATAATGCGATTACGACGGTTTCGGTGCTAGACCCGACCTGTGGATCGGGGGCGTTTTTGTTTGCGGCGTTGAATATTTTGCAGCCGTTGTATGATGCGTGTTTGGAGCGAATGCAGGGGTTTGTGGATGACCTGGATCGGGCAGAGGAAAAGCCCCATCCTGAAAAGTTTAAGGATTTTCGCGAAACGCTAGCCCAGGTGGCAAAGCACCCGAATCGCAACTATTTTATTTACAAATCTATCATCCTCAATAACCTCTATGGGGTAGATATTATGGAGGAGGCGACGGAGATTTGTAAGCTGCGGCTGTTCCTTAAGCTGGTGTCTCAGGTGGAGGTGAACCCCATCGCCCAAAATATGGGTTTGGAGCCGTTACCGGATATTGATTTCAACATTCGCGCCGGGAATACGCTGGTGGGGTTTGCCACGCTGGAGGAGGTGCGGCGGGCGATTACGCAGGAGGAGGTGAAAGGGAAAAAGGAAAAGGGTAAAGGGGAAGAGGCGGCGCAGTTTAAGCTAGATTTGGGGGATGACCTGAGCCGGATTAATGAGGCGGCGGAAATTGCAGACCGGGCTTATCAACTGTTTCGGCAAATGCAAACCCAGGAAGGGATGGATGGCAAGGCATTTGCGGAAGCCAAGCAGGAGGTACGGCGGCGACTGAAGGCACTGAACGAGGAACTGAATATTTACCTTGCTAAGGAATATTCGGTTGATCCCAATAATGCCAAAGCCTATGAAAAATGGCTTAAATCTCATCAGCCGTTTCATTGGCTAGTGGAGTTTCATAGAATCATGTATCAAGGTGGCTTTAAGGTTATCATTGGAAATCCACCTTACGTCGAGTACAGGATCGTTCAAGACCAATATAAAATCAAGAATTATGAATCTCTAAACGCCAATAATTTATATGCTTTCTGCATGGAAAGAACAACTTGCCTCATAGGAAATCATTCTTGGTTTGGCATGATTGTTCCAACCAGTGTTATTGGACTAGATGAAACCGAGACTCTTCGAGATTTGCTATTAAGAAGATTCTCTATCAGTAATTGCAGCACTTATTCTATACGTCCCAGCAAACTGTTTGATGGAGTAGATCAACGACTTTGTATTTACTTGGCCAAAGCGGATAAAAATATATCGCCTGTGATTCAGAGTACAAAATATCATCATTGGAATACTAATGAAAGAGAAACTCTTTTTTCTCGATTAGAATATAGTCATTCCTTAGTTTATGCTTCATTAAACAGGATTGCTCAAACTGGATCTCAAATATCGACTAGCATTCTTGAAAAGCTCGAATCAAGATCAAAAAAAACTATATCCAGTCATTATGGAAGTAAGCTTCAAAAAATAACTCATATTATAAATTACCATAGAAGTCCTCGTTACTGGATTCGAGCAATTAACTTTGAGCCTTACTTTAAAAGCTCTAATCGTTCTAGATCAATTCATCATGTTAGGGATCTAATTTTTCAAGATATAGAAACCAGTAAATTTATGGGATCTATTTTGAATAGTAGTCTTTTCTTTTTCTGGTTTATCTCTCTGGGAAATGGAAGAAATATAACGGGTTCCGATGTTCACAGCTTTCCAGTCGGAAAAATTGATGTCAAAATCCTGACCGAAATGTCAAAATTATTTGATGACTTGATGGAGGATTACAAATTGAATTCCTTCGTCAGAGTTCGCAAGGATTGTGAATTTCAAGAATTTCAGCAAAATCTTTCTAAACCAATCATCGACAAAATAGATGCTGTCTTAGCTTATCATTACAGCTTCACTGACGAAGAACTCGACTTCATCATCAACTACGACATCAAATACCGCATGGGCCTAGACGCATTAGAGGAGGACGATTGATGAAGATTCGAGATGTTCTCAAACGATTACAGTCTGATGGTTGGTATCAAGTCCGAATGCGGGGTAGTCATCGGATTTTTGCCCATCCTGAAAAACCGGGAATAGTTGTTGTCCCCGGCAAACCTGGAGATGATATACCTAAAGGAACATTGGCATCCATTTGGAAACAAGCTCAACTGGAGGATTAACCATGAAAGAGTATGCTGTTATTTATGAGCAAGGTGAGACAAACTGGGGAGCGATGGTTCCCGACTTGCCAGGTTGTGTCAGCATTGGCGATACCTTTGAAGCCGTTCAAGAAAATATCAAAGAAGCGATAGAGCTTTATCTTGAAGTGTTGCAAGAGCGTGGCGAAGTGATTCCAGAACCCACCACCAAAGTAGGCTTAGTCAGCATTGCGGCATAATGCCGAAGAGAATAGTGAAGCATGAAGTTGAAGTTATCCATCCATGCTAAACAAGAGATGCAACGCCGAGATATTTCCCTCGACCAGGTGAACAGCGTTGTAAACTCACCTCAACAAATACTTACTCAAGAAGACGGAGTTAAAGTTTATCAGTCTCAAATTGACTTTCCCTCAGGCAAACGTTATCTAGTTAGAATATTTCTAAACACCACCGTCGATCCGGCGATTGTCGTCACCCTTTACAAAACCAGCAAAATTCAAAAATACTGGAAATAGCCATGAAAATTAGCTACGACCCTGAAGTTGATGTTCTTCGCATTATCTTCAAAGAAACCACCATTGAAGAAAGCGACGAAGAAAGCCCTGGCATCATTTGCGACTTTGACCCAGAGGGCAACATGGTAGGCATAGAAATACTCAATGCCTCCCACCGCATCGACAACCCCCATGTCATTGAATACATGCTCACTCCTCCAGCTATGGCCTCTTAAGTTCAGTGAGTACATCACAACTACGATATCTAATATCGCATGGGCCTAGACTCATAGAGGAGAACGATTGATGCCTAGTATTCTTTCCCTCAATCCCCAGCTACAGGAACGGTTAGCCATTACCCCAGACCAACTTGTAGGATTTTGTCAGCGCTGGAAAATTACCGAACTAGCCCTCTTTGGCTCCATCCTGCGAGACAATTTCTCTGCCCAGAGCGACGTAGATATTTTAGTGCGCTTTGTTCCCCATCATTCCTGGGGGCTAGAATTTATTCAAATGCGCGAAGAACTCGCCACCCTCCTCAACCGTCCTGTTGATCTATTGACCTATCAAAGCATTCTCAATAGCCATAATGCCCTGCGTCGCCGCGCCATTCTAGAATCGGCGGAGGTTATTTATCGTGCAAGATAAACAGGCTTTAATCGATATTTTAACCGCCATCCAACAAACCCTAAAATATATACAATCCGTTGATCGAGAGCGACTCCAGCAAGACGATGAAAAACAAGCTGCCATTTTGTATCGGCTGATTATTATCGGAGAAGCCACAAAACGCCTCTCTGGCAACTTGCGTCAACAATTTCCAGAAGTCCCGTGGAAGCAAATGGCTGGATTAAGAGACGTTGTTATCCATGATTATGATGAGCTAGACTTTGACATTCTCTGGAACGTTGTTTATGTCAATCTGCCTGACATTTTGCCAAAGATTCAGAAAATCTTAGACATGCACGAATCAGAGGAGAACGATTGATGTCTAGTATTCTTTCCCTCAATCCTCAACTACAGGAACGGCTAGCCATCACCCCAGATCAACTTGCAGAATTTTGTCAGCGCCGACACATTAGCCAAATGGCCCTTTTTGGCTCTGTTCTACGCGATGATTTTCATGAGAACAGCGATATTGATATGTTAGTTACCTTTCAACCCAATGCGAAAGTCAGTCTGTTAGATCTCGTAGATATGCAGTACGAACTAGAAGATTTATGTCATCGAAAAGTAGATCTTCTCACAAAAAATCCGTTGAAACTAGCCCCAACTGGATTCGACGCCAAGAAATCCTGAATACAGCCAGAGTAATTTATGAATCGTGATCAGACTTATCTCATTATTGGACTAGCCTGAGAATTAACACCCTAAACGGGGTAAATGCCGATGGCAATCTGAATGCCCTGCTGAATTCGCTGAAGTGATTGCTTGCTAATACTCCCATAGGGGCCTTGTTCTAGATAAATCCGCCGCACCGCCAAAATATTGTCACAGGTGGCCAGGGAATCTGCATCTAACCCCCCTTCGCCCGCAGGCACAAGAATTCTCGTTGGGGTTTCGCCACTGCTGGTATCGCTGGTAAACGGCACCACCAACACCGTGCGGCTCATCTCGTTACGAAGATTCATGGAAACGACCACCGCTGGCCGTTTTTTGTATCGCCTAAGATACGGAGGGGTTTGACCAGGTAAATCTGGCCCTGCCGGGGGTAAGAGAGCGTCATTGCCTAGAGCCCTTCTGCGTCTAGGGTTTCCTCAAGCTGCTGCTGGGCCAAGGTGGCCCATTGCTCTTCCGTCTCAATATCGGCTTGGCTACGGTTTTGGTAATATCGTCGTAATTGATCCTCAATTTTTTGCACCCGCCACAGCCGTAGGGCTTCTTCAATCACCGCCGAACGATTGTCAGAAAACTGATCGATGGCCTCCAGCAGGTCAGCATCTATCGTTACCGAAACTCGCCGCTTGTTTGGTATAGGTGCCATAGTTACAGTCACACCCAAGATAGGATAATAAGTAATACTTCTAATTCCATTATGGAGTAGTTTTCCTTAGCCATGACCACCCCCACCTACTGGCTCTGCCTTTTCAACGCCACCACCTGGCAAGAGTTCTGCGATGCCGGGGGCACCGTCATGGGCTTTCCCGAAACCCGCCGCAACACGATCAAACGCATCAAACCGGGCGACTACCTCATGGGCTATATGACCGGGGTTTCTAAATGGATGGCGGTGCTAGAAGTCACCTCCGAGCCCTACCTCGACAGCGATACCAAAATCTGGAAGCAGGCCAGCTTTCCCTGCCGGGTTAAGGTCAACGTGGTCGATCACCTCGATGCCGAAACGGGGGTTCCAGCCCTTTCCCTCAGTAAGCAAATGCGCCTGTTCGACCATCTCAAATCGCCCAACTGGGGCCTGCTATTTAGAACCGCCCCCCGCGAACTGCACCCCAGCGATGGGGAACTGTTGCGGAAGGCGATTGCGGAAGGAGGAAAAAAGTAAAAAGTAAAAGGGAAAAGTAAAGTAGGGGCGAGGTCTCCTCGCCCAGCGCAAAATCCTCGTATCCGTCAACCAATTTTTCCCTTTTCCTTACCCCTTTTCCCTTACTCCCCATGTCCTCCCCGGTTTATTTCACCCCCGACCACCCCAGCTATCCAACCGGGCTGAGGACGACGTTTCCTGCGGGTCAGGCTCCTACCCTTAGCCTTCTGGGTGATCAGAATCTGCTGAATCAACCCGCTCTCGCCCTATTCTGCTCGGTCAAATGTCCCGGCGACCTCATTCTCAACACCTACGACCTAGCCCAATCTCTGCGAGATGCTGGGGTTCCAGTCATCAGCGGCTTTCATTCCCCTATGGAAAAGGAATGTTTGTTGCTGCTCATGCGCGGAACCCAACCCATGATTCATTGTCCAGCCCGCAGCCTGGAGGATATGCGCCTCTCTCCCCAGCGAAAAGTAGCCATAAAGGCCGGAAGACTGCTGTTGTTGTCTCCGTTCTCTGCCAAGCAGAAACGAGCCACAACGACCCAAGCGGAAGTAAGGAATAGGGTGGTGGGCGTGATCGCATCGTCTGTGTTCATTGCCTATGCTGCCCCTGGCAGTAAAACCGAAGCCTTTGCCCAAAATTTAGTAGCCCAAGGCAAGCCAATCCTGACCTTTGAAAGTTCTAATACCCATAACTTGGTGATGCTAGGTGCAAGAACCCTCACTCCCCAAACGGCTCCCTCTGAATTTTTGATCGGTCATTGACAGGGACTCTCCCCATAACAGGCTCCACAAACCGAAGCTGGTTCCGGTAAAAGTACGCCTCCCATGCACTCGATTTTCCAGTTCTCGATTCTCCTATCAGGCGATCAAGGTATGCTCCTCCAAAACGACCAATAATCTGGCACTTTGCCGGATGGCGACCGCTTATGTGTTCCTTGTCTACCGGCTCGGTTCAGGGCTAAAATACCTGTCAGAATGCTTGAAATCAGGGCAAATCAAAGGTTTTGGGCGGACGACAGCCATTTATCTCAACGGCAGATATTGTGTCACTGTACCTATGGATGGTGTGATGGATCAGTCCTTAGTCCCTAGAAAAGGGCTGCGTCTAGCCCTAGGCCTGACGGATGGCCTAGGCCGTGGCGGGGGTACGCTGGCCACAGGGTTACTGGCCACAGGATTTTTGCTGATCGGCTGTTCCCTCACGGTCGCTGAGGAGGCGATGGCCTCGGCGGTGCCTGAATCGGGCCATCTACCCGCCGCCCCGGTGCTGGCCCAGGCCGCAGAATTGCCGTTCACCCCTGAGCCCCCTCCGGCTGAGCCATCCCCTGATCCGGCTGCTAATCTGGATCCGGATGTCAATGCCTCGATCCCGGAGGCAGAGATCGGCCCCCTCGACCTCGATCCCCAAATCATTGAGGACGGCCCGGTGCTGCAACAGTGGTTGGAGGAAGTGCCCGACATTGCTGAGGAAATTCGCCATAGCCCTAGCTTTCGTACCCGGCTGCGGGTGGGCTATGCCAACTTTCCCTCCAACGGCGAAATCAGCGGATTTCAGGTGGGGGTTGAGGACGTTTTTGTGTGGCCCGGTACCGGACTCACCGCCAGCGCTGACTTCAGCCGCAGCGGCAACGGCCAGCGAGAAGCCTACGGAGCCGAGGCCCGTTACTATGTACTCCCCCTGGGGGGCTATGTCAATGTGGCCCCCACCCTGGGCTATCGCTCGGTGTCGGCCCCCGGTTACAACACAGACGGCCTAGACTTGGGCCTGCGTCTGATGATCATTCCCTCCCGGGGTGGGGCGGCGGATCTTGCCCTTAGCCAGCATTGGGTGGCCCCCGGCACCGACCGAGAAGTCGGCCTCACCCGGATCAACCTTGGCTATGCCGTCACCTCCCAACTGCGCATTGGCAGTGACCTCGAATTTCAAAATTCTCGATTTGGCCAAGAGAGTCGTTGGGGGGTAGGCCTGGAGTGGTTGCTTTAGTGCCCTAGTCGCCGTCGTTCCGAGAGGGGCCGCCCGGTGCCGCCTCGGCGCACCATGATCAGCTCGGCGGTGATGCTCACGGCGATTTCCTCTGGGGTTTGGGCTTCGATATCGAGGCCAATGGGGCCGTAAATGTTAGCCAATTTGACGGAGGAAATACCGGATTTTTCCAGAGTTTGATACACCTGGTGGACGCGCTTTTCGCTGCCGATCATGCCGATGTAGGTGCAGGGAATCGGGCGTTGCAACAGCGCGGAGAGGGCTTCTAGGTCGTAGGTATAGCCACGGGTGACTAGGGCGGCATAGAGATTTTGGTGCTCAGCCAGGGGGGCGAGGGCCGGTTCAATGGGTTGTACCAGCCGATAGGTGGCCTGGGGATAGAGGCGTTCGCTGGCCCATTCGGGGCGGTCGTCTTGTACCGCAATGGCAAAACCAGCCAGGTGAGCCACCTTGGCCAGTTGCACCCCCACATGGCCCGCCCCCACAATCAACAGCAGGGGCGGCGGTTGCAAGGTCTCCACAAAGGCGACAGCGGGGTCGAGATCAACGGCAGTTTCGCTCAGGTAGGGTGTCCCCGTCCCATCTAGGGGCGTTACCAGCGTGACGGCTTGCCCCGCCTGAAGCCGTTGCACCAGGGTTTGGGCCAATGTTAGGGAGTCTTCCCCTTGCCAGCGCTCTAGCCACACCTGCATCGTGCCGCCACAGATGCCCTGGGTTGGGCGATTCGGTGCCCCCGTGAGGTCAATGTTGACCATCTGGGGCTCACCCGTTTCCAGGACGACTTGGGCCTGGGCGATCACCTGAGCTTCCCCGGCCCCGCCGCCAATGGTGTTAAAGGCTTGACCTTGGGCATTCATTACCAGCCTTGCCCCCACCTCACGGGGCACCGACCCGCGTACATGGACGACCGTGGCCAACAAGGCAGGGCCATCGATCAACGCCTGAGCCAGTTGTTGAAAGCAGGTGATCATTGCCGTCAATGCCCCAATTTGCCCCTCAATCTACCGCAATCCAACCCAAATCAACCGTTACCCGTCTACATCCCATCTCTAACCACCCCAACGGCATGGGGATGGTTTCCTCTGGCAGAATCGGTGCACCGATCCGCCCTCCACAAATCGACATTTATTCCCCTATGTGACCCCCAGATTGCTACAGTCGTTAGGCACGTTTGGCGATAGGCCAATAGACGAATAGGGTAACGGCATGGACGGGTGGCGACAGGGCGATACGTTGGATTTAACCATTACCGACCTCACCAGCAGCGGCGATGGGCTGGGGCGCTGGCAGGATCGGGTGGTGTTTGTGCCTGACACGGTGCCGGGGGATGAGGTGCGGGTGCGGCTGGTGCAGGCCAAGCCTACCTTTGCGCGGGGGCAGGTCAAGCAAATGATCAGTCCCTCACCGGATCGGGTGCGGGCGGCCTGCATTGTGGCGGATAAGTGCGGCGGTTGCCAGTGGCAAACCGTCAGCTACGAGGCCCAGCTTGCCGCCAAACAGCAGCAGGTGGTGGATGCCCTAGTTCGCATCGGCAAGTTTGACGCGCCGAATGTGCGGCCCATTCTGGGCACCGAAGCGCCCCTGGGCTACCGCAACAAGGCCACCTATCCCCTGGCCCGATCGCCGGAGGGCAACGTGAAGGCGGGCTATTTCCGCAAGGGTAGCCACAAACTGGTGAACCTCAACCAATGCCCAGTACAGGATGAACGGCTGAACCCCCTACTGGCGGAGGTGAAGCAAGACCTGAAGGAACGGGGCTGGTCGATTTACAACGAAGATCGCCACCAGGGCCGACTGCGCCACCTGGGCCTGCGGGTGGGGCGGCGCACGGGGCAGATGTTGCTCACCCTGGTGTCCACCGCTCCCAACTTGAAGGACATTGAGCTCCAGGCCCAGGAATGGATGGAGCGCTACCCCGACCTGGTGGGGGTGTGCGTGAACCTCAACCCCGACAAAACCAACGCCATCTTTGGGGCCGAAACCCTGGTGATCGA
>JAYKHF010000207.1:0-3050 GCA_035285305.1 Leptolyngbya sp.
CGACCAGGCGCAGCCCGTTGCCAGGACATACAGAATGGCGTTGACCACCGCATACAGGTCAACGGTGCGAGGCCGTCCCGTCGCTTTGGGGCCAGGGAGTAACGGGACGAGGAGTGCCCACTGGTCACGGGTCAAGTTGCTGGCATATTCTGATGACATGGCTTCCAAGGGGCTACAGTGTTCATTACTCTGAGCCTAATACCGAGGAAGCCTTTTCTGGGATCTGGGTATCTGTGTGCTAATTGATACTTTCCAAATATCCTCTGAAAGTCACTGGCCTAACCGCAACCGATCAGGTCATTGAATTAGCCCTAACCATGCTCATTCAAATTAAGCGCCAAGAAGCCATCAAAGCCCTTCGCGGCAAACTCTCCTGGGATGGCAACCTTGATGAAATGAGAACTTCCCCATGATTCTGGTCGGTTCTAGCGTGTAGATCGAACGAACACCAGTCTTGCAATTAAGAGCGCAGACAATGCCCGTCCTGTGACGTTATCACGCTAGGAATGGATGGACTCCAAGGCTCGTTGCAGCTTTTGCAGGGTCTTGTGCATCTCCGGCAGACGACGATAGATGGCGGAGGCTTTGAGGAATACTTTGTGGGGCAGGGCCGGGGTTCCCGTCACAATTTCCCCTGGCGCAATGTCGTTGTGGATGCCTGCCTTGGCGGTGGCGATGGCTCCGTCGCCGATGGTGGCTTGGTTGGCGATGCCGACCTGTCCGGCCAAAATCACCCGATTACCGACCTTCACGCCCCCAGCCATGCCCACCTGGGAGGCCATCACCGTGGCTTCGCCCACCTGGCAGCCGTGGGCAATTTGAATCAGGTTATCTAACTTGGTGCCGCGCCCGATGCGGGTAATGCCCACGGCGGGACGGTCGATGCAGGTGTTGCCACCGACGCGCACGCCGTCTTCAATCACGACGTAGCCGGATTGCTCCATTTTTTCCCAACCCTCGGCGGTGGGCACAAAGCCAAAGCCCTCGGCCCCAATTACCGCGCCGCTGTGGATGGTGCAGTCGGCCCCGATGTGGCTACGTTCTTGAATGGTGCAGTTGGCATGGAGGACGGTGCGATCGCCCACCCGCACCTCTGGGTAAATCACCACGTTGGGATGAATGCACACCTCGTTCCCTAGGTGAACCCCCGCCGCAATCACCACATTGGCCCCAATGGAAACATTCTCGCCGTAGGTGGCGCTGGGGTCGATCACCGCTGTGGGGTGAATGCCGGGAGCGGGACGGTAGGGCTGATAGAACAGGGCGATGGCACGGGCAAAGGCCAAACGCGGGTCGGCGGTGCTAATCCAGGCGAGGCCGCGTTCGGTGGCCTGGGTTTGGAGGGCTTCGTTTTGGGGCAAAATTAGGGCGCTGGCCCCGGTGGTGGCCACAAAATGGGCGAATTTGTCCCCTTCAATGTAGCTCAGGGTGCCCGCAACGGCCTCATCTACAGCGGCAACCCCGGCAATGTCGGGATCGTGGCTGGGGTTAGCCTCTAGGCTGGTGGCGGCGGCAATCCGAATCTGTTCGGCGATGGTGCTGAGCTTCATAGGGATTTGGGAATGGAACAACCTAATTTCGACAGGGAAACGAGAGAATCCCACGTCTTTTAATCGTGATGTGTAGCGCTGAAGATAGGTAAATAGCGTACCTTGAGGCGTGCATCTTGGACGAGGAGGGCGTAGGAGGCTAGGTTGGTTGGCTTTGGAACTGTACCCATGTTGCAAGCTTTTTTTCAGGGAATTTGATGCGCTTAAAACCTTTGTAACTATTGGCATCGTACAGGGTTGCCCTACCTTCACTGTTCAGCTTCCAGATGAAATTCACAATCTGGGTGTAGCTGATTCGGCCATAGAGGTCTTCTGCTATCAATGCCTCAAGCAAGATTCTGTTGTTACCGTGATGCGATGCCGCCCAGTTTACCAGGTCATCCGGCGTTTCGATGATGGTGCCGACCGGGGGCATCTGCGCGGCACAGGTAAGCCATTGGCGGATAGTCTCAGATGGCGATTGACCATGGCGATCAGATTCCTTGAGTAGGGCCGCATCATCGTCTGGGTGCAGTTGGGTAGATATTTGGTTGGAAATCTTCAGGGGACGAGTGACGAGCTTGCCCCCGACCGTGCGAATCTCAGTCCCGACCGGGATTGGTTGGATGATGTCTCGATACTCTGCGCCATCCAGGTGCCAGCGACGGGCAAGGCGGTAGGCGGCTTCTCCTGGCTTTTCGAGCGGCAGGCAGGCTTTCAGAAAGGCATCGTATTGTGGGTCACTCATGGCACACCACTGCTGGCGCGGCGAACGCTCGAATATACCCTTGAGCATGGGCAACTCCTTTGAAAATTACGCCACTAAAAAGGCGACGCATTCGACGTGGGGGGTTTGGGGAAAGAAGTCGGCGGGTTGGGCTTGGGTAAGCGTATAGCCGCCTTCTTCCCGCAGGATTTTGAGGTCACGGGCGAGGGTGGCGGGGTCGCAGCTCATGTAGACAATGCGGGGGGGCTTGAGGGCAATTAGGGCATCCAGCACCGCCCGATCACAGCCCTTGCGGGGAGGATCGAGCACCACAATATCCAGCGGGTCAGACAGCCCCTCGGCGGCGGTGATTAGGGTTTCGCCCACATCCCCAGCCCGAAATTCCACATTGTCGATGCCGTTGAGGCCCGCATTGGCCAGGGCTTGTTCGACGGCCTCGGTCTGCACCTCTAGGCCCACACAGCGTTTGGCCACCTGGGCGAGGGGTAGCGTTAGGGTGCCGACGCCGCAGTAGGCATCAATAATGGTTTCGGTTCCGGTCAGCTTCAGTTCGTCCAAAATGACCTGAAGGATACCTTCGGCCTGTTCGGTGTTGACCTGGAAAAAGGTGGTGGCGTGGATGCGGAAGCGTAGGTCGGCAAAGATTTCTTCGATGTAGGGCACGCCATCGATCACCAGGGTTTCGGCCCCAAAGATGGCGTTGGTTTTGTCGGGGTTGAGGTTCACGCACACCCCCACCAGGTCGGGGTAGCGCTCCATCCATTCCTGGGCCTGGAGCTCAATGTCCTTCAAGT
>JAYKHF010000208.1:0-2966 GCA_035285305.1 Leptolyngbya sp.
GGCTGGGAGCAATCGCTAGGGTATGAAAATCTACCCCTTCCATGGATTGGCGCTGCCAGGTTGCGCCGCCATCGCGGCTCACCTCGAAGCCGAGGTTATGGTGCCCCCCCGCATCATGGCCAGAGCCGGGATGTCCACTGCGGTACAACAACATCTGGTCTTCGGGGTGCATGGCAAACCCCATCAGGTCGGAGCGATCTTCGCCCAGGTGTAGCCATTCCCCTTCGGGAGAGCGAATCACAAGGCCGTGGTGGGTGGCAATGTAGACTACCTGAGGATTTTGTGGATTTACCCCAATGGCGTGGATATGGGTGGTTTGCCGCCAGTCGGCTACCGCTGGGGTGAGGGCCACGTCGGGGAGGGGGGCGTTCTCTGCCGGGGCGGGTTCTACCGATTCGGCGACAGGGGTGGCAGTTGCCACCGGAGCTTGGCTCACCTCTGGGGGAGCGCAGCCCCACAGCACCAGGGCGGTGAATCCGGCGAGGAAAACAGGTTTCATAGGCTGGAACAGGGTGACGCTGCGATAGCGGGTGATGGTCTACGCTGCCACTCTATCAACCCCCTGGCCTATTGTGGGGAAACCGAATCCCCTGGCCATGAGGGTTGAATGTGAGATGGGAAACCCGTATCCCCATCCGGGTATGGGCTGGGGATACAGATCAGCGCCTTACCTACGGCGAATGGCGGCCCCATGGATGTCACTGCGCTCGGCCCCGGTGTAGGCGTGGCCGCCGGGGGCCATCATCGGCGCAGTATCCACCGTGTTTGTGGTGCGCAGCACGCCCACCAGGCGACCCATTGCGCCATCATCTAGCAGTTCAATCAGGCCCACACCGGGGCAACTGCCCTGGGATGAGTGCGTGACCGACACCGGCACTGGCCCTCGCAACGCCACTACGAGGTACTTGCCGTCGGGGGTTGCTTCCAGCAGATCCGGGGCAGGGTCGTTAGCGGGCAGTGCCCCATCATCCACCACCGAAGCAGCGGCGCAGGCCCCAAGCCCATTCCCCTGACCATCAGCGGAGATCAGGTCGTAGGTGGTGTGGGCCAAGGTGGCGGTGTTAAACACTTCAACCCGGTTCTGAATGCGATCCACGGTATGGATGTAGTCGCCGGAGGAGGTCATCACCATGCCATGGGAATCGCGACGAGTGGTCATCCCCGGCAGTTGGCCCGTGGCGTTGGTAGCCTGTCCTTCCAGATTGCCGAGGGTCGCCGTATTGCCCGCATCCTTAAAGATCATCCTCGGCGCGGGCGTATTCGGTGCATTGGAGGTGCGCCCAAACTGGGAATCGTCCAGGCTAAACAGGGTGAAGGTCGATTGGGTGGCTCCGGCATCCGAGGCGGAGACCCCAGCATTGAGCCACATCTCATCCCCCGCTTGCACCCCACCACAGCCCGCACCATTGACCATCTGACTGTCATACTCTCCCACAATCGCCATGGGGGTAGCGGTGGTATCAACCACCAGCAGGCCGCCACCGCCAAAGGTGACATAGGCCTTATCACTGTTGGACACAATGGGGCAGATGATGACATTGTTGGGCCGACCGCCGAGATCGCTGACGGGGCCATCGGCGCAGCCATTTTCCTTGCAATCGCCCTGGGGCGTCAGGTCGCCAAAGGCACCTTCCAGATCGTAGCTACCCGTCACCCGGCCCACCATGGGGTTGCCGTGGCTATTGTCCCCCAAGTAGACCTTAGCCCCCTGATCAATGGTCATGGCTTTACCCACCCCCAGGGCCGCAGACTGGTTAAACGTGGCCTCGACAATGTCCCCCTCAGCATTGCGGGTAATGTCGATCCGTTCCAGCACCTTGCCATTCAGGTTGGCTACCAGGAGAGCGCTACCATCGCTGTTCCAAAACGACATATGAACCGAGCGGCCCGCACTGGTGCCCGTCACCCGAAATAGCGCCACCGCCTCCTTGGTTTCGCCATCGATAATGCCGACATACCCGCCCCCCGGCGAGAATAGGTTGACGTTCATGTAGCGGTTTTGTGGATCGGGTAGCATCCCGTGAAGGCGGCCCAAATCGGTGCCCAGGTGGTTGCCCGTGTTCCCCTCAGCATCGTGTTCTACAAGATCTGCCGGAAACACCTCATAGAGATTGCAAGGCCCATCGCCAGGACGATTCTGCCCATCACAGCCCAACGGTTCAGCGGCCTCGCCCGTCGCCAGTTGGCGTTCCATATCATGGCTATCCCACACCCAAATCCAGCTCCCTCTAACCCCAAGCGACTCCACATCGGCTACGGAGTTCGATTGGTCAGACCCCCAAATTTCATAGCCATGGTTCTCGGCTACGGCCTGCTTGAGGGTGAAGGTTCCAGCCAGTAAAGCCGCCGCTGCTAGAGATGATTGGAAGACGAGGGAGAGGTTTCGCATGGTCAATCTTGTTTGGAGATCTAGATAGAACAACAATCCGCGTTAGCACGGCATAACCAGAAAACAGGAAAATCCTCCGAAAGGAAATAATTTCACTCATTTCTTAAAGAAGATTGGTGGCTACGACATCCTGTAGCAGCAGGGTTGTAGAAGAAACGATGGAGTAAGCGTATTCATCTCAATGCCCTTCCTTCTATAAGCCCTCACCGCTTCAAGCACATCGGCGGCAGTGAGAGGCTTGGCCCCATCTCGATAGTAAAAAAGCGCCCCCCGTTCGGAGAGCGCTTTTTCTAGTCACTTCATAGACTCGTCACAGAGGACTAGCCGATGATTTCAGGAGCCTCAGCGGTGGCCAGGTCGAGGGGGAAGTTGTGAGCATTGCGCTCGTGCATCACTTCCATACCCAGGTTGGCCCGGTTGATCACATCCGCCCAGGTGCCAATCACACGACCTTGGCTGTCCAGGATGGACTGGTTGAAGTTGAACCCGTTCAGGTTGAACGCCATGGTGCTGATGCCCAGGGCGGTGAACCAGATGCCGATTACAGGCCATGCACCCAGGAAGAAGTGCAGAGAAC
>JAYKHF010000209.1:0-8116 GCA_035285305.1 Leptolyngbya sp.
TTGATGGAATCCTGGGCGATTTTGCGCCAGCGGGGCTTTGATGTGGCCCGCCTGAAAGCCGCGTTGGCGCTGGTGTAGGGCGCGGTTCTAGGGGCTGAGGTGGCTATGGTAGGCTAGGGGTGCCTCGATTCAGATCTCTGTTCAGATATCTTTCCAATACCTTCCAATACCCTGTCGGGATAGTCCTTGCTGTGGTCAACCCCAACACTGAAATTGCGCGGCTGAAGGAATTGATGCCCGCTTCGGCCCGGATGAAAATCAAGCTAATCCTCAAGGATCACCAAATTCCGGTGATCAAGGCTCCGTTCCCGCGCCCTTGGCAGTCTAGCCACCCGGTCACCCTGAATATGGAACTGTGGCCGCACCTCGGTGTGGCCGAACGGGATTTGTTGTTTCTGCGCACCATTAGTTGGGTGATGCTGGCCAACCTGCTGAAGCCCAACGGCTACCAGCTTTTGGCCGGGGCTGGCGTGGCTGGGGGCGTGCTGGAACTGATGCAGGGCGATGCCGTGGGGCTGTTGGCGGCGGGGGGTGTGACGGCCTTAGCCGGGTGGCAACTGTGGCGCGGCGCAACTGGCCCCCAAACGGAGATCGCCGCCGATGATCGGGCGGTGCAGGTGGCCCAGCGGCGGGGCTATAGCCAAATCGATGCCGCCAATGCCCTGATTCGCGCCATTGAGGCGGTGCCTGCCCTGGAGGGTCGTCGGGTGCCCACCCAAACCGAACTGCTGCGCTGCCAAAACCTGCGTACCCAAACCGGGCTAACGGAATTTTCCTCTGTGCCCACGGGGGCTCCGCCGCGCTAGGGAAAACAAGGTTCAGCCGATGCCAACCCTGGATGAGAGGCTTGATTGATCATGGTGCAAACGCCACCCAAAGTCCTAACCTTGGCCGAGTTTTTGCAGTTGCCAGAGACAAAACCCGCCAGCGAATACCGGGATGGCCAGATTTGGCAAAAGCCCATGCCCCAAGGAAAACATAGTGTGATTCAAGGCGAACTGGTGGCGGCGATCAATGCCGTGGTGAAAACCAGGCGCATCGCCCGTGCTTTTCCAGAATTGCGCTGCACCTTTGGGGGCCGTTCCACGGTGCCAGACATTGCGGTTTTTCGGTGGGAACGCATTCCCCGCGAGGCCACTGGAGAAGTGGCCAATACCTTCCTAATCGCCCCAGATTGGACAATTGAAATCCTCTCCCCCGACCAAAGCCACACCAAAGTCACCAAGAAGCTTCTCCAGAGTCTTCAGGCGGGGACAGAAATGGGGTGGCTGATTGATCCAGCGGAGCAAACGGTGTTTGTCTATCGTCCCAACCAAATCCCTGAAGCTGTGGATGACCTGGATGTTGTCATTCCTTGCCCCACCTTTGCAGCGGAGTTTCGGCTGACCCTGCAAGCCCTGTTTGATTGGCTATTAATCTAGGGTTCGGCGACGTGATGGAGTGCGATGGGGGGAAGGAAATGGTGTCACAGATTGAAAGCGCGGAACCCGCGACCGGGCAGGGCTGGCACGGCAAGGCCGACCTCGTCTACGACCAGCGGGATGGCAAAACCGTCCCCACCCGCAGCTTTACCCAAGCCCCCCTGAAGGTGCAGCGGCCCTTGTATCCCGAGGGGCCGAAGGTGTGCCATAGCGTCATTGTTCACACGGCGGGGGGGATGGTAGGCGGCGATCAACTCACCACCACCACCCACACCCATCCCCACAGCCACGCTCTGATTACCACCGCAGCGGCCAACAAAATCTATGGCACCGGGGGCGGCCTGGGGGCAGCGGTGGCTGCTGGCCCTGGGGATACCCCAAAAATCCTTGCCCTTGCCGAACAAACCGTCACCCTAAGCCTCGATCCCGGCAGTTCTCTGGAGTGGTTTCCCCAGGACACGATTGTGTTCAGCGGTGCCCAGTATCGCCAGCGGGTGCGGGTGAACCTCGCCGAGGGATCGGTCTGGTGCGGCTGGGATGTGACGCGCTTTGGCCGCAGCGCTGGCGGGGAGCGGTTTACCCAAGGCCACTGGCGCGCTGACCTGGAGGTGTGGCAGGGGGATGGGCCGCTGTGGGTGGATCGGCAACAGGTGGCGGGGGGCAGTGCCGCCCTGGACAGCCCCAACGGCTTAGCGGGTCAGGCGGTGGTCGGGAGCTTAGCCGTCGTCGGTTGGATGCCCAGTCCTGGGCAAGTCACCCTCCTACGGGAACTCTGGCCCAGCGATCAGCCCGGGGATATCGGCGTGTCTCGTCTCCAGAAGGGCGTGGTGTGTCGCTACCGTGGCCCCTCCAGCGAAGCCGCCCACCGTTGGTTTGTAGCCGTTTGGCAACTGTTGCGCCCCCACTACCTGGATCGTCCAGCGACGGTCTCACGCCTCTGGGCTCGGTAGGGTCTAGCCGCAAGGCTGTCGGTAGCCCCTTGAACAGCCGTGCCAGCCTAACGCCCAGGCGCAAGGCTGACTGGGCGCAATACGGCTATCCTCACCAAAAGGGCTTTTATCACTACAAAAACAGAAGTGCAACCCATGTTTACATATCGTTACTTTTTAGTTACATTAGTAAACATACAAGGCAAGCGCACCGTTACCCCTCGTTCTGGTTATGGGCGGTGCCTTTGCCAAAGCCCGTTAGCCTTTTAGGAGGTCTGCCATGTTTGCCATTCTGATTGCTCTGTTTGTCGTTGGCTGGGTTGCGGTGGCGCTGATCGGTAGCCAAGCCTACTTCCGGGGCGAGCAAAGCAAGCCTATCCACGAGCGCAACTGGAACTCCGACTCCTTTGACCAACTGGCCCAAACCGTGACCGGCCAAGCCACAGACTTCACCAGCCGCGTCCCCGCCTACTCTGGCGATGCCTTTACCAGCGGCACCCTCGGCCAGTTCTAGGGCTTGACCTATCCTCAAAATCTCCTCTCTCTAGGGATTGTCTCCCCGCAGTGAACCCCCGACCTGGCTAAGCTGGGTCTTTTTTTTCGCTTTCACCCTCCCCTAACGGCCCAGCAAGTTGGGAATATCCCCACAGCCACCGGGAACCGTGGCACGGGTGATCGCACCACCCCAGGCGCAGCAATACCAGCGCTGTTCCTCGGAAAGGCGCTCCACATTCGTGAGATTGATCCCTTCCACGACGGCCCCGGTATTGGCCCCGGTGGCATAGTCGGGGATACCGGTACGGGTGCGGGGGGTGGCGGTTTTGGCATCGCCGTAGAAAAACAGGGTGCCCATCAGGTCGGCCCCGGAGAGATCGGCATCGCAGAGGATGGCGCGGGAAACATTGGTTTTTACCAGGTCGCAGCCTTGCAGGTTGGCGCGAATCAGGTTGGCTTCGCTGAGGTCGGCCCAGCGTAGGTCGGTGCCGTGGAGATCCGCCATCGCCAGCATCGCCCCGAGGTCAATGACGCGGGTGCCCTGGGGGCGGTCTTCTTCGTAGCCGCCCCGCCCGTCGAGGATGGCGCGGCCCAAACGGTTGTCCCGCTTGAGGGGCGTCAGCAGGCGAGAGCGGGAGAGGAAGCGAATCACCTTGGCCTTGCCCCCGGCATCCACACTACTGAGGATGGCGGCGGTGCGGGCTTCGGCAATGATGCGCTCCTGGGGCCAGTCCTCCAGCAAGCCTTCGTCATCCAGCACCAGGTCGGAAATGCCCTGGAAGTAGGCATCGATGGTTTGCTGCTGGGTGATCAGGTTTTGCTGGAGGGTCAAATCGCGGGAGATCACGTACTGCCGCCAAGCCACAAACAGGGCCAAAAAGGCAATGAAAATCTGGCCCAAGGCTCCCAGGAAATCCCCCAAGGCCCCCAGCACATCCCAGCGCAGGGTCAGCCCCCAGGTGAGGATGGCGCGGTTGATGCCGGTAATTTGCATCAGCCCAAATAGGCCAAGGAACATGCTGGGGAGAGAAATCACGAGGGACTGCTGCCGGGGGGAAAGCTCCGCCAAAATCTCCGCAAAAACCGGCCACATCAGCCGCAGGGAAACCACGGTGGCCACCAGGGAACCCGCCAAAATCAGCCAAACGCTATCGACAATCAGCCCCATCAAAATGATCGCCACCGCCACCAGGGTGACGGCATTGGCAGACGCGAGGGGGCTGACTGGCGCAGCGGGTGGGTCGCTCACGGCCATCGGATCTTCTCCTCCCGGGGTAGGGGAATGGGCAGGCGCGGGGGCGGTCATGGGGGAGGTTGGGACAGAAGCGGTCGGTCGGGGAACGGGCGCAGCGGGGCGGTCGGGGCTGGTTCCACCGGAGGGGGCAGGGTTGGGTGGCTCAGGGGTCATGGGCAACCAGGATCAGGGGCTTCTTGGGGACTTGTATGCAAGCCTATTGTTAGCGTATGTCTAAGGGTATTTCACAGATCTAGATTGGTCTACCCTGGCTTCGGAAGAGAGACCCTGGGCTAGGTGATATCCGTCCGGTTGGGGCGTTCTTCCGGAAAATTTCCCTGGGTGCCTCGACGTTAACTAGGTGCCCTTGTTTTCGCTCTGTTCCGACACGATTTCAATATTTTTGTCCTTTAAGTCAGTTAGCACCTTAGTCATCAAGATTTCCAGTTCAGGAATGTCTTCTTGAATCGTTTTCCACAGGATTTCTATGTCCGTATTAAAATAATCATGAATTAATTTATCTCGCATTCCGGCCATATCCCGCCAGGGAATATCAGGATATCGGCTTCTCACGGAATCAGGGATACGCTTTACCGCTTCACCAATGATTTCGATTCCCCTTGAAACGGCAAATATCTTCTCCAGATTTCCTGAAAATGCTTCAGGCTCAATATTCTTTGTGAAATCATCAATGGCAGCCACAGCATCCAAGCTATCTTGCAAGTAGTCTTCAATGCGTCGATTACTCACAGGTAAACAACCTCTGCTAAAATTCGCTCTCCAAGGCGTGGCTTTAAACCCGACTTGTGCACCAAATCGACCTTGATTCCCAGATTGTCGCTGAGGTAGTTTTCTAAATTGATGAATTTCAATAGGCTCGGTGTTTCCGAAAATTCTACCAACACATCCATATCACTAGATTCTGTCTGCTCCTGCCTGACATAGGAGCCGAAAATACCTAATTCTTCAACCCTGTAGCGTTCTTGTAGTAAAGGCTTGTGTTGCACAAGCCACTGCTGAATCTCCGCCAGAGTTTTCATAAAGCCTCGCTCCTTGAAGGCGATGACAGGACATAATCTAGCCTACCCTGCTCTGTTCTAGCCATAGGCCACATATTCATTCGACCCCGTAGCCAGGGATAATTTGGGGATATTCAATGATGCGATGGACGTTCTGAGGCGGCAACGATGGCAGTGAGTGTTTCTCAAGTGGCGACCTGGAAGCAGCGGCAGGGAGCTTCGCCCTTGGTGGTGCTAACGGCTTGGGATGTGACCTCGGGTCACATTGCCGACCAGGCGGGGGCAGATATGGTGCTGGTGGGCGATTCCCTCGCCATGGTGGCCCTCGGCTATGACACGACGCTTCCCCTCACCCTGGAGGATATGCTGATCTGTGCCAAGGCGGCGCGGCGGGGGGTGCGGCGGGCGCTGTTGGTGGTCGATTTGCCCTTCCTCAGCTACCAGCCCAGTGTGGAGGACACGATTCGCTCGGCAGGACGCATTTTAAAGGAATCCGCCGCCCAGGCCGTCAAAATTGAAGGGGGCCATCCCGCCGTGGTGGAACGGGTGCAAACCCTAGTGCAGTGGGGCATTCCGGTGATGGGCCATGTGGGCCTGACGCCGCAGTCGGTCAACCAGTTTGGCGGCTTTCACAAACAGGGCAAAACCCAGTCCGAAGCCGACCGCATCCTGGCCGAAGCCCAAGCCCTAGAGCAGGCCGGAGCCTTTTCCCTGGTGCTAGAGCACATTCCCGCCGACCTAGCCCAACGCATTAGCGACACCCTCACCATCCCCACCATTGGCATTGGCGCTGGCCCCCACTGCACCGGGCAAGTGCTGGTAACGGCGGATGTGCTGGGCCTTTCTCCCTGGCAACCCCCCTTCGCCAAGGCCTACGCTAACCTGCGCCAACAGGCCATCGAGGCCGCCCAGCAATTTTGTGAGGAGGTGCGGTCGGGGAAATACCCAGGGTAAATTTCCGTTAAGCTAAGAAGGCTGATCCCCCTCACCCTAAATTCTTCTCCTGAGGGAGAGGGACTTTGATAAGAGTCTTTCCGGCTCCCCTCTCCCCAAGGGAGAAGGGCTGGGGGAGAGGGCCAAGACTAGGCGATTCACCATAGATTCGGCTCAAACCCCAGTTCCCGCCTGAGATCGGCTGACCCATTCACTAGGCTCACGACACCCATGACCACAACCTTGCAATTCAAGTACGACATTAAAGGCATCGGGCTGGCTCCCCAGGGCAAGCAGCGAATTGAATGGGCTGGGCGCGAAATGCCTGTGCTGCGCCAGATTCAGGAACGCTTTGCCCAGGAAAAACCCCTGGCTGGTATCCGCATTTCCGCCTGCTGCCACGTCACCACGGAAACCGCCCACCTGGCCATTGCCCTCAAAAATGCCGGGGCCGATGCCATTCTGATCGCCAGCAACCCCCTGTCTACCCAGGACGATGTGGCCGCTAGCCTGGTGGCCGACTACGGCATCCCCGTTTTTGCCATCAAGGGCGAAGATAACGACACCTACCACCGCCATGTCGAAACGGCCCTAGATCACCGCCCCAACATCATCATTGACGACGGCAGCGACGTGGTAGCCACCCTGGTGCAAACCCGCAAAGCCCAATTGTCGGACATCATCGGCACCACCGAAGAAACCACGACGGGCATCGTCCGCCTCAAGGCCATGTTTAAGGATGGGGTGCTGAGCTTCCCCGCCATGAACGTCAACGACGCCGACACCAAGCACTTCTTCGATAACCGCTACGGCACCGGGCAATCCACCCTCGACGGCATCATCCGCGCCACCAACGTGCTGCTGGCCGGAAAGACCATCGTGGTCGCTGGCTACGGCTGGTGCGGCAAGGGTACCGCCATGCGGGCCAAGGGCATGGGAGCCAACGTGATCGTCACCGAAATCGACCCCATCCGCGCCATCGAGGCCGCCATGGACGGCTTCCAAGTCATGCCCATGGCTGAGGCCGCTCCCCAGGGCGACCTGTTTATCACCGTCACCGGCAACAAGCACGTCATCCGCCGCGAGCACTTCGAGGTGATGAAGGACGGCGCGATGGTCTGCAACTCCGGCCACTTCGATATCGAAATCGACCTGCAATCCCTGGGCGAAATGGCCAGCGAAGTGAAGCAGGTGCGCAACTTTACCCAGCAATACCTGCTGCCTAGCGGCAAATCGGTGATTGTCCTCGGCGAAGGCCGCTTGGTGAACCTCGCTGCCGCCGAAGGCCACCCCAGCGCCGTCATGGACATGAGCTTTGCCAACCAAGCCATGGCCTGCGAATACCTGGTGAAGAACAAGGGATCCTTGGAACCCGGTCTGCACTCCATCCCCGAAGCAGTGGATAAGGAAATCGCCCGCCTGAAACTAGTGGCCATGGGCATCGAAGTCGATGCCCTCACTGCCGAGCAGGAACTGTACATCAACTCCTGGACCGTGGGCACCTAACCCCAATCCTCACCCTGCCCTAGGGGAGTGGGCTTCACACCCCAAATCCCCTAGCCTCCTCGCCGCTGATCGTCGCCCCCGCGATGGTCGGCGGCGTTTTGCTAGCCAGGGTACGACGGGATCGGTAGCCCGATCTCGGGGTCGCGAATTGCAAAGTTCTGCTGCGAACTGCGAACAACCATTGCAAGGCGTGAAGGTTCTCAAGGGAAATGGATGATGGGCGGATCTCTAACCCACAATAAAACCATGATCACCGTCTGCGACGGACATTTGGGCTCCTACCCTATCTCCGAAGTTGGGGATGTCATCTTGGGGGTTGGGAGCCCCTCAGGCCAGCTACCCTTTACCAATAAGGATTGCACCATGACGACGCCCAGAGAAGTTCTCTCCCACCTCCAGCACATTGAAGACGTGGATGCGGTACAAGGAGCCACCTACCGCGAAGAAGCCCAAGAGATTTTGGCTGACGATCACGTGAGCTTAATGTGGCGCAAAGCCATTGCCGACCGCCTGAACCAAGCGAACCATGATCTAGCCCTCCACACCGCCACCAGCGAAGATAGCTACTAAGCCAACGAC
>JAYKHF010000210.1:0-5024 GCA_035285305.1 Leptolyngbya sp.
CAGATTCGCTCAAACACCTCGTCGGTAAGCTGGAGCGTGGGGCGTAGGGTGAGGGCAATCATCGGCTTGTCCTGCTGGGGAGAGGGCTGGGGACGGTTGAGCACCAGGTTTGAGGGGCGAGGAAACCTCGCCCCTACGGGGGGATTAGGCCGACCGTTTGGCATAGGCGGCCATGGGTTCTTTGATGTAGCGAATGTAGAGGTGTTTAAAGGTCGATCGCACCACCCTGGGCATCCCAAAGTCGATGGGCAGGAGTTGATCCGGCAAGCGCCAGTCCTCCAGCGCCAGGTCGGCGGGGGTGAGGGCCGGATAGGTGATGTCCTCCCAGGCAGGGCAGTAGCCTAGGCGCAGGGATTGGGCCACGGTGGGCACGGTTTCCGCCTCCACCCCCAGCACCTCCACCAGGGCTCGATCTACGGCAAACACGTTGGCACTGGCGGCGAGGACGCCCAACGCCCTGGGGTCGCCACCGCTGGGGCCATTGCCCTCATGGCCAAGGATGCCGTCCACAATGGTGAGGGCGGGGCTGATCAGGCGGGCGGTTTCCACCAGCATGGTGCCGAAGCGCTCCACATCCTTGCCCGCTTCCATGTGCCACCAGGCTTTCATCTTGCCCGGAACACAGCCAAACAGGTTCTTCACCCCCAGGGTCAGGGTCAACTGGGCATGGGACTTCACCTTCGGCAGGTTGATCACCACATCCGCCTCCATCGCCTCCTTGGACAGGCGCAGGTGGTCAAAGGCGGGGTTGTCGGTGGCATAGCGATGGCCGTGCAGTTCCACAATCGGCAGATTCAGTTCCTGGGCTAGGGGCAGCAACCCATTGGCCTTGGCCACCCCCTGGGCGGTGCCAAAGGCGGGGCTGTCGCCCAGGAAGGGCTTGCCCCCTGCCGCCTGCACCATCTGCGCCACCACGTAGACCACCTCGGGCCGGGTGGTGCATTCCTGGGTGGGCCTTGCCCCCGTGAGTAAATTCGGCTTCAGCAGCACCCGATCCCCTGGTTTCACAAACTGCGCCATGCCGCCCAAGGGGGCCAACAGTGCCTCCATAGACTGCCGCAGGGTCACCAACTCGTAGGACTGGGCACGGATCAGACTGACGGGAACCGACATCGGCGTTATCCTTAGTTTCCAAATATTTACCCATTACCATAACGCGCCCGTTTCCTCCGTGGCCCCCTAGGCCAGAGGCCTTGACCCAGGACGGCAGCCCTTGGGCGAGGCTACCTGCCCCGGCGATTATCCATCGGATCGGGCTGAACGGCCCGGGCTGTGGCCCAGGATTCTGGCGCATTATGTCGATATAAACCGCAGCGTTGGATCTAATTTGCACTAAACTTAGGCGGCAAGTAGGTTAGAAAACGGTGATGGGGTAGGCTATAGTTCCCCGTTCTGGCCGCCAGCATGGCACGTCAAGGATACGTGTCCTAAATCTGAGGCACCGCTAGCGAATGCACATTAAGCGCGTCGAGTTGTCCCACTTCAAGTCCTTTGGTGGCACAACCCAGGTTCCCCTATTGCCTGGGTTTACGGTCATTTCTGGGCCAAATGGGTCTGGCAAATCGAATATTTTGGATGCGCTGCTGTTCGGTCTAGGGCTAGCCAGTTCCAAGGGGATGCGGGCGGATCGGCTGCCGGATTTGGTGAACCAAGGCCAGATGAGCCGTCGTACCACCTCGGAGGCCAGCGTTACCGTCACCTTTGATTTAAGTGATGTGCCGCCGGAGTTTTTCCTCAAAGACGCGGCGGATTTAATGGCAGAGGCCCACCAAGCCGCCAGCGAGGCGGAGGCACCGGATCCGGGGGGGCATCCCGAGGACAACGGCACGAACGGTAGCGGCCACAACGGCCACAACGGCCAGGGCAACGGAGCCAAGGCAGATTCGCGGCTGGTGCCCTTGGCCATCAACCACGAGTGGAGCGTCACCCGGCGGCTGCGCGTCACCAGCCAGGGCACCTACACCTCGAACTACTACATCAACGGCGAACCCTGCACCCTCAACGACCTGCACGAGCAGTTGCAGCGCTTCCACATCTACCCCGAAGGCTACAACGTGGTGCTTCAGGGGGACGTAACGGGCATTATTTCGATGAACTCGCGGGAGCGGCGGCAGATCATCGACGAACTGGCCGGGGTCGCCTCCTTCGACCGCAAGATTGACCAGGCCAGGGGCAAACTGGATGCGGTGCGCGAACATGAAGACCGCTTTCGCATTGTGGAGCGGGAACTGCAAGCCCAGCTCGAGCGCCTCGCCCAGGATCGGCAGAAGGCCGAAAAGTACCAAAAATTAAAGGCCACCTTCCAGGACAAGAGCCAGTGGGAGGCGGTGCTGGTGTGGCGGCAGCAGCAGCGACAGATCGACCAACTTCAGCAGGCGATCGCCAAGGGCGAAGCCGAAGCCGAAGCCCTAGCCCAGGCCATCACCCAGGCGGATCAGGCCGTCGTGGCCCTAGAGGCGGAATTGGCCACCCTCAACGCCCGCATTCGCGCCATGGGCGAAGACGAACACCTCGCCCTGCAAGCCAAGGTGGCCACCCACGAGGCCGAACTGCGCCAGTTGCAGCGCCAGGAACAGGACAATCGGCAGGCGACCAACCAGGCGGCGGCGCAACTCCGGGACACCGAGATTGCCCTACAACAACACCAGCGCACCCTCGCCCAGCTTCAGCAAGAGATTGAAGAACAGTCCTCCCGGGAACTCATCATCCTCACCCAGGCGCGGGATCAGGTGCAGCAGACCCTAGAGGATCGCCGACAGGCCACCCATGAGATTGCCTCGGCCTCCCAAGCCTGGGTACAGCAGCAAACGGAACTGCGCCATGCCATCGAAACCCTGCAAGGGGCGATGGAACCCCAGCGGGCGGAGCAAATCCGCCTGCAAGAACGGCGGCACCAGCTCGAGCAACAAATTCAGGTGCAGCAGGGGCAACTCACCGCCCTCCAAGCGGAGGATGTCCTCGGGGGTGGCACAGCCCCCGACCTCAGCCAGCAGCTAGAGCGGGCCAAGGCTGAAATTCAGGCCACCGCCGAGAAAATCTCCGCCGCCGAAGCCGAACTCGCCGTCCAGCGGGAAACCCAAACTCGCCTCTTAAAAGAACAGCGCGACAAACAGCGGCAACTGGACAAACTAGAAGCCCAAACCCAGGCCATGCAGGAAAGCCAGGGCACCCAGGCCACCAAACTGCTGCTGGATAGCGGCATCCAGGGCATTGAGGGGTTAGTCGCCCAACTGGGCAAGGTGGAACCACGCTATCAGGTGGCCCTAGAGGTGGCGGCGGGGGCGCGGTTGGGGTACTTGGTCGTCGCCAACGATAGGGTCGCGGCCCAGGGGATTGAATTTCTGAAACAGCGGCGGGCCGGACGGGTGACGTTCTTGCCGCTGAACAAAATTCGTGCTACCAAATTCACCCCCGTGCCGGACTGGAAGCGCCCCGATGGCTTCTTGGACTACGCCGTTGATCTAATCGACTGTGACCCCCGCTACCGCGACATTTTTGCCTACACCTTCGGCAGCACCGTGGTGTTTGACCAACTGGACAGGGCGCGGCAGCATTTGGGCGACTTTCGCATCGTCACCCTCGATGGCGAAGTGCTGGAAACCAGCGGTGCGATGACCGGGGGCAGTCTCAACCAGCGATCCGGTCGGCTGCACTTTGGCACCGTGGAACCCGCCGAATCGGAGGAAGCCCAAACCCTCCGCCAACGCCTCAGCGACATTGATGTGCTGCTCGAACGGTGCGATCGCAACCTGCAAACCGCCTCTAGCACCCTGCAAACCCTGAGCCAAAGCCTGATCACCCAGCGGCAGCAGTATCGGGAAATGCAGCTTCAGGGCGAACAGCAGCAAACCCAGCAGCAGCAGTTGGCCCAACGTCGCCAGCAAATTCAAACCCAGCTTCACCAGGCCCAGCAGGAATTTGCCGCCGCCGAAACCCGGCTCCAGGAAATTGCTACTGTATTGCCGACCCAGGAAGCCGAAATTGCCCAGAAACGGGCCAAATTGGCGGAACTGGAACAATCCCAAACCCACAGCGAATGGCAAACCGCCCAGACCGCTGTGCGCCAGCTTGAGCAACAACTGGCGGAACGACAAGCGGCCCTACAGCAGGCGGAGCGGCAAATTCAAACCCGCCAAAACCAGCGCCAGCAGCTAGAGACCACCCTCCAGCAGGCCCAGCAGACCGTTGTTACTATCCGCCAACAGCAGGGGGAACGGGAACAAGCGCTGACTCAAATCAAGCAACAGCAGCAGGGGCTAAACCAGGAAATGGCGACCCTGCGGCAGGCGATGGCAGCGCTCGATCAAACCCTCGCCGCCGAAAAGGCCAACCGTGACCAATTAGAAACCCGCCTGCGGGATCAGCGCACCCACAAGCAACAGCAGGAATGGCAGCGGCAAAAGCTGATCGAAACCCAACAGGAACGGCGGCAACAGCTCACCGAAGCCCAAGCCCTGTGCAAACTTCAGGCCCAGGAATTGCCCGACCCGCTGCCGGAAATCCCCCCCGATACCGACCTAGACGAGTTACATAAAGAACTGCGCTCACTCCAGCGGCGCATGGAAGCCCTAGAACCCGTGAACATGCTGGCCCTAGAGGAATACAACCGCACCGAAGAACGCCTCAACGACCTCAGTGACAAACTCTCCACCCTGGAAGAGGAGCGCACGGAACTGCTGCTGCGGGTCGAGACCTTCACGACCCTGCGGCGCAAAGCCTTTCAGGAAGCCTACGACGCCGTGGACAAAAACTTCCAAACCATCTTTGCCGAACTCTCCGATGGCGATGGCCACCTGCAACTGGAGGACCCGGAAGACCCCTTCAATGGTGGCCTAAACCTGGTGGCCCACCCCAAGGGCAAACCCGTACGGCGGCTCGCCTCCATGTCTGGGGGGGAGAAATCCCTCACCGCCCTCAGCTTCATCTTCGCCCTCCAGCGCTATCGGCCCTCCCCCTTCTACGCCTTCGACGAGGTGGATATGTTCCTGGATGGGGCCAACGTGGAGCGCCTGTCTCGCATGATC
>JAYKHF010000211.1:0-6970 GCA_035285305.1 Leptolyngbya sp.
CCCCAGCCCCTCTCCCAGGGGGGAGAGGGGGGCTAGAAAAATCCTCAAAGTCCCTCTCCCACATTGGGAGAGGGATTTAGGGTGAGGGCCACATCAGGGCAATAGAGCGAGTTTGTGATCTACTGAGCCTATCTATATTCCCACGACAGCCTATTTCCCAAGGCCAAGGCCCCAAGCGTTGTTCTAATCTAACCGCCCATCTAACCCGCTCATCTAACCCGCCGCTTGGCTGGGCCGACGCTCCATCCTAGGGCCGAGGGGGCTGTCTTGCGATGGAGGGGCCGTCGCCCCTCGGCGGAGGACATCCTGGGCGGAGACACCTTCGGTTTGGTGGCCAAAGCGCCAGAGAACGGCGGCGGCTTCGGCTTGGGAAACGGCGCGTTTTGGCTGGAACAGGGTAGTAAAGCCAAAGGCGCGGAGGATGTTGGCAAAATCCCCGGCTTGGTGATCGGCCAGCACAGCCCGCAGGGCAAAGGGATCCACTTCGGCGGCATCCTGGAAGCCCCAGGCGGTTTGGACGGCCTCTACGGTGGCCAAGGGCAACACGGTGCGGGTATCCAGGGGCACCTTCCACAGCACGAGGGCTTCGCGGGTGAGGGGGTCATCGGGCCGAAAGGTGACGGCGGTGGCATTACCCGCCAGGGCGCTGGGGATGATGCCCGCTTCGGCTAAGCCCTGGATGGCGCTGTAGTAGGGATGGCTGGGGGGCACATCCTGAAAGGCGGGCGAGTCGTTGGGGGCACCGGGGCGGATGCGCTGGGCGGGCTGGTCGCGGTAGAACAGGTTGTTGGCGGCAAACAGCCATTGGGCATATTCGCCCCGGGTGATGGTGCGGCTGGGCTGAAAGGGAATGTCGGCAAAGGTGTCCTCGGCGGTGCGCCCCAGGGCAATCCAGTCTTGGACGTAGGGCTGGAGGTCGGCGGGGACGTCCTCCAGCAGGGTGTTGGGGCTGGTCTGGCTGGATGGGGAAGGCTGGGCGTTGGCATGGGCATTGTCCCCAGTGTTGTCGCCCCAATTTTCCGGGGGAAGGGGGCCAACGAAGGCCAGGTCGCCCGGTGGGGGGGCGGATCCTGCGCCCGGGCGATCAGCATTCTCCGAGGCCGGGTTTCCGGCGGGGGGAGCAGACTCGGGGGCAGCGGCCTCACCCTGGGGAAACTGAGCTTGTAGCTGAGGATCCGCCTCCAGGGACTGTTGCAGGGCATCGCCGAAGGATCCCCCCGCGCAACCCGTGGCCAAGGCCACACTCACCAAGGCCGCACTCACTAAGGCCGCACTCACTGAACCGTAGGACACCAACCCTGCCAAGACCGTTTCTCCTTGCTACCGTAAGATGATCCTACGGTAGCAGCCCTCCCTAGGCTTGCGCAGGGCGGATGTGACCCTGCCCCATCTAACCCCGGAGCCCCACCATGGCGAAGCAATCCCTGATTATTGACTGTGACCCCGGGGTGGATGATGCCATTGCCCTCCTCCTAGCTCTGGCCAGTCCCGATGACGTTGATCTGCTGGGCATTACCACCGTGGCGGGCAATGTGCCCCTGGCCCTGACCCAGTACAACGCTCGCCGCATTGTTCACCTGGCCCAGCGGCCCGAGGTGCCGGTCTATGGGGGCTGTCCTCGGCCTCTGCTGCGATCCCCCATCACCGCTGAGCATGTCCACGGCCAAACGGGGCTGGATGGGGCGGTGATTCCCGAACCGACCCAGGCACTACAGACCCAGCACGCGGTTGCCTTTCTCATCGATCAATGCCGATCTGCCCAAGCTCCGATCACCCTGGCCACCCTCGGCCCCCTGACCAATCTGGCGGTGGCGTTGATCCAAGCGCCTGACATCGCCCAGGCCATGGCTCGGGTGGTGGCCATGGGTGGTGCCCTGGGCCGGGGCAATGTCACCCCCAATGCCGAGTTCAATCTCTACGCTGATCCCCATGCGGCCCAGGTGGTGGTCAACGCAGGGCTAAACCTCACCCTGATTCCCCTGGATGTGACCCACCAGGTGATCACGACACCGGAACGGCTAGCCGCCCTGGAGGAACTGGGGTCTCCCGTGGGGGCCGCCGCCGCCGGTTGGCTGCGCCACTATGGCCAGCGGGAGGGCGAATGCTACGGCCTCGCCGGTGCGCCCCTCCATGACCCCTGCGTGATCGCCTATTTGATGCGGCCCGACCTCTTTTCCGGTCGCCCCATGCACCTGGCGATTGAAACCGACAGCCCCCTGTGTCTGGGGCGCAGCGTGGCCGATCCCCACCCTCCTGGGGACACCCCTACCAACGCCACCATCCTCGAAACCGTTGATGCTCCGGGGATCTACGCCCTCATCACCGAGCGATTCGCGAGACTCAGTAGATCATAAACTCGCTCTATTGCCCTGATTTGGCCCTCACCCTAAGTCCCTCTCCCACCGTGGGAGAGGGACTTTGAGCACTTTTCAGATCCCCTCTCCCGACCGGGAGAGGGGCTGGGCAAGTCATTGCACTTCCTCCATCTGGGCCAGCACCCGTTCCCGAAATTCGGGGTCGCTGTTGGCCAAGCCCAGCAGTTCCCAGTAGGCTTGCAGGGTGAGGTCGTGGGCTTGAATCAGGGCCACCGCCTCGGCCTGGGTTTCCTGCTGCATTTGGTACGACTCGGTGTCGGTTTCGGCGCTTTGCAGACTTTGCTCCCGCGAGTCAATCAGCTTCACCACCTCTAGATAGGCGCTGACAAAACGGCTCACCGTTTCCGACGGCACGGCACTGGCGTCGGGCTGGGCCTTGGCGGGCGGGTTCGGCTCGTCCAGCGCGGCGGGAATCGGGTCGGCCCAGGCTGGCCACGGCGCTAGGCTGAGGGGCAGGGCCAAGGCCAACGCGAGGGCCACGGTGATGCACCAACGCCAGCCGGGAACCCAAGCCCGTCCATGGGCTGGACGGAAACAACGACGTATAGTGGTAGTAGAGGTAAGCATAAATACATAGTTTAGGAGCGTAGTGCCATGGCGAGCGACGATGCAGCTTCCATAGCTGGGCAGACAAGTCTCTCCGATCGAGAGTTGCAGATTGTGGAGCTGGTGGCCGCTGGGCTGACCAACCAGGAAATCTCGGAAAAACTGGAGATTAGCAAGCGCACCGTGGATAACCACATCAGTAATATTTTGACCAAAACCGCCACGGGCAACCGGGTGGAACTGTTTCGTTGGGCCTTGCAATCGGGCAAGGTGTGCGTGGATGAGGTGAACTGCTGTGTGCTGCCCGAATGGCCGACCAACAGCGCCAAAGCCTAGGACGCAGGGATAGTCTTCAGGCGATCTTGGGGGGGGAAGACCCCAGGATTTTCCTGCCAAAAGCAGAATTTCCCAGGGTATGATTATCCTTCTGCCATGCCCCTTTGAGCTACCCCTTTGAGCTACCCTATGGAGTCGATTCAATCCCTGCCCGGAACGGAAGACATTTTGCCCCTGCCCCAGCGGGTGGGCCAAGACCTGAAGGTCGCCGATATCCATACCTGGCAATGGGTAGAGGCGACGGCGCGGGATCTCTTTCAGCGGGCGGTGTACCAAGAAATTCGTACCCCCACCTTCGAGCAAACCGCCCTGTTTGAGCGCGGCATCGGCGAAGCCACCGACGTGGTGGGCAAGGAAATGTACAGCTTTTTGGACAAGGGCGATCGCTCCTGCACCCTGCGCCCTGAAGGCACGGCGGGGGTGGTGCGGGCCTATATTCAGCACAGCCTCCAGGCCCAGGGTGGGGTGCAACGGCTGTGGTATTGCGGCCCCATGTTCCGCTACGAGCGGCCCCAAAAGGGACGGCAGCGGCAGTTTCACCAGGTTGGCGTGGAGGTGTTGGGCAGTGCCGACCCCCGGGCCGATGTGGAGGTGATTCTCCTGGCCACTGACCTGCTGCAACGGCTGGGCCTGAAGAACCTCACCTTTAACCTCAATTCCGTGGGCGATCGCGATGACCGCCAGCGCTACCGGGACGCCCTCGTCCACTACCTCACCCCCTTCAAGGCGGATTTGGACGCCGACTCCCAGGATCGTCTCAGCCGCAATCCGCTGAGAATTCTCGACAGCAAGGACGAAAAAACCCAGGCCATCGCCGCCGAGGCCCCCAGCATTCTGGACTACCTGGGCGAGAACTCGAAACGCCATTTCGACCGAGTCCTGGCCCAACTCAGCGACCTCGGCATCGACTTTGTGCTCAACCCTCGCCTGGTGCGCGGCCTAGACTACTACACCCACACCGCCTTTGAAATCCAGTCCAGCGACCTCGGTGCCCAGGCCACCGTGTGCGGCGGCGGTCGGTATGACGGCTTGGTGCAGGAATTGGGTGGCCCCGTCACTCCGGCGGTGGGCTGGGCCATTGGCCTAGAACGTCTCACCCTGCTGCTGGCCCAACTGCAAACCGTCTCTGCCCCCCGCCCCGATCTTTACGTGGTGTCCCGGGGGGAAGCCGCCGAAGCCAACGCCCTCAAGCTGGCCCAAGCCCTACGTCAGCAAGGGATCTCCGTGGATCTTGACCTCAGCGGTTCCGCCTTTGGCAAACAGTTCAAACGGGCCGACCGCAGCGGATCCGCCGCCTGCCTCATCCTCGGCGACGACGAAGCCGCCCAGGGCACCGTGCAGATCAAATGGCTCCAGTCTGGCGAACAAACCAGCCTCACCCAGGCGGCTCTGCTGGCCGACATCGAATCCCTACGCCAAAAACTCCAGGCCCGCTAAGCCCAATCCGGCGATGGATCTGGCCAGATCCATCGGGTGCGGCGATCCTACTGTCCTAGGCCGAGGGCGGATCTTGTCGCGATTTCCGGGGAGCGCTACCCTCAAAGGGAACGATTTACCCCAGGATGAAGGCCATGGTGCCAGCGGCGGAGGCGGAGGCCAAGATTTTAGCCCTTGCGACCCCCCTGGATGGGCCGCAGGCAATGGAACAGGTCTCCTTGGGGGCAGCGACAGGGCGCATTTTGGCCCAGCCCGTCACCGGGGGGCTGGATATGCCCCACTGGGACAACTCAGCTATGGATGGCTATGCCGTGCGCCACCAGGACGTGGCCCAGGCCAGCGCCGATCAGCCCGTGACCCTCACCCTGACGGAAACCATCCCCGCCGGGAAGCCCCCCACCCAGCCCGTGGCCCCGGGGCAAGCGGCCCGCATTCTGACGGGGTCGATGATGCCCGAGGGATCTGATACGGTGGTCATGCAGGAAGTGACCCAGCGTCGGGATGACCGGGTGCTCATCCTAGAAGCGCCGCCGCCCGGTCAGTTTGTGCGCCATCGCGGCAGCTTCTACCAAGCCGGACAACCCCTGATGGCGGCGGGAACGGCCTTGGGTGGGCCAGAATTAGCGGTGCTGGCGGCGGCGCAATGTGTTCAGGTGCCCGTGTTTCGGCGGCTGCGGGTGGCGATCCTTTCCACTGGGGATGAATTGGTGAACCCGGAGACGCCCCTGGAACCCGGAAAAATTGTGGATTCTAATCAGTATGCCCTGGCGGCTCTGGTGCAGGCGGCGGGGGCCGAACCGGTGAGGATGGGCCTTGTGCCCGACCAGCCGGATGCCCTGGCAGCGGCGATTCAGTCCGCCCTCGCCCAGGCCGATGTGATCCTGTCCTCCGGCGGCGTTTCCGTGGGGGATTTCGACTACGTGGATCGCATCCTGGCCGACCTGGGAGCCACCCTGCACATCCGATCCGTGGCGGTGCGACCGGGGAAACCCCTGACCGTGGCCACCGTTCCTCGGGGGGGGGATCCGTCTGCCTCGGCCCTCTACTTCGGCCTGCCGGGAAATCCCGTTTCGGCCCTGGTCAGCTTCTGGCGGTTTGTGGAACCGGCCCTGCGCAAAATGTCGGGGTTGAAGGAGGGCTGGCCGCCCCAGTTTGTTGAAGCCGTGACCCAGCACCCCCTCAAGGGCGGTGGCCCCCGGGAAATCTACCTCTGGGGGCGGCTGTCTCCCAAGGCGGAAACCCCCAGCCAGTACACCTTTGCCCTGGCCGGAGGTAGCCACAGTTCCGGCAATTTAGTCAATCTGGCGGGGGCCAATGCCCTGGCGGTGATCCCGGTGGGCACAGAACGCCTGCCGGAGGGGGCGATTGTTCAGGTGATGGTCGTCCGGTGATGGGGCCAGGGGGTAGCCTCAGCCGTTCAGCCATGATTGAATGGCGGCGGCCCAACCCTCGGGGGCGGGGGCGGGGGCCACGGGCCAGCCGCGTTCGGCGAGATGGGGATGGGGGCCATCCACGCCGGGAAGAATGATCGGGTGATCGACGACGGCCAGCATCGGCAGGTCGTTGGGGCTGTTGCCCAGGCCCAGGGTGGTGAGGGTGGCGTTGGGGTTGGCGCTTTGGTAGAGGGCAATCAGCCGACGCACGGCTTCCCCTTTGCCCGCCCCACCGCCGATCAGGTGGGAGAAGCGATCGCCCAGCACCACCCCGAAGCCCATGGCTTCGGCGGCGGCTTGGAGATCCGCCGAAGCCACATTTTTCGGGGTCATAAAGGGTTCACTAAAGTCCCTGGCCTTGGCCCGCTTGGCCTCCTCGGTCGTCAGCCCCGTGAGCTGTGCCACTTGCTCCACGTTCCAGTCGCCAAAACCCTTGAGGGGACGGCCCAACTCCTGGGCCATGGCCTTCAGCCCCGCCCGGGCGGTCACATAGTTGCAGCCCAGGGTGATCAGGCGATAGCCGCCGTCATCCTCCCCCTCGGGTAGGGCAAAGGGTAAGCCTGTGGGGGGCAGGTAAATGGCGCTGCCATTTTCCACCACAAAGGGATCCCGTAGGCCCAGAGTCTGCCGCAGGTGTTCCACCTCGGCCCGGGTTTTGCTGGTGACGGGAATCACCGGAATGGCACGTTCGGCCAAGGTGGCTAGCATCGGCAGTACCGCCTGATAGTCGTAGGTCTCTGGGTTGAGCAGGGTACCATCGAGGTCGGTGAAAATCAGGTGCGGCATGGCGTTAGCCCGGTGAATACCCGTTTATTGTCGTTTAATTTGGGCGTAATTCGGGCG
>JAYKHF010000212.1:0-13889 GCA_035285305.1 Leptolyngbya sp.
GGCACCACCGTGGTTCGTGCCCTAGAGGGATCCGCCCAGGGGGGATCGCTAGAACCGCTCCAGGGCAAAACCAATCTCTACATCTATCCCGGCTACGAGTTCCGGGTGATCGACGGCCTGATTACCAACTTTCACCTACCCGGATCTAGTCTGATGATGTTGGTCAGCGCATTGATTGGGCGGGAACGGTTACTCAGTCTCTACGAAACCGCCATTCAAGCGTCCTATCGGTTCTATTCCTTTGGCGATGCCATGCTAATTTTGCCCGAGGCCAGCCTCGATCTCCGTCTGGATGCCCCTGGTCAAGGCTGAAATTAAGCCAAACCGTTGAGGTCAAGGGAGATCGCCGTCTCGTCCTTCGGGAATTTTTCCATCGCCAAAGAAATTCTAAAAAACTCCTAAAAACTTCCCCTGAGGGTCGTTAATTGGGAACCGAAACGGCTATCTTAGTAATGTGCTGGCGATGCCCGAGCTATCCCCCTTTTTCTATCCCATCCTTTGCCCAGGGTGGTAGATCGTTAAATCGGCGGGATGAGGCTGGAGGGCGAAGTACTCTGCCCTGGGCGAGGCCAGCTTTGCCATAGGTAGCCGACCCTCAACCAAGCCCATTTCCTTGGTTCTGCTGGATTGTCTGCGACGGGTGCTTTCTAGGCACTAACCGCTACAACAATATCGGTCATTCTAGGCGCTATAGATTCACCGTTCATAGGCCCTATAGCTCGGTTTCACGACCTAGGTCGTGATCCATTGGCTTGGCTGGGAGCGATTTCGTCTTGGGGTCATCTCCTCACCCCAGACGATTGTTTTTACGTCAAAGACGACGATTGCGGGGGGTTTTGCCTCGCCCTATCACTAACGTTCTAAGCCGCTAAAATCGATGACTATTTTTGAACCTGAAAACCGTCCCTTGCCCCTCGCCCTCGTCGCCGCCGTGGCGGTCAGCACGGCGGGATCGCTCCTGCCATCCACAGCCCTGCCCTGGATCGCCTCGTCCATGGCCCAGGCCCAGGTGATCGCCCCCCAGGATATGGCGGGCAGTCTGCCGGTGGAAATCTGTCTGGATTTGCCGGATTGGCAGCGGCCCTCCCAGCAGACCCAACAAAAACACCTACAAACCATGCCCCAATATGGCCCCGCCTTGCAGTCTGAGCCGCTGCTCAGTGTGGCGAAGAACTGGTGGAGCCACGAGATCTTTTCCTTCACCACCTACGGCCTCAGTGCTCGCACCGATCCCCTTTACCTATCGGGGCTCTGGACCGTGGTTGATCACACCTGGGCCTGCTATGAAGGCACCCAGCCCGAACAAATTAACCAGGGCAACCGAGCCGAGGTCTGGTTGATGAATCATCGGTTCCTGGCCGTGCAGTGGCAACAGGATCACTACGTGATGATCGTGGAGCCCGCCGAGTCTGGGCTGCAACTGGTGCAGTTTCCGCGCCAAGATCAAAGCCCCTCCCTGCCCCTCAGCCTCATGACGGCGTCTGGCGAGCCCCTAGCGGTCATGTCGGGGGATTGGTAGGATCCGGCCCCCTTATTCCAGGGGATTCAAGCCCGTTAATCACGCTCATAAATTAAATCTAACCCGAGAGCCAGCCCAGGGCCGGATCGGTGGGGATCGCAGGGGGGAGGCACCTGATAAGGTAGAAGCAGTCGCCCCGTACCGTGGTTAAGGGTCGGTCTCTGGCTGGCTCTGCCCCCCTGGCGCGGCTGATGATCCCGTGATCCTTACGCCCTGGTCGCCCTATGACTACTCCATCTCGCGATGTTCAAATTTATTCCATTGCGGCGGGTACCACGGTGCTGCGCTGCCGCAGTTGGAACCGTCTGCGCTTCGAGATTGAGTACGCCCTGGAGCGAGGCACCACGGCCAATAGCTACCTCATTCAGGGGGATCGCACGGCGCTGATTGACCCGCCGGGGGAATCCTTCAATCAAATGTTTCTCACCGCCCTGGAGCAGCACATTAATCTGTACCAGGTAAACTTCATCGTGCTGGGACATATCAACCCCAACCGGGCCGAGACCCTGAAGATGCTGCTCCAGCGGTTGCCGGATATTACCGTCGTGTGTTCTAACCCCGCTGCCCTCGCCCTGAAGGATTTGCTGCCCGAAGCCTCGCCCCGAGTGCGGGTGATCCGCAGCGGCGAGGATCAGTTGGACTTGGGCCAAGGCCACTGCCTTCAGTTTGTGCCCATTCCCACCCCCCGCTATCCCGGCGGCATGGCCACCTTCGATCCCTATTCCAACATTCTCTATACCGACAAATTCTTTGGGGCGCACCGCTGCGGCGAGAATGTCTTCGACCTCGGCTGGGGCGACCTCCTGGAGGATCGACGCTACTACTTTGACTGTTTGTTTGCCTCCAGCGTGCGCCAGGTCACAGCGGCCCTAGATCGGATGGAGGCCTTTCCCTTCGGTGTCATGGCCCCAGGCCATGGCCCGGTGGTGCAGTACAGCGCCAAGGAACTATTCCACAGCTACCGCCAGTGGAGTCAGGCCCAGACCTCCCAGGATCTCTCGGTGGCGCTGATCTACGCCTCGGCCTACGGCAATACGGCCACCCTGGCCCAGGCCTTGGCCCGGGGCATCACCAAGTCCGGGGTGGCGGTGGAAGCCATCAATGCCGAGCAGACCGATCCCACCGACATCAAAGCCGCCGTGGAAAAATCAGCGGGCTTTTTGATGGGATCGCCCACCCTGGGGGGGCACATGCCCACCCCCATGCAAACGGCCTTGGGGATTGTCCTCGCTTCCGCCTCTAAGACTCAACTGGCCGGGGTCTTTGGCTCCTTTGGCTGGAGCGGCGAGGCCATCGACATGCTAGAAAACAAGCTGAAGGATGGCGGCTACTCCCTGGGCTTTGATCCAATTCGGGTGAAATTTAAGCCCACCGATGTCACCCTCAAATTCTGTGAAGAGGTGGGCACCGACTTTGCCCAGGCACTCAAAAAGGCGAAGCGGGCCAAGCAGCCCCGCACTCCGGCCTCCGCCGTGGAACAAGCCGTGGGTCGACTGGTGGGTTCCCTCTGCATCGTCACCGCCCGCCAAGGCGAGGTTTCCAGCGCCATGCTGGCCTCCTGGGTGTCCCAGGCATCCTTCACGCCCCCCGGCTTCACGGTTTCCGTGGCGAAGGATCGGGCCATTGAAACGCTGATGTACCCCGGCAATTCCTTCGTGCTGAACATCTTGGCCGAGGGCAAACATCTAGGGGCGATGAAGCATTTTCTCAAACCCTTTGCCCCCGGAGAAGACCGCTTCGCCGGAATTGACACCGACGACGCCCACAACGGTGCTCCCATCCTAAAAGACGCCATCGCCTACTTGGAATGCACCGTTGCGGAACGGATGGAATGCGGCGACCACTGGCTGATCTATGCCACCGTTCAAGCGGGCCAAGTGCTAGACGGGGAAGCGAAAACCGCCGTTCACTATCGCCAAACCGGCACCCATTACTAACCTGGTGCCCATTACCGATACCCATGACGCATCGGGTAGGGCGGAGCGGGGAGCCCCTGCCAGGGTTGATCCGCCGAAGGCAGGGGAAGTCGCCCTCGGGATCAGCCCAAAACCGTTTTTTTGTGCCACCTTGAAAGGACGCGCTACGCCATCAACGCTATGATTCCAGTTTCCGTGGGGGGAACGGCCCAGTCGTCACTGTGGACGGATCACCTGATTGCCTACTATCGCCAGCTTGCCGAGGCCACCCTCACGGTCATCGATGTGGAAACCACTGGCCCCAAACCCCTCACATCCCGGGTGATTGAAATTGGCCTTTTGCAAGGATCCCTAGGCGCAGGCGTGACCTATGAAGACAGCTTTTTGGTCAATCCCCAGGTGCGGGTTCCAGCCCAAATTACCCGGCTCACGGGCATTACCACCGCCATGGTGGAAACGGGTGTGCCCTCCCAGGATCTCTGGCCAGATCTGATGTCACCCCTCAGTGAGGGCGTGTTGACCGGGCACAACCTAGCCTTTGACTACGGCTTCCTCCAATCGGAATACCGCCGCATGAACCAACACTTCAGCCGCCCCGAGGCCCAGCGGTTTTGTACGGTGATCCTGTCTCGGTTGTTGCTGGCGGATTTACCCTCCCGGAGCCTGCCCAGTTTAGTGCAGCACTTCGGCTTCAATGTCGGCCAGTCCCATCGCGCCCTGGCCGATGCCAAAGCCTGCTGGCTCTTGGCCCAGCACCTCCTTACCCAGCTTCAAGAGATGTCGGATCAATCGTTGCGCTGCATCCTAGAGCGCCAGTGGATTCCCCTCAGCGAAGCCGCCAAGGGCTTTGGCCATCCCCCCCGAGACCTTCAGCACCACCTGGAACGGCGCGGCTGCGAATATCGTTCCTCCCGCCGCAGTGACCGCTACCTCTACCGTCGCGGCGATCTCGAAGCGCTGTACCAAGCGATCTATGCTTCCTAGTTGGCAGCGCGGATTGGTCAGCGAATGATTAGATTTTCTGGCGGCTAAGTCGTAGCGAATCCGACTTTCTACCCTTAGAATAGTTAGAATCGATACATTTGTTTAGATCCCCTAGGCGAGGGGGACGGCAACGACAAGCCGATGCCGTCGCCTACGGTCCGTCACCTCCTGTATCGACGTTTTGTTTACCCTCGCTGTTACGGTTTCACTATCTCTACCTTGTGGGAGCCACCATGAGCCAATCGTCTAGCCCCGACCGCCCTTCCCCCGACCGCATTTTGATCTTCGATACCACCCTGCGGGATGGCGAACAGTCCCCTGGGGCCACGCTAAACGTGGAGGAGAAGCTGATTATTGCGCGGCAACTGGCACGGCTAGGGGTAGATATCATCGAGGCCGGGTTTCCCTTTGCTAGCCCTGGAGATTTTGAGGCGGTTCAAAAAATCGCCCGAGAGGTGGGCACCGCCGATGGCCCGGTAATTTGCGGGTTGGCCCGTGCCACCAAGGCAGACATTGAACGGGCTGGGGAAGCGATTAAGCCCGCCGCCAAGGGCCGGATTCACACCTTCATTGCCACCTCGGATATTCACATGCAGTACAAACTGCGGAAGAGCCGGGAAGAGGTGCTGGCCATTGCGCCGGAGATGGTGGCCTACGCCAAAACCTTCACCGACGATGTGGAATTTTCCCCGGAGGATGCCGGACGATCTGATCCAGAATTTCTCTACCCCATGTTGGAGGCGGTGATTGCCGCCGGAGCCACCACCGTCAACATTCCAGACACCGTGGGCTACCTCACCCCCACCGAATTTGGCAACTTGATTCGCGGCATCAAAGAAAACGTGCCCAACATCGACCAGGCGGTGATTTCTGTCCACGGCCACAACGATCTGGGCTTGGCCGTAGCTAACTTCCTGGAGGCGGTGAAAAACGGGGCACGGCAGCTCGAATGCACCATCAACGGCATTGGCGAACGGGCCGGAAACGCCGCCCTGGAAGAACTGGTGATGGCCATGCATGTGCGCCGTTCCTACTACAACCCCTTCCTCGGTCGTCCAACGGATTCTGAAGAACCCCTCACCAACATCGACACCCGCCAGATCTACAAAACCTCGCGCCTGGTGTCGAACCTGACCGGGATGTTTGTGCAGCCCAACAAGGCGATTGTGGGGGCCAACGCCTTCGCCCACGAATCCGGCATTCACCAGGATGGCGTGCTGAAGAACAAGCTCACCTACGAGATCATGGACGCCACCTCCATTGGCCTGACCGACAACCAGATTGTGTTGGGCAAGCATTCGGGCCGCAATGCCTTCCGCACCCGTCTGCAAGAACTGGGCTACGATCTGGATGACCAGTCCCTCAACCGGGCCTTTTTGCGGTTTAAGGAACTGGCGGACAAGAAGAAAGAAATTACCGATTGGGATCTTCAGTCCATCGTCAACGACGAAACCCAGCAGACTCCCGAACATTTCCACCTTGACCTGGTGCAGGTGTCCTGCGGCGATAGCGCCAAGCCCACCGCCACCGTCACCATTCGCACCCCCGATGGCCAAGAACTGATGGATGCCGCCATTGGCACCGGCCCCGTGGATGCGGTGTACAAGGCGATCAACCGCGTGGTAGGCATTGAGAACCAACTGATCGAGTTCTCGGTGCAGTCCGTGACGGCGGGGATCGATGCCCTCGGGGAGGTCACGATTCGCATTCGCCACGGGGAGCGGGTGTTTTCCGGCCATGCCGCCAACACCGACATTGTGGTGGCCTCGGCCCATGCCTACCTGCATGCCCTAAATCGGCTCTATTCCGCCCTCCAAGAGGGGCAGGCCCTCCATCCTCAGCGGGATGCGGAGCCTGTCACCATCGCCTAGGGTTCTCTTCCTCGCCCATCCTGCCCCGGTGGCACAGCACCGTCACGCTCTCCCATGCCCGTAGACACCTGGTTTCCCCTGGCGATTTACTACGAGGATCTTCCCGATGCATCCCAACATCGGGAAGCGTTGATCGACGCCGTCCTCGCCTTGGAGAAGGCGGGCTATGAGCCGCGCAACTTCCCAGAAATGGCCTGGACGGGGGATTTGCACGGGGTCGAGCAAATCCATCTCGATCCCCGCTTCGCCTGGATTGTGGCCCAGGTGGAAACCTATACACAGCGATACCTCGACGCCCTGGGGCTGGATCTCAGCCAGGTGGATCTGTACATTCAGCGGGCTTGGCCCGTGGTATCGCGCCATCAGCAGGAGGTGGGATCCCACTGCCACAACACCGCCAATATCAGCGCTGTGTACTATGTGGCAGTGCCAGAATCGGGCAGCGACGAAGCGGGATGCCTGACCTTTTTTGACGATGCCCGCCCCAACGAAGTTAGCCCCGGACTGGGCAGCGAAAACACCGACATCATCGCCCAGTGGAACTACCTCAACCAAGATCAGGCGCTTTATCTGCCCACGGAGGGGCGTTTGATTCTCTTTCCCTCCAAACAACGCCACGGCGTGACCATGAATCACACGGAGGGTCTGCGCATTTCTCTCTCCTTTGACATCATCCTCACCGCCGCACCGGGGCAGGCGGCAGGTTCCTACGAATTTCTCACGCCGCCCCCTAATCAGTGGAAACGATTTGGGGATCGTTCTCCCCAAATCAGCGAGGATTCGGAGGACGCATCGGGCTAAGGTGGCGGGGTTGGCTAAGGTGGCAAGGTTTAAAGTAGCGGGGTTTAAAACTGCTGGGCCAGCAGGGCATCGATCAGGCGATGGGCCAGCACCAGTTTAGGCGAGGGCGGAAACACCTCTTTTTCACCGTCGGCCTGGATCAGAATGGCCTGGTTAATATCACTGCCGAAGCCGCTGTCGGGGAGATCGACCGGGTTGGCCACAATGGCATCGAGCCCCTTGCGCTGGAGCTTTTCCCAGGCCGGGGGCACGATGTCTCCGGTTTGGGCGGCAAAGCCAATCAACCGCTGGCGGGGCTGGCGGCGACGGTTGAGGTCGGCCACGATGTCGGGCACGGCGGCGAGGGGTAGGGCTTTGGGGAGGCTCGCCTTGGCGAGCTTGGTCGGAGACTGGGTGGCGGGCTTCACATCGGCCACGGCGGCGGCCATCAAAATCCAGTCGGCCTGGGGCAGGTACGTCACCATGGCCCGGTGCATGGCGGCGGCGGTGATGACGGAAACCGTGCGGATGCCCCCCAGCCTTGCCTGGAGATCGCCCTCCATGGGGCCGTGAACCAGGGTGACATTGGCCCCTCGGTGCTTCGCCGCCAGGGCGAGGGCCACCCCCATTTTGCCGCTGGATGGGTTGCCAATAAAACGGACTGGATCCAAAAATTCGCGGGTGCTGCCCGTACTAATCAGCAGGTTTTTACCCGCCAAATCCCGCTGCCCTCGGGTGTGCATCAGGGATTCGACATAGGCCAGGATGTCCTCCGGTTCGGCCATGCGCCCAGCCCCCACTCGGTCGCAGGCCAACAGGCCGCTGCTTGGGCCTACACTATGGAAGCGCGGGTCTTGGCGCACTAAATGCCAGTTGCGCTGCACCGCCCGCTGTTGCCACATATCCGTATTCATGGCGGGGGCCAACAGCACCGGGCCGGTGGAGGCCAGTACCGTATTGGTGAGCAAATTATCCGCCAGCCCGTGGGCCAGCTTGCCCAGGGTATTGGCACTGAGGGGCGCAATCACCAGCAGGTCAGCCCATTCCCCTAGCTCAATGTGCAGGGGACGCCCCTGGGTGCTCGACCAAAAATCCGCGTCGGTATAGGCCGGGTGGCGACTGAGGGCGGCGACGGTAAGGGCCGGGATAAAGGCCTGCCCTTGGTCGGTCAGCATCACCCGCACGTCCACCCCCGCCTTGGCCAGTTCAGAGATCACGGAACAGACCTTATAGGCGGCAATTCCTCCGGTGATGCCGATCAGCACCCGTGGGCCGGTGGGTTCTAGGATAGCCTCTACCCCTGGCTCCGACCGGGACTGATCCACGGGCACCAGGGGTTTAGCATTAGACGGGTCTGGAACGAGGGCAAGGCTCACGATTCGTCGTAGGGTTCAAGATCGAGGAGATAGACGTAGGATTCTACCAATTCTGGCCGCTGAAAGGCGAGGGCGCGTAGCAAGTGCCAGTCTTGAAGTCCCTCAAAGGCATTTTCGTAGGCATCGGTCTCCAGGCGACGGGCCAATTCTTCCACGGTGTCCGGCGTCATTTCTGAGACCGCTTCTTGCGAAACATGGACGCTCAGCATGATCTGTTTCCCCCTTACGCTATCTGCATGATCCCTGGATCGCCGGGAACGTGACCGCTCTCGCCGATCCTTGGGGCCATACAGTTCACTCCTTTATCCTAAGGGTTAAGGTTCAATACCCTCTGCAACCCGCCGTAAATCTTCGCAAAAGGTGGTGATCGCGCTGATCACCGAGGGTAGAATTTCGTGCCCCATGGCCACCGCCTGAAACGCGACAGGTTGGCCCTGCGCCTCCAGGGCATCCTTAGCCTCGTAGGCCTTTTCGATGGGCACCACGGGGTCAAAGGTGCCATGCACCATCATCACCGGGCGCGGCGTGATAGGGGGATTCGGCCCGCCGTGGCAGTAGCCGCTGAGGATAATTTGCCCCGCCAAGGGCAACTGTCCGCCAATATCCAGGGTCATCGCGCCGCCCTGGGAAAATCCTGCCAAAATCGTTTGTTCTAGGGGAATTTGGCTAGTCTCCGCCAGGGTCAACAGCCAATCCTTCAACATCTGCCGACTGGTTTGCAGATCGCCCTGGGCCTCAAAATTATGGGGCTGGCGGAAATCGTACCCCCAAGGAAAGCCATACCACATGCGCCCCCCCGGCACCTGGGGATGGGCATGGGGCGCATCGGGAAAGGTCATGGCAAAGTGAGATAGCTTGAGATAGGGCGCTAACCCCGCCAAATCCGCCGCATTGGCCCCCCAGCCATGTAGCGCCACCAGGTGCCAACTTGCCGTGCCCATTGCTGCCGGGTAGTTCAGAGTATTCAGGCTCAAGGCATTCCTCCCGCCCAGGAAAAATCCACCACTCCCAAACCATACCGCAGCCGCCATCCTAGGAAAAGCCGACCCATCCCTCAGCCCGATGCCTACTCAATAGCTGGCGACTCACGCTCAAGAATGCTATTAATATCCTGTGATCCGTACAAAATTCGGACAACGTCGACCGATTCGGGTAAGTCAAGATAAAAAATCAGGTACTTTCTAAATTCCTTCACAGGCGATTTTCGTAAGCCTACTAACGAAGGACTTTGACCTGGATAAGCAACACCGATTTCAGGCATTCTAGCTATCTGTGCGTCGCTTCAATGGGGTCGCCGCTTTCGATGCCTTCTAGCAACAGCGCTTCAACCTTTGCCTGCTGAGAAATGCGCTCTTGCTCTCTCAAAATTAAGTGCACCAGATAATCCGTTGTGGTATCAAAATCAGCTTGTTCAGCTTGTTGGGCAATGACCACTTCTAAATGATCTGGCAAAGCAATATTTAGCATAGTAAGCGTTGATGCGTTGAATCATTATAGCGACACTCCACAGGCTGGTTGACTACCGAAACTTGCCAGAACCCAGATTTGTCGAAGGGGCAGGAGACCTGACCCCGACCTGGCCCTAATTCGGTAGGGGTGCGGTTTCCGCGCCCGGTGCAGAATCTTTTGGTAGCCAACCATCTCCACAGATGAATTCTGGAAAAGGTCTCTACCCAATGCCCAGCACGTTACCGCCTTGCTCCATAACCCCAGGATTCCGATAGTAAAAACGCCAAGATCGGCCTTCATTACGTCAGAACCCTGGGATCTATTCACGACCTACACGCTGGCGGCTTCCCGAGCCAAGAACTTTTCGAGTTCGGTTAGGGCGTCGGCATCCACCTTGGTTTGCATGGGGCAGAATTTGGGGCCACACATGGAGCAAAACTCGGCGGTTTTGTAGATGTCGGCGGGGAGGGTTTCGTCGTGGTATTCCTTGGCCCGTTCGGGGTCGAGGGATAGCTCGAACTGCTTATTCCAGTCGAAGTTGTAGCGGGCATGGGACATGGCATCATCCCGATCCCGTGCCCCCGGGCGATGGCGGGCAATGTCGGCGGCGTGGGCGGCGATCTTGTAGGCGATCAACCCCTGGCGCACGTCTTCGGCGTTGGGTAGGCCCAGGTGTTCCTTGGGGGTGACGTAGCAGAGCATGGCGGCTCCGCTCCAGCCCGCTAGGGCGGCCCCGATGGCGGAGCTAATGTGGTCGTAGCCAGCGGCGATGTCGGTCACGAGGGGGCCAAGGACGTAGAAGGGCGCTTCGGAGCACTCTTCCATCTGCTTTTTGACGTTGTAGTCAATCTGATCCATGGGCACATGGCCGGGGCCTTCCACCATCACCTGCACGTCATGTTCCCAGGCGCGGCGGGTGAGTTGGCCGAGGGTCTTCAGTTCCGCCAGTTGGGCGGCGTCGGTGGCATCGTGCAAGCAGCCGGGACGGAGGGAATCGCCCAGGCTAAAGCTGACATCGTAGCGCTTGAAGATTTCGATGATGTCGTCAAAGTGGGTGTAGAGCGGGTTTTGCTGGTGGTGGTGCAGCATCCAGCGAGCCAGGATGCCGCCGCCGCGAGAGACGATGCCCGTAATCCGATCCCGCACCAGGGGCAGGTGCTCAATCAAAATTCCGGCGTGGATGGTTTGGTAGTCCACCCCCTGCTGGGCGTGTTTTTCGATGATGTGCAGAAAGTCATCGGCGGTCAGGTTTTCAATCCTGCCGTGGACACTTTCTAGGGCTTGGTACATGGGCACGGTGCCAATCGGAATCGGAGAAGCGTTGATAATGGCGGTGCGGATGGCGTCCAAGTCGCCGCCCCCGGTGGACAAGTCCATCAGGGTATCGGCCCCGTATTTGACCGCCAGGTGCAGCTTGGCCACTTCGTCGTCGATATTGGAGGAGTTGGGCGATGCGCCAATGTTGGCGTTTACCTTACATTTCGAGGCAATGCCAATGGCCATCGGTTCCAAATTCGGGTGGTTGATGTTGGCGGGGATGATCATCCGCCCCCGTGCCACCTCATCACGAATCAGATCTTCGGGCAAATTCTCCCGCTTAGCCACATAGGCCATTTCCTCGGTGATAATGCCCTGCCGCGCATAGTGCATTTGGGACACATTGGCATGACCCTGGCGCTTTGCAATCCATTCCGTTCTCATGGGAAACCTCTATAAGTACGTAGCGCTAGAGGAGATGGCTACAACAGAAAAGGCTGAATCTCAACGCAAGGCAGAAATCATGGAAGGGGGATTCTATCAACAACGATCAGGCCATCACGGCACAGATATCGTTTGCCCTTGAATCCAACCATCAACCTCAGCCCACGGCCAAGGTTCTATCACCCATGCCCAGCCCTAGGCCAGACACAATCTGCCATCGTCGTTGCGATTGAATGACCTCAAGCAACGCTTCCCTCCGCTGGTATCAACCAGGTCAGGTTCTGAGGGTATAATCTCAGTCCGAAAACTCGGACACCCCTAGCTTGTTGGCATCCTATCACTGATGGAGAGCGTCCGTGCCCATCCGTTTACGGTTCCTCATAGATATCGCGCCATAGATATAGATATCGCGCCGAGGGCCGACCGTGAACGCCGACCCTGGGCGGCAATGGGCTAGGCCAGCGGCAGGGCGGGGGAAGTCTCGATGGCGGTGCGGTCGGTGAGGATTTCGTAGCCCGTTTCGCTGACCAAGACGGTGTGCTCAAACTGGGCCGAGAGAGAGCGATCCACCGTCACCACCGTCCACTGATCCTTGAGGGTGCGGGTTTGCTTAGATCCAGCGTTGAGGATCGGCTCAATGGCGAGGGTCATACCCGGTTGCAGGGTCATATTCGGCAGTTGGCGGGTACGGAAATTGAACACCGAGGGCGCTTCGTGCAGATTGCGGCCCACCCCGTGCCCGGTAAAATCTTCCACCACGCTGAAGCCGTAGCTGTTGACGCAATCTTCCACGGCCCCGGCAATGTCTAGCAGGGTATTACCGGGTTTGACTTGGTGAATCCCAGCATAGAGCGCCGCCTCTGCCGCTTCTATCAACCGCTGGGCCTTCGGGGAAATCTCCCCCACCGCAATGGTGATACAGGAGTCACCGTGGAAGCCGTTGTAGTAGGCTCCGGTGTCCACCTTCAGCAGATCCCCCCGCCGGACGATGTGGCGCTTGCGAGGAATGCCATGCACCACCTCATCGTTGATGCAGGCACAAATCGAGGCAGGAAAGCCGTGATAGCCCTTGAAACTGGGGGTAGCGCCCATCTCGCGGATGCGCTTTTCGGCGTAGGCATCCAGGTCAGCGGTGGACATTCCAGGCTCCACCATCGCCTCAAGTTCCTTCAGCACCGTCGCCACAATCCGGGCCGACTGGCGCATCACCTCAATCTCCGTCGCCGACTTCAGTTCCACCCCCCGCACCCGACGGCTGCGTTTGGGTAGGGTTGGGGTAGCGCTGTGGCCAGGAATTAGCTTTGCCAAAAAGTTCATAGAGCGGGGGAGTGGGGAATCGGGAATCGGGAATCGGGAATCGGGAGTCGGGCGTAGGGTGCATTCGCGAAGCAATGCACCGTCTCTGACGCTATACGCGAAGCAATGCACCGTCTCTAAAGTTCATAGAGAGATGAAATCGGGCGTAGGGTGCATTCGCGAAGCAATGCACCGTCCCTGACTTAGGTCACCCCTTTCCTAGTTTAAGGGCACAGCCGCCGCAGAACGCAGATCCAGCTTTAGGGTTTGGCCGACCTTAGGCTGCATCACCTGGGTATCGACTCCCTGGGCTTGCAACGTAGCTTGCAGGGTCTCAGCTCCGCCGATGGCCTTCAGCAGGGAGATGAGAAAACCGCTGTACTGCACTTCTCCAGCATCGGCGGTGGGCAAAATCACCTGGGGTTGCAGCCAGTTGGCCAGTTCTAGGGCACCCTTTTGGCCGCGAATGATGGGGCCAACCAGGGGCAAGGCCAAATCCAACACGGGGGTAATGACCACATCGATGGGCGCTTCCTGCTTCAGGCTGGGGGCGTGGAAACCGTGGGGTTCGTAGAACAGGGAATGCCCCGTGGTGGCCTCGCGTAGAATGTAGCCGTTTTCCACGGTGGTGGGGCCAAGGGGGGAACCGGGCACCGCCTGGATCGTGACGTTTTCGCCCAGGGTGAACCGATCCCCGTGGGCCAGGGCGGTGACCTGGGTGAACCCGAGGGATTCAGCCACTTTGGCGGCGCTGGCAGAACCGACGACGGGAATCGCCTTATCCAACGTCTTTAGGGTGGGGGGATGGGCGTGATCCTCAAGCCCTTGGCTGAGCAAAATTAGGTCAATATTTTCGGGCAGGGATCGCGGCTGGGGGTGCTCTCCCTTAAACAACCAGGCCTGCTGGCCAAACACCAACTCCCCCACCAGCCAGGGGTCGATGAGAATGCGCCGACCACCCAATTCAATCAGCCAGGAGTTGCTATCTAGCCAGGTT
>JAYKHF010000213.1:0-9280 GCA_035285305.1 Leptolyngbya sp.
AGGGTAAGGGCCAAATCAGGGCAATAGAGCGAGTGTGTGATCGACTGAGACTGGCTAGCCCCCAGGGCCGAGGCTGGCCCAAGTGGGAAACGTAACACTCTATGTGGTTGGGCTGCTTCGGCCAGGGTTCTGTGCTTAGCATGGAGACACTCTTTTCGTTGAGAACTGCCGCATGTTTTTTAAGCAATGCCAAGGGGTGATGTTGGCTTTGGTGGGGGTGCTGCTTTCGGTCTTGGGGCTGAAGCCGGCTGCCGCCGTTGCCCTAACCGAGGCCGAATCTCCTCAGCCTTTAGCCCAAGCCGCTTGCCCCCACGAGTGGCAAACCCGCCAGCCCTATGCACGGGTGATCACCGAGCGCGATCCCCTGCGGATTCGGGCAACCCCCAATGGTCGGGTGATTGGTTCGGTGCCGCCCGGTTGGGCTGTGGTCGTGCTAGGGCGTGACCGGAGTGGCCAATGGACGAAGATTACAAGCCATTTTGGGGAATATAGCAACGAACCGGGGTTTGCCTCGGCCCCTGATTTTCGGAATGGCTGGGTGGCGACGCGCTTTTTGCGAAACCTCGGCGATTTTTGCGACAAGCCGATGGCTTCGGGACTGGCTCCCCTCGTCGCTTCCACCCTGGAGGCGTCCACCCTGGAGGCTCCTAGGGCCGACTGGTTGGCCCTAGGGGATGACATTGCCCAGGTATCGCAGATGCCGTCGGGGCTCAACCCAGCTACCCGGCCAGAATGATCCCGTCCAGGGGGATCTCGTCTAGAGAGATCCCGTCCCGAAGCCTTGAGGGGCTACCGTTTGCGCCCTCGGCCTTTGTCCAAGAACGACTGGCGGCGGTGTTGCAGGCGGCGATGGGCACCCCTGGCTACGGGCCTCGGTTGCGGGGGGCCGGGTTGATCTGCGATCACCAAGGTGCGCCAGGGCTAGCGCCAGATTGGGTGAGTCGGTTTACCGCCTTACCCCTGCTGACCAAGGCCGAGATTCGTCAGCGGCCAGGGCAGTTTTTGGCTTCGGTGGCGGATATCACCTATCGCGGCAGCACCAGCGGCAGCCGGGGGCAAGCCTACGAGTTCTTTGCGGGGACAGCCTGGAACCAGGCCCGCCACCAGGCCCACCACCAGGGGCTCGCCCGGTGGGGGATTACCCCTGAGGTGCCCATTCTCAACCTCAACAGTCGGCTGTGGCCTAGTCGGTGGGGCGATTTAGCGCTGGGTGGCCCCCTGACCCCGGCCATGCTGGCGATGCTGGCCGATAGTTTGCGCCATACCCCCACGGCCCTGCGGGGCTATCCCAGCCGATTGTGTGATGTGGCCAGTGCGCTATCGAGGGCGGCCATAGATTTACCGTCCCTGCGGGCGGTGGTTTGCACCGGGGAACCCTTGTTTGATCAGCAGCAGCGGTGGTTAGAGCGGGTTTTTCAAGCGCCCGTGGTGAATGAGTACGGCTGTCACGAGTCGGCGGCCTTTGGCATGACCTGCCCGGAAGCGGGGCGTTTGCACCTGGATGAGCACCGCTGCTATTACGAAATTCTTGATCAGCACCTGATCACCACGGATTTGTGGAACCAAACCATGCCGCTCCTTCGTTACCAAAGCGGCGATTTGGTTAAGCTCTACCCCACGCCCTGCCCCTGCGGTCGCCCTGGCCCCACGGTGGACATTCTGGGACGCATGGAGGATCAAGTCACGACGACCCAGGGGGTCTGCCCTCCGGGACAAGTCTCGATGCCGCCCTTAGCCGGACTTCAGCATTACCGAATTCAACGGCTGTTGCCGGGGCAGGTTTCCGCCTGGGCCGTGACGGAGGCCTGCCTACCGGCGGATTCCACCCCGCCCCAGGCCATCGCCCAGAACAGCTTACAACGCTGGACGCAGGCCACCTTTGGGGAGGCCGCGCTAACCATCACCTGGGGGGAGGCCGACCCCTGGCAGGAACAGTCGCCCACCCCCTGGAGCGACGAGGAATGGGCCACCACGATTACCCAGCAGTCCCTGGGGGCTTGGTTGCAGGCGGGGGCCATGCCCACGGGGGAGGCCGCCGCAACGGCGGATCTGCTGAAAGCCCTGGTGAGTCCTCGGGTGATCGGCCAGCCGTTACCCTGGGTGATTCGGCAAAAGATCGCCCCCCTGGCCGAGGCATCGATCGGGGGCCATCCCGCCTTAGACATCCTGCGGTTGCGCATCCTCCTGTTAGCCACCAGTGCCCTCCCCCCCGATGAGGCCCTAGCCCTCTATGGTCAGACCTTGGAACATCTACAAAGGCTGGAAACCTCCCAGGCGCTACCCGCCGCCGCCAGGTTGGATAGCCTGATTCCTGGCCTACATTTGCCGCCCAAAACCACCGCCGCCGCCTGGGGCCAACTCATCGCGGCCCAGCGGTCTGAGGTTCGGTCTAGATGGCCCCTCGATCCCCTCAATGCCCACCACCTCCTAGCGGCGTTTGATGGGGTCATCCATCGCCACGCCCCCTCAAAACGACCGCCCGTGGCCCAGGCCCTAACCCCCTTGCTGGCGGTGCTGGTGGGCGATTTGCGCCAGTGGGCCGCAGAATTTACACCGGCTCACCTGAGCCATTGGATCGCCCTGGTTCAGGGTCAAGCCCCCCTTGAACTAACGGATTGGCTCTCAACGAACCCCGCGAACACCACCCTACTCAGCCCCTTGGCCCAGGCTTGGCTCACCTGGCGACAACGCCTGATCCAGTCGGCTTCAGGGCAGGATCAGGGGCTAGCGTTGGCCCAGGCTTGGCATAGCCTGGAAGCGGCGACCCCACCGGATCAACAGGCTCGCCTGTGGATCGAGCGGGGCTATGGCCAACGGGTGCAGGGGCAAGGGTTCGACCCGGCCCAGTGGCTTCCGGTGCTAAACACCTACGTCCCGGATGCCCTCAACCCCAGCCAACCGATTCCCACCGAAGCGACCCCCTGGCTGCCCATTGTGCAAGCCTTGGCTCAGCCCCTTCACGAACAGGGGCAGCTTGATTTGGCCTATCGCTGTTTGCAAGTGGCGACGTTGGCTCCTCGTCAACACATGGCCTTTGTGGCGCTGACCCAAACCCACAACACCAAGCAAACCGTTCTGATGGATCGGTTGCCCTGGCCGGGGGCTTAGAGATGACTGGGGCCACCATGACAGAACCCTGGATGGCTGGGGCGGCGGGGGAACCACTGCTGATCCTAGACGGGCGCTTTGTGTCAGCCGAGAGGATAGCGGCGGCGATCGCCCAACGTCCGCCCCATCTGCCTGCCCATCGGTGGGTGATATGGGGGTCGGCGGAGTTTCCACTGGGGGCGATGGCGGCTGGGTCGGTGGCGGTTGGGGAGAGGGGGGCTGGCACCATCGATTCCGGGTCGAATCGGGATTGTGGTGGTGGGGCTTGCCTCGGCCAGAGCCTTGCTTCAGCCCTAGGCCCGAACCCAGAAACATGGCCGAGATGGGTGGGCTATGGGCTGTTGGATCAGGAGGGCGGCTGGCCCTTTTCGGGGTTGCCCTGGCCCCGGAAGGGGAGGGGCGACGACACCCGGGCTGAGTTGTCCCCTTGGTTGCCACCGCCTCGGTTTCCGACCGAAACGGCCCAGGCGAGCCCTGAGGCCTCTACGGCCTGGATAGCGAGTGCGGACTTAGTGGTGGCGACTGTGGCGACTGCGCCGGAGGATCGCCCGTGGTCGTGGCTGGCGGTGGCGGAGAGCCTCGAACAGCAGGGAATCCCCTTTCGTTGGCAGGTTTGGGCAGGGGTGCCCCCAGCCTGGGCGCAATCTGGGATAGACACCCCTGCGCCCCCACCTTCCCAGACCTCGCCTAGGGTGTTAGCAATGGTGCCCCACTACCGCTGTGAACCTTGGCTACGGCGGTGTTTGGCCTCCTTGGTGGCTCAAACCCGTCCGCCCGATGGCATTGTGGTGATCGACGATGGCTCGTCCCCGCCGCCCTTGGCCATTGTGGCCGAGTTTCCCTCGGTGACATTACTCACCTCCCCGGCCACCGTTGGCCCCTACCGCCTTGTGCAGCAGGTCATTCAGGACACCGCCTACGATTACTACCTGTTTCAGGATGCCGATGATTGGGCCTTTTCAGACCGTTTGGCGCACCTGTTGACCGCCGCCGAACAGACCCAGGCCGACCTGATCGGCACCCAGGAACTGCGCTGGGACAGCGAACGAGGCCACCTGATCCCCGTCCACTATCCCCTGGATGTCAACCTGGCCCTCGCCGACAAACCGGGCCATCCGCTCTTGCACCCCACCAGCCTAGTCCGGCGGCAATGGGTGATGCAAGTGGGCGGCTTTGCAACGGGGTTACGCTTCGGAGGCGATACGGAGTTTCTGCTGCGGGGGGCTTGGGTCGGGCGCATCCTCAACCTCCCCACCTACGGCTATCTCCGCCAAAAACGGCCCCACTCCCTCACCACCGATCCCCACACCGGCCTGGATTCCCCTGATCGCCTTGCCCTTTTGCAAACGATCAAACAGCGGTTCTACCACCATCAAGCCGCCCACCGCCAAGGCCATCCCCTCGACCTCACCCCCCTTGCCCAAGCTCCTCCTCTCTGTCTTCGGCATCAATCCGGCCCAGCCTTACTGGCCCATCAGCCCTAGGCCCACCAGCCCTAGGGTGAAGCCACGGTGAAAACCCTTCCTGCGGCCCCTCCCAACTCCCCACTGCCATGCTCGCCATCATCATCCCGCTCAAAGATCGCCCTGTGGCCCCCTGCATCGAATCCCTGCGGCAGGGCATGGCGGCTTGGGCACCGGGAACCTATCACCTGTGGATCTGCGATGGGGGATCGACCCAGCCGGAGGTGGTCGCGACCCTGACGCGGGTCGCTAGGGGCGATGGGGTGACGGTGCTGTCTCGCCCTGATCCAGGGTTTAACAAAGCCGCGCTGATGAATGAGGGGTTGCGCCATGCCCAAGGGGAAACGGTGCTGGTGTCGGATGCGGATATTCTGTGGAATGAAGCGGCCCTAAATGCCCTGCTGGCAACCTTAGCCGAAACGCCCAGCGCCCTCTGCCACATTGCCCAGGTGAACGAAACCACCCCGCAAACCCCGGCCCTGTCTCGCCCTCGCTATGGCTATGGCATCGAGCGCACAGCCCAGGGCATTACCGTGAGGGTGGAACCCGTGCCGCTGCGGCCCGATCATCGCCCGGGCTGCGGGTTGGTAGCCGCTCGGTGGGAAACCTGGCACACCCTGGGGGGCTACAAGGAACAATTTCAAGGCTGGGGCTGGGAAGACCAGGATTTGCTGATTCGAGCGGAGGTTCTGGGCCTTCCCCTACGGGCAGCGGGCTGTGTGATCCACCAGTCCCATCACGACACCTGGCGAAATCGCTTTCACGGCCACCAGCCGCCTCAGAAAACCCGTGATTTTAACCTGCGGCGGTGTCTAGAAAGCCTGAAACAGGGCGAACTCCGGGGTGATCTCTGGCCTGATCTCGGGGGCGATCTTGGGCGCGATCTTGGTTCTCTCCCCAAGGCCACCGCACCCCCCATTCACCGGATATGTTTCCCGGATATGTTTCCCTGACTGGTCACCATAACCCTGTTAGACCCCGCCGCTTCTCCCCAAACCGCCGATGGCTACCCTGTCCCTGATCACCATCTACCGCCGCCGCCCCCAGCACCTCGCCGTACAACTCGCCTGGTGGCAACGCTGGCGCGTCCAGGCCGCCCCCAGCCCCCCGGGCTGTCCTCAGGCCTGGGAATGGATTGTGGTCGAAGCCGACGCCCGCCCCACCCCTGGGTTAAAGGAACACCTAGAGCACCACCAGGCTCGCTACCTCTTCTTGCCCAATGGGGGCACCTTGCACAAAACAAAGGCCCTCAATCTGGGCCTATCCCAGGCCCAGGGCACCTATCTCACGCCCCTGGATGTGGACTTAATTCCCCTCCCGCACACCCTGGAAGACCATCTCCACCTAGCCACCCTGTCCCCTCAAATCTTGGTGACGGGGTATCGGCTGATGGCCCCGACCAGTGCCGTGGATTTAGACCATCTCGACCAGGCCATCGCCGATTCCACCATTGCCCCCGAAGATCAGCCATCGGCCCTGCGCAAACACCTGCTTCAGGGCGAGACCTTTGGCGTGTTGCCCTACTTTCAGCGGCAACGCCTGCTGCACATCCACGGCTGGGACGAAACCTACATCGGCTGGGGAGCCGAGGATCAAGACCTGATTGAACGCTATTTAGCCGATGGTCGCTATCTCCTACGCTCGCCTCAGTTGGTATACCTGCATCTCCACCATGGGGCGGATCCGGACTGGCGCGAACCCGAGGTGATTGCCGCCAACCGCCGCTACTACTACAGCCGACCTTGGCATCACCCCACCTGATCCGTCCACAGCCCAGCGCCGTGACCGAGCCATGACCGAGACCCTATAGCGGTCGTCACTTTGAGGGATACCCTCAGGTCGGGTGAGGGCCAGCGTCGAAGCCGGAAGCGGGTTTCTAGGGATTGAAGGCCTTGGCTGATCCCGAACTCAGCTTGCTCCCTCAAGGCCTATGGCGAGCCCTGTGAGGGAATCGTTGGTAGACGCACTGAAAATAGACTACCCTCACCCCCGTCACTTTTGACCGCGAGATGTCCCTGGTGATGTTGCGCGATCGCCAGGGCAATGGGTAGCCCCAACCCAGTGCCCCCGGTTTTGCGCGAGCGATCGCTATCTACCCGATAAAAACGCTCAAAAATACGGCGTTGTTCAGCCAGGGGGATGCCAATCCCAGTGTCTTTGATGGCGATCACAGCGGTGCGATCATGGGCCTCCAAGCTCACCTGCACCGTTCCCCCTGGAGGGCTGTATTGAATGGCGTTGGCCATGAGGTTAGAGACAAGACGATAAAGCTGGGATTCATGGCCCAAGACGTAAATCTCATGATCGGGCCGGTGATGGGTCAAGTGAAGGTCGGAGGCCGCCGCGAGTTCTGAAAACTCCTCGATTAAATCAGCGATCACATCATTGAGGCAGCAGGGCTGAAAGGATTGGGGTGAGGCATTTTGCTCTAGGGTGGTCAGCAAGAGTAGGTCGGTGACCAAGTGGCTGAGGCGACGGCCCTGGCGCTCCACGGTGTGCAGCAGGGGAGGAACATCCTGTATCTGATTTTGGGGTAATCGCAGGATGGCTTCCACCGTGGCCAACAGGCTAGCGAGGGGCGATCGCAGTTCATGGGCAACATCGGCGGTAAACTGCCGCTGCCGTTGATACGACTGGTAAATCGGCTGCATCGCCAGACCTGACAGCCACCAACTAGACACCGCCACTAGGGCCAACGCCAGGGGCCACCCAAGGCCTAAAATCCAGCGCAGCCGTTGGACTTCGGCATCAAAGGGATCTAGGGTGCGACCAATTTGTAAATACCCCCAGGATCCGTGGCTGTGGATTTCGCTGGAGTTTGAATGGCTGTGGGCGGCGTGCAGAATGGTGGTGAACTGCCGATAGCGCGGGCCATCTTGGGCCTCGAAGGTTTGCCAAGGGGCAGGATTGAGATCCGGGGGCAGGGGCAGGGGATGGTTGGGCGAGTAGGCCAGTAAGCTACCGTGGTGGTCGTACAGGCGAATGTAGTAGCTGCGGCGATCGCTAATGCCGATGGTATGGCGCTGAATGAGGGTCGTTGTTGGGCTACAAACCTGTCCGACAATGCACAGGTCAGGGAAAATCTGCTGCAACAACTCCGTAGGCGATTCGGCGGGCAGCAAAATCGGTTCTAGGCTGTCGTGGAGCGTACCCGCAATCGATTCAACTTCACGTTCCAGGGCCACCCAGTTCGCTTGAATCAAAGCCCGATAAATCCCCCAACTGGATAACCCCAAAATCACCGCCATCACCCCGGCATACCCCAGGGCCAAACGGGCACGACTCCGACGAAACAGCGATTGACTATCCATACCTGACCTAAAGATCCCAGGGGTCTACCGTGTCCTACGCCCCAGATCCTAACTGACGGGCACAGACCCCTGGAATCTAACCATGCTGAGATAGCTTACGTTGACGAATTAAACCGATAGCCCTGGCCCGGAATGGTTTCAATCGGGCAATCGCAGCCGTGGCTAGCCAGTTTGCGCCGCAACAGGCGAATTTGAGCCGCCACCACATTGCTCACGGGTTCTTCGTCCATATCCCACAGTTGGGTACGCAGTTTGCTACCGGGGATAATGCGGTCGCCGTTCTGCATCAGGTAGGCCAACACCTGAAACTCCTTCAGCGTTAGGGGAATGGGCTGGCTTGGTTGTCCGTCCTGCGACACCTGAAGCGTGGAGTTGGCATCATCCAAGGTGAAGCGCCCCACCGCCAAGGTTTGGGGCTGAAGCTGGGGCGATCGCCGCTGAAGTGCCCGCAGCCGTGCCAACAATTCCGCCATCACAAAGGGTTTGACCAAATAATCATCCGCCCCCGCATCCAGCCCCGCCACCCGGTTTTCCGGCTGTCCTAAGGCCGTCAACATCAGCACAGGCAAGGGGTTCTGCCTCGCCCGCAACCGCTGACACAATTCCACCCCCGACAGCTTTGGCACCAGCCAGTCAACAATCGCCACCGTGTAATCGGCCCATTGCTGATCCAGGCAATACCAAGCCTGATCGCCATCCTTCACCCAATCCACCACATACCTTTCACCAATCAGGACTTGCTTAATCGCCCGTCCCAGATCTTCCTCGTCTTCCACCAGCAACACTCGCATTGCGTCCAACCCTCACCACGAGGTTGATTCTACAGATTGCATGGCAGTTTCACCTGGATTTCATTCAAGTTTGGCAAAAGTGCACTAAAAATATGTAGAATAATACGAGTGATCTACACTGAGTTAAATTAGAATAACCTCGATCATCAAGGTTTATCGAGACCATGAATCTATCTCATGATGCGGTAATTGAAGAAGCTAAGCTGGCAGGGCAAGGCCATGAAGTTTGAGCTATTCACGCGGGTAGCCTTGCGGGAAGACTTTTTAAGGCACCAGTTGTATCAAGGTGATCTGGCAATGGTTGTGGATCACCATCCTGTGATCGAAGGGGAAGATGGATATAGCCTCGAGATCTTTAATACACTTGGTGAAACGATTACAGTTCTAATCGTCTCTGAGTCTCAGATTGAACCAATATATTGAGAAGAATTCGATGGTAGATCATTCTTTTGGCGGCGATTGGACTTCTGAAAAGCTGCAAGTAACTACTCAGGCTTAAAAAAAGTTGCTGCTTTTTGAGGGTAGTCCTGGGTATCAGGTATGTTGAGTTCAACCGAGTAGCGTGAGTCCGGTCGTGAGTCAGCCAAAGCCTTCGATACCGTTGAGT
>JAYKHF010000214.1:0-9176 GCA_035285305.1 Leptolyngbya sp.
AAACATAGCCGCCGATTCGTAGGGTGCATTCGCGGCCTCGTCATGCCTTGCCCCTGCGGGTACCCCCTTGGCCGCAATGCACCACCCCTGAGGACTTTGGTGCATTGCTTCGCAAATGCACCCTACATTCCTGGACTTTGGTGCATTGCTTCGCGAATGCACCCTACGGCTGGGTCTAGAAACCAGTACCCTGGGAAGGAGGCTCGGGAACGGTGCGCGGAGGAAGGGGTATCCATGGGATCGATCTGGCAGAAAATCCTGCATTCTAAGCGATTGCTGTGGTTTTGTTTGGGGCTGGTGGGGTTGGGGATGGTGGTGCCGCTGCTGGCCTTGGTGCCCTGGCAGGGGATCTTCGGCGGTGCGACCCCAGCCCCCAACGACAACTTAGTCCCCTCAGGCCCCAAGCAGGCGGTGGTAACGGAGGTGATCACCAGCCTAGATCGGGCGGAACTGCTGGCCACGTCGGCCCACCAGGGCAACCCCAATGCGGCCATTGTCCTGTTTAAGTTTTCCGATTTCCAGTGCGTTTACTGTGCGGTGTCGGCGTCCCAAATGAAGGATTTCATCGGTCGTCACAACGAGGATATGCTTTACATCTACAAGCATTTTCCCTTGGATGCGATCCATCCCGAGGCCACCCCCGCCGCCAAAGCCGCCTGGGCCGCCGGACAACAGGGGCAATTTTGGCTGTACCACGATGGCCTCTTGGCGAACCAAGATCGCCTGGGGGAAGATCTCTACCAGGAGTTAGCCCGATCCATGGGCCTAGACCTGGATCGGTTTAATCAGGATCGCCTCAGCCCCGAGGCAGAAGCCGCCATCCAGGCCGATCTGGCCCTGGCCCAGCGCCTTGAGTTGCAAAGCACCCCCACCTTTTTGATGAACGACCTGCTGATTCCTGGCACCATCACCCCGGAGTTGATGGAAACCCTATTTCAGGACATCCAGGGGCGGATCAAGGCCAAGTCCCAAACCCACACCGCTGAATAGCGCCATACCTAGGCAGGAGCCCTAGGACGCCCAGCGGTCTAGGGCGCGTTTGCCCCCCCAGCGGGCCACAATTTCGTCATCGTAGTTGTCGGCAATGCGGATGACCGTGGTGACTGAGTGGTTCAGCTCATTGCGATCGCAGTCATCCCCTAGCAGGCTGTGCTCGAAGACGATGTCATTCTCGGCATCGTAGGCGAAGCGGCCAAAGTAGATATTGTTGTTTTCCCGCAGCAGGTAGTAGCTCAGTTCTGGGGTGAGGTGGATATCCGTCACCACGTAGGAGCGAGTGGTAATCAGGGTTTCATTTTCATGCCAGGGCACCACTCGGGTGGAGGCCACCGCCGACCCCAGGTTGACGATAAACAGCGGTTCATCCTCAAACACCACCAGGGATTCCCCGAATAGATCATGCATCCAGGGCAAAATTCGGTAATAGACCGCCTGCTGGCCCGGTGTCTTGAACTCAATACTGCCCATGGTGCGCGTATTATCCTGATAATGCAGCTAATAACAATGCAGCTAAATCCAGCCCAGTCACGGATCGTTGTGGTCAGGAGGATCGGGATGACCAGGGGAGAGTAGTGATCACATCGCCCCATTTCTGCCCCATTCTCGCATCCCTGGGCAAGGGATGCATGGGAATCGTCACAAATTCCAGGGATCCCCTAGGAATTTTCCCCGCGAGGCTCCATCGCCCTTCGCTATGCTGAAGATTCGGGTTATCTCACCATACGGCCCATGGCTTCCAGCGAATCACCGTCCCCCTCCACCAGCGACCAGCCCACTGGATCCATGGCCCTAGACATGGCCCTAGACCCCGACTGGGACGAGGTCGAGGCGGCCCTCACCTGGGGATCCCCCGACCCTGACCCGCCGCCCTCGTCCCCCATCCGCCCATTGCCGCCGCCCCCCGCCCCGCCCCCCACCTGGGATGAGGTGGATCAGGAACTGGGGCAACTCGTGGGGGATTTTCAAGGCCTACAAGATGATCTGAACTATCGCCGTGCCCAGGACGCCCTGCGGGATCTGGTGCAGCGGCTCAAGCTCACCCCCCGGGAGCGGGCCGGACTGGATGACGCGCTCAACAGCCTGAGCGGGCTGCTGGATAAGCTGGAGCACACCGTCGTCCACATAGCGGTGTTTGGCTTGGTGGGGCGCGGTAAGTCATCGCTGCTGAATGCGCTGCTGGGGGCGGAGGTGTTTGCCACTGGCCCCACCCACGGGGTCACGCAGCGGGTGGAGGGAGCCCGGTGGACGGTCAGCCGGGAGCCCTGGGATCAGGGGTTAGAGGCAGGTGCCGCCCTAGGCGATCCGGGCGATCCGGGCGATCATGGCGGGCCGGAGGTGCTGCGGGTGTCCCTGGAGAGTATGGGACAGTCGCGCATTGAGCTGATTGACACCCCAGGGCTAGATGAGGTGGCCGGGGAGGAACGGGCGGCCCTCGCCCTGCGAATTGCCGAGCAGGTGGATTTGATTTTGTTTGTGATTGCCGGAGACATCACGCGGGTGGAGTATGAGGCCCTCCACGCCCTGCGACAGGCCAGCAAGCCCATCCTCCTCGTGTTCAACAAGGTGGATCAATACCCCGACCTGGATCGACAGCGCATCTACGACACCCTGTGCGATCAGCGGCTGAAGGATCTGATCTCGCCGGAGGAAATCGTCATGGCGGCGGCCTCGCCTTTGGTGGTGCAGGCAGTGGCCCAGGCGGATGGATCGATGACCTACGAAACCATCCGGGGAAGGCCCCAGGTCGATGCCCTGAAACTCAAGATCTTAGACCTGCTGCACCGGGAGGGAAAAGCCCTGGTGGCGCTCAATACGCTGCTCTATGCCGATGCCGTGAGTGCGGAAATCGTGGAACGCAAGCGACAAATTTGTGATCGCATTGCCGATGACGCCATCTGGAATGGGGTGATGATTACCGCCGTGGCCGTGGCCCTGAACCCCATCACCATGGCTGACCTGATCAGTGGTGCCCTGATTGATGTGTCCTTGATTCTCACCCTCTCCCGCATCTACGGCCTGCCCATGACCCAAGCGGCGGCGATCCAATTGCTCAAGCAAATTGCCCTGGGCCTGGGCGGCATCACCCTGAGTGAACTGGTGGTCACGGTGGGGCTCAGTTCCCTGAAAGGGATCCTGGGGGTATCGGCCTTGGCCACCGGAGGCCTCTCCCTGGCCCCCTACATCCCCGTGGCCATCACCCAAGCCGCCGTCGCCGGACTCTCCACCTACGGCCTTGGCCAAGTCACCAAAACCTATCTCACCCACGGCGCGACCTGGGGGCCAGAGGGGCCAAGGGCCGTGGTTCGCAACATTTTAGACAGCCTCGACGAAGCCTCTATCTTGCACCGCATCAAAACTGAACTACGGGCCAGATTGTAGGATGGGCGATGGATAGCACCGTGAGGATGGACGAGGAACGATGGATTTAGATATTACGAGCACCCATGTGGACGACCTGATCGTGAGCCTGGGAGAGGCGGGCGAGGAGGTGCTGAGCGGCTACACCCTGACGGGCACCTTGTCGGACGGGCGCACGCTGTGGCTAGCCGATGTGACCGCCAACACCCACCCAGCCATGGATGACCTCGCCATTCAAGATGACTTGATCAGCCCCACCCTGGAGGAGGCCCGGGTGATTGCCCACCTGCTGGCGGCGGCTCCACAGATGCAAAGCATTATCCTGACCCTGGCCACAGAGGCCATTCAAAACGATGGACGCATCGAGATTGACCATGCGGTCTATGCCCTAGAGGTACTGGCCTCCCTCAGCGAGGAAGAAATCGACGAGGACGAGGAGGAGGACGATACCTGGGACGAGTGAACCCCCTAGTCCTAGATCCGCCCTGCCAGGTGAGCCAGTTGTTTTGGGGCGGTGATCGTCAGCACGGCCCGACTGGGATCTTGGGCGAGCCACCCCTTTTCCACCAGCTTGGCCATAATTTTGTGGGTTTCCTCGGCGGTGATGTCGGCGAGATCCGCCAGGTCTTGATCGCCCATGTTCAACAGTTCAACGCCCGATTCCACGGGCTGTCCGTAGGTCTCCTGGAGCGCCACCAGGATGTTGGCCAACTTCACCGCCGGGGGCTGCTGGCGCAGTTGCAGGCGCAGGTTGGTTTGCCGCAGACGTTGCACCATCAGTTGCAGCAGGCGGTGGTGCAACTGCGCATCCTTAAACAGGGTTTGGATAAAACGCTGGGCCGAAATGCTGCTCAACTTGACGGCGGTCATCGCCACCACATCGGTGGATCGGGGGGATTCGTCTAAAATCGCCATTTCCCCAAAGAAATCCCCCCTGCCCAACACCGCCAGGGTCGTGAAGCGATCATCCACATGGCGGCGTACCTTCACCCAGCCGGATTCAATAAAGTAGACCGCGTTGCCCCAGGTGTCTTCCATCACCACGGCTCGGTTAGCGGGATATTCGTGGCGGGTGGCCACCGATAGGATCCACTCCACGGTTTCAGGACTGGCGGCACTAAACAGGGGATAGAGCTCGGTAAAGGTATCGGGCTGCATAGGAGTCAGGCCTAAGGAAGAAGCAAGGGCAACGCCGAGGCGTTTTTTCCTATTGTGCCCTGATCCGTTGCGAAACCGAACCCCAGACCTTTTGGATCCAGCGTTCCCATTTTGAGTCGCCACCATCCGCCTTAAGCCTTCTCCGTCCGCCTTGAGCCTTCTCCGTTCGCCTTGAGCTTGTCGAAAGGCATCATGTCACTGGGCTTCGACCGGCTCAGCCCGAACGGTATATCCGTTCTCCGTTCGCCTTGAGCTTGTCGAAAGGCGTAACTCCCCTGGGCTTCGACGGTTCGACAGGCTCACCGCGTACCGCTCAGCCCGAACGGTACGCGGCCCGAGTGCGATATCCTTCACCGAGTGATATCGGCGGCGCTATGACCCATCATCCTGAGCAGGGCTAGGCCGAATCAGAGCTAGGGATTGGCCTGGAATCAGCGGTCACAATCCGCTGGATGGTAGGCCGAAACTGATCAATATATTGGGGCCAACCCACCAGAATGGGCTGACGGTGGGCGACGGTATCCGGATCGACCTGGGGCTCGGTGAAGCCGAGGGGATGGCCCTCTAAATCGCAGCAGATCAGCCCCGCCGCTTGGGCTAGGGCCAAGGGGCCAACGGTGTCCCAGAGTTTCACCCGGCCATTCAGGTAGATATACAGCCCAGCCCGTCCGGTGATCACCTGCAAGACCTTGAGGCCAAAACTGCCCAAGGAGACAAAGTCCATCCCTGGCAGGTGCCGCCGCAGATCGTCTCCGTACCGCTGGCGATCCTTATCGCCAATGACCAGGTTCCATCGCTGACCCGAAACCAGGGGGGGATTGACGGGGATGAGGGGTTGGGGTTCCCCCTGCCCCTGCTGCCAAAATAGACCCTGGGCGGAGTTGCCCCAGTAGAGGGTGCCGTGGACGGGGGCATAGATCCATCCGGCCTGGGGCTGACCATCGATCAGTTGGCCGACCATCACCGCATAGTCGGCCCGTCCGTGGATAAAATCGTCGGTACCGTCAATGGGGTCGATGAACCACAGTCGTCGCTGGGTCGATTGAAACTGGCGTACCGTGGCTCGGTTTTCCTCGGTGATGATGCCATCGGTGGGAAAAAGCGCCTGGAGGCCCAACAACAGCTTTTCATCCAAGGCCCGATCCACCGTGGTGACGTAGTCATCAACGCCCTTTTCAAACACCTGAAAGCCGATCTGCGCCTGCTGGCGGGCATAATCACCACAGACCGTCATCAAGTGGCGAATCGCGTAACAATCCGAAGGGCTGAGGCGCATGGTGTGGAGACCAACGGGGAAACACAAAAACAACCTTTCCCAGTCTAGCCGGAAGCCTGCCCCTTCCCTAGGCCGCAGCCCTAGGAAAGGCGCTGAAAGCGGCGACCAAAGGGGAATAGGGCAATGACCACCAGCTTGACGTGCTGCTTGGCAAAGGGCAAGCCGATGATGGTGATGGCCAAAATGAGGGCGTGGGTGAGGTGGGTGATGGCAATGCCCCAGCCCACCACCAGCATCCAGACCACGTTCAGGACGATGTTCACGACGCCGTTGGCGTTGTTGTCCTCCACAATTTGGCGGCCAAAGGGGGTCATGGTGGCCGTACCGAGCTTAATGGCTTGGAGGCCGAAGGGGATACCCACAATGGTGAGACAGAGCAACAGCCCGCCCAGGATGTACCCCATCCCAGCGAGGAACCCCCCAAAAATTAGCCAGATGATATTGCCCAGTAAGCTCATGGTTCGGTGCTCCTCAGCAGGGAATGTTCCTGCAACAGATGATGGCTTTTAGGATAGCCAATGAAGCCCCCGATGGTAGGGCGGTCTAGGGCCGTGTCTCGGTACGGATTAGCCCACCTCCGTCGGGGTGCGACCGGGGTGCGACCGGGGTGCGACCATCGGGTTTCCTGTTAGGGTAGTCCATGACCCTCTGCCCCCTGCCCTATGGCCACCGAGTTCGATTGGTTTTATCCCTTTCCGCCCCTCCAGGGGGGCACCTTACTGAAGCGCTATAAGCGCTTTTTCGCCGACATTGAACTCGATAGTGGCGAGGTGATCACCGCCCATTGCCCCAACACGGGGCCGATGACGGGCATTTGCCACATCGGCGGACGGGTCATGGTTTCCCACAACCCCAGCCCCAAGCGCAAGCTGGCCTATACCTGGGAACTTGCAGCGGTGAACGACACCGTACCCACCTGGGCCGGAACGAACACGGCCCTGCCCAACCGGGTGATGAAGGCGGTCTTAGAAGCGCGGCTGATTCCAGAATTGGGCCATTACGACACCATTCAGCCGGAAGTGCGCTACGGCCACGATGGCAAAAGCCGGATTGACTTTGTGATCTCTGGCCCGGAAGGACAGCCCTCCACCTACGTCGAAATCAAGAACACCACCTGGGCCAAAGACACCCTCGCCCTGTTTCCCGACACCGTGACCACCCGGGGCCAAAAGCACCTCCGGGAACTGACGGATTTAATTCCCCAGGCCCAGGCCGCGATGGTGTATTTCATCAATCGCGGCGACTGTACCCACTTTGCCCCGGGCGATGAGGCCGACCCTACCTATGGCACCCTGCTGCGGCAAGCCATGGCCGCTGGCGTCCAGGTCTTACCCTGTCGGTTCGAGATCACCCCCCAGGGCTTGCGCTACCTCGGCCTCGCGCCCTTGGCCTTTGAGTAACGGCATCCCCTAGCCTCCGGAGTGGGGTTCCTGGCCCTGTTTCTCCAGACGGCATCCGTGCCCCCTCTTTTGCTACGCTGAAAGGCCGTAGCTCCCCTATTGCCAAGGTTGTCCTATGTCTCTCCCCCTGGAAACCCCCGATCAGCAAATTGCCGTGATCGAAGCCAACGCCCTTAAAATCTGCCAGGTGTGCGACCGAGGCTACCAAGAACTGGGCGAGAAGGGTACCGCCATTGTGCTGCGACAGTTGGACAATCCGTCCCTCGAACTAGAAGACTGGCAGGTGAAATATCGCCCCCTCAGCCGCATTGACGATATGCTCTCAGACTGGAAGCAAACCCCGCTCCAAGACATGATTATTCGCTATAACCCGGATGTGTCGGTGGTGTGTACCTTTCTCTACCCCAACGGGGCGCACACCAGCTACCACTTCGGCAAGGTGTCTCCCGTGGAGGAAGGCTGAGGCATCCCCTCCGTGGTCACAACGGCTTCGACGGTGGCCAGCCCTGCGGCTTCATCCACCTGGGTAATGGCCCAGCGCAGGGGTTCTCCCCACCGACCCAGGGCCGCTTCCACGGTGGCCACCGGGTCTTGGCCCAAATCGGCTAGGGGCAGGGTGAGGGTGAGAAACTGGGTCTGGAGGGAGGCGTTGATGGCCATGAATACCCAGCCCTAGTCTTTGCCAAATTGCTTTTGGTAGACGATGTCTTCCTTCTCGGTTTCGATTTTCAAATCCGAGCGGGGATAGGCGACACAGAGCAAGGCATAGCCCTGGGCCTGAAGGTCGGGGCTCACCCCCATACCATCGGCTTGATCCACTTGGCCTTCGAGGACGAGGGCGGCGCAGGTGGTACATACCCCAGCCCCACAGGAGGTCGGCAGATTGAGCCCCGCCGCCTGGGCCGCATCCAAAACGGTCTGATCCTCAGGCACCGAGATGGTGGTCGTGGTGCCCTGGTGCAGAATTTCGACGGTGTAGCTAGTGGCCATGGTGGGTGCTGTTCGAGATCAGGTATCAACAACGTTTGAGGACGGATTGGGGTTTAAGCCGCAACTTGTCCAGCCGCCACTTTTTCAATCCGCAACTATTCAACCTATCATCCCGCCGGGAAGGTGCGGTCAAATTCTTCCAGTAAATCGTCCATTTCTTCCAGGGCTTGGTTCACGTCAATGCGGAGGGTGCCCAAATCCGGCTGTTCCAGGAGCCGAATCAACGCCTCCCGCTTGGTCTTCATGGTCTCTACCTTGTCTCGAATCGTTTGCACATCCATGGCATTGTCCCGAAGCTGTCTTAGACAGGATAAACAACTTTGGGGGGCGTGGGAAGTTGAGACCCTACCCTTCTCGGCGGCAAAGGGGCATGATGATAGGGAGTAATGTGAACGTGGGACTGCTATGTTGGGCCGAATTAATTTAAGTCTGGTGCTGCTGGCCATTGGGGGAGGGCTCACCATCGTGGGCTTTGTGGCCTATTTCCAAGACAATGCCACCCTCAACCTGGCGGGTTTTTTCTACGGCATTCCCATTTTGCTAGGGGGGTTGGCGCTGCGGGCGGCGGAACTGGAGCCCGTCCCCTATAGCCAGCCCACTGCGCCGGAGGTGTTGACCCTGCGGGAAGCCCAGGCCACCCCCACCCAAAACCAAGTGCGCCAGGATGTCACCCGCTACCGCTACGGCCAAGAAGCCCACCTGGATGTGGCGCTGCAAAAGCTGGGCCTCAGCCCCTCGGGGGACGAATGCCCCGATCTCATCGGCATCCGCGAACTGGCGATGGACGGCAACTATGCCCTGGTGCTGGAGTTTGACTCGCCCACGGTGCCCTTCTCCACCTGGGTGGAAAAGCAAAGCAAGATTGAGACCTTCTTTGGGCCGGGGGTGCGGGCCGACCTCCAAGCCCCCGCCGAGGACAAGGTGAACCTGGCCCTGGTGACGGTGCTGACGGCAGCCCCAGCGGAGACCGCCGACCTCGGCTAGCCCCAGGTCGG
>JAYKHF010000215.1:0-12852 GCA_035285305.1 Leptolyngbya sp.
CTTCAGAAATTGCCAATCGTCTCAAACCCGAAGTCTTTATTACCCGACTGGAGGTTAGCATTGGGCAAGCTTAGAACCTTTTCGGGAAGCGAAATGTGCAAGCTTCTAGAACAACATGGATTCCAGAATGTGCGTCAACGGGGAAGCCATATCGTTATGCAAAAACGCATAAAAGAGACAACGATTACTGTTCCTTTCCCCAATCACAAAACCTGAAAAGTAGGAACGCTACAATCTATTATTCGGCAGTCGCAACTACCTCGGTCACTGTTTGAAGTCTGAATCGTGAGACTGGGAGCCTAAATCGTGCGAATTACCATCGACTTACCCGACAACCTAGCCCTCACAGAACCAGATCTGCGCCGAGAAGTTGCGATTACGCTGTTTCAGCAAAAGATTCTGCTCATCGAGCAAGCGGCCCAAGTCATTGCCATGGATGTAGACGATTTCTACCAAATTCTGGTTAATCGCGGCATCCTCACTCCTCCAACCGATCCCGACGACGATCCTGATGAACTCATCCTTGCCCACTTGCGGATCTCCCTACAACAAGCCGAAGCAGGCGACTTAAAGCCCATCTCTGAACTCTGGAATGGCATTGATGACTGACGCTCCATCTATCCAAATCCTATTCACTCCCGATTTTCAAGGGCAACTTCGCAAGTTAGCCAAACGGTATCGCAATATCCGATCTGATATACAACCACTGTTCGATGACCTTGAAAGTGGTAACTGTCCTGGCGATCAAATTTCTGGCACGACCTAAACCGTTTTCAAAGTCCGCGTCAAAAACAGCGACATTCAAAAAAGGAAAAAGTTCAGGTTATAGGGTCATTTATCAGTTGCGAGACAAAATCTGTATTCTCCTTGTCTCTATCTATTCAAAGTCCGATGCAGCGACTTTTACAGCTAGTGAAATTAGCAACATCATTGACTAGTTGACTGACAAAACTTGCGAGAACCCAGATTCCTCAAAGGGTCAGGAGACCTGACCCCTACATGGCCCGAATGCGGTAGGGGCGCGGTTTTCGCGCCCGATGCAGAATCTTTTGTCAGTCAACCAGATTCGCCGATGGCGGAACGGATTAACGCCTAGGCTTGAATCCAGCTTTCTAGGCGCAGTTGAGCAATGGTTTCGATTTGGCGAAGGGCCGTAGCCTTTTCGGTGGCGAGGTCGTTCTCAAGGCGCTGGGTGAAATTTTCCAGAATCGACGCTTTGGTGTGCCCCGCCACCGCCAGGATGAAGGGAAACCCAAACCGTTCCCTATAGCGCTGATTTAGGGATTGGAACCGCTCGTATTCTGCCGCCGAAAGCTGGGTTAGCCCCGCCTGGTTTTGCTCGGCCACGGAAGCTTCCGCCATCGCCACCCGAGTCCCGAGGTCGGGGTGGGCGTTGATCAAGGTTAATTGTTCTGCCTCGGGCAGGGCGCGGACGAGGGCCACCATTTTGCGGTGCAACTCCGCTACGGAAGCAAAGGGCCGCTGGGGCCACACCTGGGCGGCAATCTGCGGCGTGTCTTCAAAGGCGGGGCCGATGGCTTGGATAAAGTCGGCCTCGGTCATTTGATTCAGGTGGGCCAGGGTGTAGGTCATGGGCCATCTAGGGGGAACATCACGATCAGGGCATCCCCAAGATAGCCTTAGTCGATGGCTTGGGAGGACAGACACCAGCGGCGAACCCCCAGGGCCAGGGCCGAGAGTAGCGTGATTCCTAATAGCCCCGCCAGGGGATTCCCCCCCAAGCCTGTCACCCAGGCCGGGACACGACCCGTGACCTGGAAGAGATGGCCAACGTCAAAGATGTAGTACATCCACACGAGTCCGCTGTGAATGCCCACCGCTGATCCCAGGCTACCCATGCGGGGAAGGGGCACCAGGGCCGCTCGCCGCGCCCACACCAGGATCATCCCTAGCAGAAACAGGCCCAGGAATTGGGGCAGCATTTGCAGCATCACCGCTGGAGGTTTGATAAAGTGGGCCACCGCAAAGACTAGGCTATTGAGGACGAGGGCCATCTTCGCCGAAAGCCCCCGCTCCAGTTCTCCCAACAGCCAGCCCCGAAATAGCACTTCCTCCGACCAGCCCACGGCAAAGGCGGTGAGCGCACCGCCCAAAATAATGGCGATCCACGGTTCGGTGGCGATGGAGTCGGCCTTGGGCACCGCCCAGCCCAGGCCCCACTGAATGAGTCCAAGGGTGACCAGGCTGCATATCCCTAGCCCCAAGCCGATCCCAAATCCTCGCCACAGCCGCCGAAACCCAGTAAAACCGACGGCCTGCCAAGGTTGACTCCACCCGTGCACCCGCCGCTGCCACTGGGGCAAGAGGGCTAAAAACACCAGGTACAGCATGGCGGTGGGGATTAAGTCTCCACCGGGCAGTCGGCCTTGGCTAGAGAGGCGGTAGAAGGGCCACGCCACTGGAAACCAGAGCACGACCGCCAGCCCGAGGAAGGTAAATACTCGGGCCAAGGCGGGCCACTGGGCCACATTCCACTGGGGCCATTTCCGGCTATTCATCCGGCTCGATGGTGCTGATCAAACCAAGGCCACGCAGACTTTCGCTATAGAACTCAGCCGGTTCGAGGGCGCAGGTAATGACTAGGGCCACCCCCGCCGTATGGGCCTGCATCATAATGTCTACCGCCTGGGGCATGGTGAGGCTAGGCACCACCTTCAACAGAGCCTCCACCACGTACTCCATGGAGTTGAAGTCATCATTGTGAAGCAACACCCGATAGCGAGGGGCAGGCTTACGAATGGTTGAGGTTGACTTCTTTTCAATCGTTTCAACCGACACAGCAACACCTCATCTTCCCAGCAATCGTGATTGTTCTGTGGACTCTGGCGGCTAGGGTCATGCCCTGATCTGTCCGGCTCAGATCTGTCCGACTCAGATCTGTCCGACTCAGATCTGTCCGACCCATGGCCCTGGAGACAATCTCTCTAGGGCGCTTTTTCCCTAGGGCGCTTTTGAGTATTTTAAGCAATGCTCCACATCATAAAACGTTACCCTAGGTTTGGCATCCTCCGCCCAGCAGGGTTGGCTTTCCCTCACCCCCTAGCCATCTGCACGATCCACAATGATTCAGGACAAGACCCCCGGTTCACCCCCCTTTCACCCCCATCAAATTGTCTACCTCCCCTGCGATGACAGTCGGCTTTACACAGAGGTGATCGATGTCTTGACCGATCGGCGACTGGCCTGGGTTAGGCCACTGGTTTTGGTGACGCTGGAGGCGGCGATCCCCCTAGCGGCCTCTGGAATTCTGGGGTTAGGGGAGGGGCAGATCGGGAGGATACCGACGGTGCCCGATCTCCTTTGGCCACTGGATCAGTTTCTCCCCGCCCTCGATACGGATTTTTTGGCCTTGATGGCCATCCTGCCCAATCAGACCGATGCGGCGGCTGACCTAGATTGCAACGCCATCGTATCCCAGTTTACCCGTCGTCTTTGGGCGCAGCTTAGAACGACCTCCCACCCAGACGATGCCCTCCCCTAGCCATTAGCGGTGGCCTCTCCAAGACTGGCACCTAGGGGGGATCGCCCGTCGAGCGGAGGGCAGATCCGGGGATGTCCCGTGTTTTCACGGCTACAATTGTTTTTGTGAAGATTTCGTAAAGCGATGGCCGACCCCATCCCCCAATGGACAAAACCATAGCTACTGGCTTTGTCAAGAAGTTTGAAGGGAGTGATTCAAATCACGGACGGAACCCGAGGACTTAGTTATATTCAGCAAATCTACGGATGAGCTTCCTCCGTGAAACCCCGTTCCCCATCAAGATATGGCAAACTTCATCACGGAAGCACCTTCCATCTAAGAAATAACGCTTAATTTCGTAGAAGTAGAATACGTAGACTATGATGTTCATGCTTTACATTCATTAAAGCTACGCCAGGGAACTCAGGAGTATGTCGGGTATGCAAACGATGACGAACGCTATGGCTGTTGTACAAGCCCACGGATCCCTCAACGCGGCCAATGCTCAAGACTTTCACCTCAGCTTGGTAGAGCAGATCCAGTGCGATCAGTCGGTGGGGCTGGTGGTCGATATGAGTCGGGTGGAATCCCTAGATAGCGCCGGGTTGATTTCTCTGGTCTCCGCGCTCAAGCAGGCCCGTCAGCGCAGCAAGCGGTTCTACCTCTGTGCCGTGCCCCCCACCATCCGCATCATTTTCGAGCTCACTCAGTTGGATCGGGTCTTTGACATGGTCGAGGAGATTGCCCACGCCAACCCTCTGGCGGCCTAGTTCGCCTAGGCTGAAGGCAGCAGCGGCCATCGCGCCCCCCAATGAATGAACCAGGCCACGCTTAGGAGCGCTCCCAGGTATCATCGGTCTAGCCCTCGGGGCATCCTTCCCTGGACAAGTTCACCATGACCCAGTTCCCTAGCACCATCCTGGCCGAGATTCAGGACTACCGCCAGACCCTCGCCACGCTGCTGATCTACGGAGGCAGTGTGGAGGATGAGGTGGGGCAGGCCTTTGTGGCCCTCCTGGATGCGGTTGCGGGCCAATCGACCACGGAGAGCCTACGGGCCTATAGCCTCTGGTTTCAAGCCCTAGCGACGACCCAGGAAACCTGGTCAAGCTATCTACAGCGGCGGATTGCCTACGCCGATAATCCCTTCACCCAACAGGTACAGCGCCACGGCCTAGGGGACATTGCTCCGGCGCTAGAACAGGCCGCCCGCCACGATCTGGCGCTATTGCAGCGCCTCCATGCCCTGTCTAGCCGCCAGGTGGCGGATTGGATTCAGGTGGTCGGTGGCCTAGACCGGGCTCCGGTGGCCTGGGATACCCTGCCTGCCCCCCTACCGTTTACCTTTGCGGCGGATCTGGCTTGGCCCGATCAACTGGAAGCCCTAGTGGCCCATTATCAGCGGCATGGGGTGGGGCCACTGGCCCAATATCAAGTCTTTACCTGGCAGCATGGTGATCTACGGGGCGTGGCCCATCCCGATCCCGTGCGCCTAGACACCCTGACCGCCTACGACCATCCGCGCCAACAACTGCGGCAAAATACCCTGGCCCTGCTGCGGGGCTATCCCGCCTTGAATGTGCTGCTCTATGGCAGTCGGGGGTCGGGGAAATCCTCCCTGGTGAAGGCGCTGGTAAATGAGTACGGCCCCCAGGGATTGCGGCTGATTGAGGTGCCTAAACCCGCCCTCACCGACCTCCCCCAAATTGTGAACCGACTGCGCCATGCTCCCCAAAAGTTCATTGTGTTTGTGGATGATCTGTCCTTTGAAGAGGATGATGAGGCCTTCAAAGCCCTGAAGGTGGTACTGGAGGGAAGCGTCACCGCTCGCCCCCAGAATCTGGTGGTCTATGCCACCTCCAACCGTCGCCACCTGGTGCGGGAATATTTTAGCGATCGCCCCCGCCCCAGCGACCAAGACGAGGTACAGGCCTGGGATACGGTGCAGGAAAAGCTCTCCTTTAGCGATCGCTTTGGCCTGACCCTCACCTTTGAACCCGCCGACCAGTCCACCTACCTAGCCATCGTCTACCACCTCGCCCAGCAGGCCCACCTGGCCCTTCCCCCCGACGAACTCACGGCGAGGTCGCTCCAGTGGGCCACCCGCCACAACGGGCGTTCTGGCCGCACCGCCCGTCAATTTATCGACTGGATCACCGCCGAACAATCGCCCGAGGCCGAACCTCCATCGGCGGGGAAAGCCGAGGGGAAACCCTAGCTCCAGTTCCCCCGATCCCCGGCCATGTCAGGCCTCCCAGGATCACTACACCATCAGCCTCTGCCCTGCCCTATGCGGCCCAATTACAACGACGGTAAATTTGTCCTGGGAAAGATCCTGAAAGGTGTGAAAGATTCTGAAAGTTGGAGTACACTTCTGCCAATTAAGGCCCATTGGCCTGACTGAGCCATTGACTGAGCCACGATGGGCCACAGTCACAAACATCATCCCAACTCGCCCCCCGTGGCTACGTTAGGACGTTATCCCCAGGACACACCCATGAGCCCAGATCCGTCTCCCCAAACCGCCACCCTCATCCCCGAAACGGCTCCCCCGGAGGAATCCGTGGCCACGTCCCCTGAGGTGATGATGCTGGAACCCGAGCGGCTGGAGCCTGAGCGCCTGGAACCCGAGCAGTTGGTGAGTACCTATGCCGATACCCTCATGACGGGGCTCTTTGGGGATCTCGACCGATTGCTCGACGGTGACGAAGCCGCCCTCAATGCCGTAGAAGCGGAACTGAAAGCACCCCCAGCCCCTGAGGAAACCGCCCTTCAGCCGTTGCCGCCCCAGGATCTCAGCCCGTCCCAGGAGAGCCCCCCTGCCTCCGACCCGAGCCTAGACACCGCCCTGGCCACCTTTGCCGAGGCCGCAGACTACCCCACCCCTGCGGCCAAAACCACCCTGGGCAAGTGGTTTGATCGGCTGTTGCTGGGCTGCACGGCGCTCTCCCTGGCGGGAGTTGCGGCCCTGCTGTGGTTGGGGCAGCGGCCCAATGCAGCGGTTGACCTTGCTGAGGAGGGTGCCGCCGCCCAAAGTGACACCGAGTTTTTGACCTATCTCCAGCGATCCCTCGATACCATTGAACAGCAGGTGGCCCAGAACCAAGCCGACACCCCCCAGGAGGCCCCAACCCCCTGGCCTAACAACGCCCTGCTGCCCCCCGTAGGCCTCCCGCCCCAAGGCCTAGATGCCGCCATTCCGGGCCGCATTAATGTGATTGAACGGGTCTACATTCCTTACCAAACGACGCCCCCGGCCATGCCCACGACGCCCCCGGCAGCCCCCCCAGTGCTCGAACGGTCTCCCATCGCGAATCCCCCCGCGACCACCCCGACGCCCTCCGAGGTGCCGCCCGCCACCGGCGTCCCCAGCCCAGCCCAGCCTGCCACCCCTGGCGTGAGCCATGTGCTGGTGGGGGTGCTGGAACTTGGGAGCCGATCCGCCGCTCTCTTTGACATTAACGGCATCTCCCAGCGGGTCTACATTGGCGAACGCATTGGCAATGCCGGTTGGAGCCTGGTGTCGGTTTCTAACCAAGAGGCCGTGGTGCGCCGCAATGGGGAAGTTCGTTCGATCTATATCGGCCAGCAATTTTGACCCGATGGGAATGGAGCAGGGTGTAAGATAACGGAGGCCATCGCGTTTCCCGCCTATGCTTACCATTGCCCTGCCCAAGGGGTCGCTCCTCGGCGACAGTATTCAACTCCTTCAGCGGGTTGGCTTAGACTTCAGCCTGTTCCAAGACAAGGCCAACCGTCAGTTGCAAATTCTTGACCCCACCGGACGCGCCAGAGCCCTGCTCGTGCGCGCCCAGGATGTTCCTGTGTATGTGGAGTATGGTCAGGCGCAACTCGGCATCGTGGGCTATGACGTGCTGCGGGAAAAACAACCCACCGTGGCCAACTTGGCGGATTTGGGCTTTGGCGGCTGTCGCCTGTCGGTGGCGGTCAAAGCCGACAGCCCCTATCGGTCTTCCCTCGATATTCCGGCCCATAGTCGCATTGCATCTAAGTTTGTACGCAGCGCCGAAGACTACTTCCAGAGCCTGGATCTGCCCGTGGATATTGTTCCCCTCTCCGGTTCCGTGGAGCTTGGCCCCATCACCGGAATGTCCGAAGCCATCGTTGACCTTGTGTCTACGGGCAAAACCTTGAAGGAGAACAACCTCGTCGAGCTAGAGGTGCTCTACCACAGCACCGCCCGCCTCATTGCCCATCCGCTCAGCTACCGCATCAATCCCTACGGCTTAGGCGATCTGATTGGGCAGATTCGATCACAATGTGCCCCTGTGGCCTAAGTCCGCGTAACGAAGGTGGGGCATCCCACCCAAAGCGCTACAAGGATGCATCGGTATCTTCGGCAGGAGTGGCCCCCGGCTCGGTGGCCTGCTGACGGCGCAGGGCTTCCTGCTGGAGGGCACGGAAATTAGCGGCTTCGGTGGCCATGCGGTTTTGGTGGATGCGGCTGAAGTCCGACGAGCTCATTTCATTCGTTAACACGGCCCGGTGGATCAGGTCAAAGGGCGAGTTGGATCCACCGCCAAAGGCACCCTCACGGTGTTCGGTCGTGCCAAAGCCCGCATTCGGATCGACCACCTGGGGACTGGTGGGATCGCTCGTGGGAACTGACTGGGCCAACGCACTGGGGGCCATTCCGCACAAAAGGGCGATCAGCCCCAATCCGGGGACTAGGAAAAGTCGGTTAGCCATCGAAAGCCTCCTTAACACCATTGGCGTAACAACATGACGAACCCAGGCTCTAGTCTGTTCCAAACTATAGCAAATCCCCCAGGGGACGGATCGAGGCCCTGCTAGCTAAGCCATGCGGCGGCGCAGGAGGGGTTGGATCAGCCCTAGGGCCAACCCACAGAAGGCCACTAACACCCCGAGGGCCAGCCCCAAAGACACGGTCCAAAACGGAGTCACGAGTACGGTACTACTCAAGCTCCAGGCCGGATGGAGATAGACGTAGCGGATGGGTTCAATGGCATAGGTCAGGGGGTTGAGACTGGCGATCACCTGAAGCCAACTGGGCATAAAATCCAAGGGCACCAGGGCCGTGCTGGAAAAAAGCAGGGGCAAGTTAGTGACGAAGATGACGGCGAGGAGCTCAATGTGGCCCGGTAGGGCAAAGGTGAGGCCCAGGCTCAGGGCCGTCACCCCCAGCACCAGGGTCATCACGATGAACAACACCAGCACCAACCCCAGACCTTGGGGCAGGCCCGCCCCCAGCACCGCACTGAGGGCCAAAATGGCGGCGGTTTGCACCAGGCTGAGGGCGGCAATAAACAGGGCCGAAGCCAGCACAATGGAATAGCGGGAGGCGAGGGGCGCAACCAGGAAACGGTTCAGGAAGCCAAACTCCCGGTCAAACATGACGGGCAACCCAGCGTTTAGGGCACCGCCAAAGGCGGTAAAGACCAGGATGCCCGCCCCGAGGAATTGGCCATAGTTACGGCTTTCCCCAAACAGCCCTGAGGGCACATTTTGAAATAACGCCCCAAAGAGCACCAGCCAAATCAGGGGCTGAATCACCCCGGCCACCAGGGTGGAAGGCCGACGCTGGAGTTGAATAAACAGGCGGCGAGCCATGGCCAGGGTCTCCTGCACAAAGGCCCCAGAGAACACCCCCGGATCGGCCTCTGCTTGGGTCTGATGGGTTTTCCAGGCCTGTAGTTCAGCATCGCTCAGGGATGGGGATCCCGGGCGAGGGTTGGATGGATTCGGTAAGGTGGTGCTCATGATCTGGGTTAGCCTCCCTTCATCGCCTGTTTTTTCTCTTTTTTAAAGTCACGCTGCCCCACGGCGGCCAGTTCCGCATCCATCAGGGTGCGCCCCGTAGCGGCCAGGTAGACATCATCGAGGCTGGGTCGCGATTGGGAAATGCCAAAAATCGGCAGACCAGCCTGGTCGAGGGTGGTTTGGACGACGGCTAAGGCACTGGGTTCCCGGTCTACCACCAGGTTGAGGGAATTGCCCTGGGCGGCATTGAGGATCACCCCCCGCACAAAGGGGAGATCCAGCAGCAGTGCCCTCACGGTTTCAGCCTCGTCATCGGGGGTGAACTCCCGCACCCGCAGGGTGATGCGATCCCCCCCAAGCTGATCCTTCAGATCCCGGGGCGACCCCGCCGCAATCACCCGACCCCCATCGATGATCGCCACCCGATCCGCCAGGGCATCCACTTCCTCTAGGTAATGGCTGGTGATCAGCACCGTGGTGCCAGCGGCCCGCAACTGACGGAGAAAGCCCCACACGGCGGAACGGGTTTCAATGTCTAAGCCCACCGTTGGCTCATCCAGGACTAACACATCGGGCTGATGCAGCAGCCCTAGGGCCAAATCTAGCCGCTTGCGCAGACCGCCAGAATAGGTGCCGGTCTTGCGGTCGGCCCAGTCTCCGAGTTCCAGCAGGGCGATCATTTGGTCAATGCGCTGGCGGGCTATCCCCCTGGGCATGTGGTACAGGTCGGCTTGCAGTTGCAGCAGTTCTCGCCCGGTCAGAACTTTATCCAGGGCGATTTCCTGGGCAATGTAGCCCAGCCGCTGCCGCACCTGCCGAGGCTGATCCACCACGGACAGCCCCATCACCTCCATCCGCCCTTCGTCGGGGATGGCCAGGGTGCAGAGGCAGCGGATCGTCGTGGTTTTGCCCGCCCCGTTTGGCCCCAATAGGCCGAAGATTTCCCCCGGCTGAATCGTCAGAGAAACGCCACGTACCGCTGGCACAGCACCGTAGGACTTTTTCAAATTTTCAATGGTAACAGCGGCATCCATGTCGCCTATCCAGTCCTAGAAACATCCATTGATGACATCAATTGAGATGAGCCCAGCCCGTGGGCCGAGCCCAGAAACCATCCAAATCACGGCTTCTTTGTAACAGTCTGCAACAATCTGGCGCACCGTGCATCTATTGTACAGAACTCGCCGACCCCAAGCCGTTCTCGCCTGGGGTTCAGGGAAGACGTACATTGGGAAGGGCAACCTTCAGGCCGAGGAGGATGTCAACCGTGGTAAGGCTATTCAGGATGGGCGCAGGATGGGGCGGTTAGGTCAGGGCGGTGTCGTCATTGCAGGGGAGCGGAGCGGCGTCGGCAAAACCACCGTCACCCTGGCGCTGCTGGCGGCCTTAGCTCAGACTTCTCGGCGCGTGCAGTCCTTCAAGGTGGGGCCAGACTACATCGACCCCATGTTTCATCGTCGGGTCACGGGTCGCCCCTGCTACAACCTCGACCCGGTGATCACCTCAGAGGACTACGTGCGCCAGTGCTTTGGGGAACAGTGCCGGGATGCCGACTTTGCCCTGGTGGAAGGGGTGATGGGCCTGTTTGATGGGGCCACCGGGATTTCGGACACCGCCAGCACCGCCCAGATCGCCAAGCTCTTGAATTTGCCCGTGGTTTTGGTCGTCGATTGCAGCCGACTTTCCCGGTCGGTATTGGCCATTGTCCATGGCTACCGCAGTCTAGATCCCGACCTGACCCTAGCGGGGGTGGTGCTGAACCGGGTGGGTAGCGATCGCCACTTGGAACTCTTGCAGGGTGCCCTCAAGACCGCAGAGGTGCCGATTTTAGGCGTATTACGGCGGCAGCGCGAGATCACCATTCCCGACCGCCACCTGGGCCTGGTGCCCACCGCCGAACTACCCCAGCTTCAGGACTACCTCGATCGCCTCGCCCACCTGGGCCAAACCGGTTTTGACTGGGATTGCCTGCGCCCCCTGCTGACAGTGGATCGGGCACAGGCGACCCTGCCCCCGCCGCCCCCGATCCCCGCCGCCCCCGATCCGTCGCCAGGGGGATGGGCCGTCCCTGGCGACCCTATCCATCGCCTGCGCCCCCGCCTCGCCGTGGCCCAAGATGCCGCCTTCAGTTTTTATTACGCCGACGGCCTGGATTACCTCAGGGAACTGGGGGCGGAACTGGTGCCCTGGAGCCCCTTGGTGGATCGCACCCTACCCGAAGCCACGGATGGCCTGTATCTCGGGGGCGGCTTCCCGGAAATGTTTGGGGCGGAACTAGCGGAAAATCAGCCCCTCCGGCAGCACCTCCGGCAGCGGATCACCGCCGGACTGCCCACCTACGCCGAGTGCGGGGGCCTGATGTATTTGGCCGAAACGCTGATCGATTTGCAGGGACAGCCTTGGCCCATGGTCGGGGTTCTGCCCACGGCGGTGACGATGCAGTCGCGGCTCACCCTGGGCTATCGACAGGCCACCGCCACCCTAGACAGCGTTGCCCTCCAGGCCCAGCAGCGGGTGTGGGGCCACGAATTTCACCATTCCCAGGTGACGATGCCGCCCGCCGCCCCCCTGTTCCAACTGCGCCGCTTTGACGCCCAATCCCCCCATACCACCGAGGGTTGGGCCGTCCACCAAGTCCATGCCTCCTACGTGCATCTCCATTGGCAGGGCTGCAAGGCGCAGGCCGCCCAGTTCCTCTCCGCCTGCGCCCAGTACCGCGCCGCAGGGGCTGGCCCATCGACCTCCAACTAAGGCAGTCTTGAACCCCCTGAACTGGGGGCAGTACCCAGAGCAAGCACCGCATTTTGTCCGCCAAAACCAAAGCTCAGGCAGAGCGCGTTCGTAATCCGGGCAGGCCGACTTTGGGCAACCAGGTTGGGGTAAATCGATTCACCGAGCAGGCCCACGCTGGGGGGAAGCCGTTGGTGTCGCAGAGCCAGCAAACAAAAGACAGCCCCAATAGCTCCCGATGCACCGAGGGTATGGCCTGTGGCTCCCTTGGTGGAACTCAGCGGCGGCAGGTGCGGCAGGCAATGGGAAATCAACGCCGCTTCGTGGGCATCGTTAAGCTGGGTGCCGGTGCCGTGGGCGTGGATGTAGTGGATATCCTCAGCCCTGAGACCGCTATGGCGAAGACACTGTGCTAGGGCCAAGCGACTCCCGATTTGGGCCGGATCTGGGGCCGTCAGATGATAGGCGTCGGCACTCAGTCCGGCCCCTAAAATACAGCCGTAGGGCTGGATATGGGGCCGCTGGGCCAAGGATTGGGCCGATTCCAGCACTAAAATCGCCGCTCCCGCCCCCAGGGCTAAGCCTTCCCGCTGGGGGGAAAAGGGGTAGCAGCCCGTTGGGGCCAGGGCTCCCAGGCGATCAAATCCGGCCAGGGTCAGCGGTGTGATCGGATTTTCCCCGGCCCCCACAATCACCCGCTGGCATTGCCCTTGCCGAATTAGGTCGGCCCCCTGGGCAATGGCCCACAGCCCGGTGGCACAGGCCGCCATCGGAGCCAGCACTGGCCCACGGCTTCCCAAAAATTGCGCCACTCCCCTAGAAGCCATAGCGGGCAAAGCATCTAGCCAATCCTGAGGGGAGGCGTTCTGGGTGAGATAATCCTTGGCCAAACCTTCCCA
>JAYKHF010000216.1:0-2718 GCA_035285305.1 Leptolyngbya sp.
CGTTTTTTTAGGCGGGCAAAGGCCGTTTCGCGTTGGCTCAGCAAATCTAGGGCCACGGCGCGTTGGTAGGCGGCATCTACTTCTGTCGTGGGTTGGTGGGCTTGGCGGTCGATGGCGGGGTCGCGCAGGGTGATGCAAAAGGGCAGGTGGCGGGGGCGCAGGCGGGCCAGGGCCGAGAGCAACTCTGCGCTGGCGGTTTCGTCCACGATATCGGTGATGATGACGACCAGGGAGCGGCGGTGCTGATGTTGGGCAGCGTGGGTAGCGGCGGCCAGGTAGTCAGATTCCTCCAGCACGGGTTCGATGGGGGTAAGCCGTTCGATCATTTGCTGAAAATTGGCCCGTCCGCCCTTGGGGGGGAGCCAGGTGTGCAGGGTGCGACCAAACACGCCCAGGCCCACCCGATCCCCCCGGCTTACCCCCGCCAGCGCCAGGGAGAGGGCCGCATTCATGCCCCAATCAAACCGGGTGAGGCCCTGCACCTGGGCCGTCATCAGCCGACCGCGATCGAGCAAAATCAGCAGGGTTTGTTCCCGCTCTGGCTCTAGCACCCGCACTAGGGGCTGGCTGAGGCGGGCGGTGGCCTTCCAGTCGATAAAGCGTAGGTCGTCGCCGATGCCATATTCCCGCAGTTCGGCAAATTCGGTGCCCACCCCCAGCCGTCGCTTTTGCTTCAGGGTGCCCGTGGCCTGGAGGGCGAGCTTCACCGAAAGCTGGTGCAGGCCGATGAGGTCGGGGTAGACGGCCACGGTGGTGGCGGCGGGGATTGTCCAATCGGCCCAGGCCAAGCCAAGGGGGCCAAGCTGTTGGATTTGCCCATCGCCCCAGGGGTATTCGCCGCGCCGCTTGGGGTGGACGGTGAAGGTGAGGGTTTCGGGCTGGCGGGCCTGGAGGGTGACGGTGAGCGGCATAGGGGTGCCATCGAAGTCGGTGGGGTAGTTGTCGAACAGGCGCAGGTGGGTGCGGTGGGGTGCTTCGGCCTGGAGGGTGATGGGGTTATCTCGGCCAATGGAGAGGCGATGGAGGCGATCCCGCGTAATGGTGGCCCGTCGCGACTTTACCCGCCAGCCGTCCCACAGCATGGCTAACAGGACAAGGCCATCGAAGAGTCCTAGCGATAGCAGGGCTAGCCCTAGACGATTTGGCGCATCAAAAAAGTTGGCCAACAGCGTTGCCACCAGCCCGCCCCCCAGCAGCAGGCCGTAGGTTTTGCCCGTGGGAACGATGGCCATCAGCGGGGCACCGCCACGGCATCCAGCACCCCCTGGATCACCCGATCCGTGGTGAGGCCGTCCAGTTGGGCTTCGGCCCCCAGCACTAGGCGATGGCGCAGCAGGGCGGGGGCGACGGCTTTGACATTGTCTGGCGTGACGTATTCCTGGCCGTTGATCCAGGCGTGGGCCTTGCTGGCGGCCAGCCACTGCACCGTGGATCGGGGGGATGTGCCCAGTTCCAAATCCGCGTGCTGACGGGTTTTTTGGGCCAGGGCCAGCAGGTAATCCAAAATCGACTCCTGCACAGGGACGGCCTTCGCTTCCTTCCGTGCCGCCAGGATGTGATCTGCGGCTAAAATCGGCTTTAGCTGGCCAATATCTAACCGTTTCGCCTCAAATCCGGCCTGGGCATTGAGGAGCATCTGTTTTTCGGCGGCGGGGGCAGGGTAATCCACCACCAGCTTAAACAGAAAGCGGTCGAGCTGGGCCTCTGGCAGGGGATAGGTGCCCTCAAATTCCAGGGGGTTCTGGGTGGCCACCACCCAAAACAGGTCGGGCAGGGGGTGGCTGGTGCCGTCCAGGGTAACTTGCTGTTCTTCCATCGCCTCCAGCAGGGCCGACTGGGTTTTGGGCGGGGTGCGGTTGATTTCGTCCGCCAGCAAAACCTGGGTAAACACCGGGCCACGCTTGAGGGTAAAGGTGCGGTTCGTGAGGTCAAAGACGTTGGTGCCGGAAATATCCGAGGGCAGGATGTCCGGCGTGAGCTGAATCCGGGCAAAATCCGATTGAATTAGCCGCGACAGCACCCGCACCAGCAGGGTTTTTCCTGTCCCCGGTACCCCCTCTAAAATGACATGCCCCCCCGCCAGCAACGCCACCAAAAGCTGCTGTACTAGGGTCTCTTGCCCCACCACTACGCCACTGAGGGTTTTGCTAATGCGATTGATCGCCGCCTGAAGGTCGCTCATGGGTTGCCAGAATCTCCGGAGGAAAGGGGCTGTAGGGATTGTACCCGCTGGAGCCAGTCTCGCAGTTGGGTTTCGGTGCGGGGGGTGGGCGGGTTGAGAATATCCGCCAGTTCCCTAGAACTGCGGCGGTACTGCTGCACCCAGGCCGCTTGTAGTCGGTCATTGGGAACAGGAACTTCGCCCAATCCCAGGGCTTTCTGTAGGGTAATGCGCTCCGCCTGACTGAGGGTTTGCACCACAAAATCGTGGCTGTTGGCCTTGTGCAACACCCCCGCTAGGGCTTGGATGTAGGCTCGGCTGTTGTCGATTGGGGGCGTTTTCAGCCTGCGCCGCTGCCCCAACCGACGGTTTAAGGCCAACAATGCCAGCAGCGTCACCGCCAGGGCTTGCAAGGCCAAAATTAACAACGGCGTCCGGCCCAGGTAGGCCAGCCAATGGTCGCCCCCCACCTCAGCGGCCACGGCCTCAGCGTCGCGATAGCCATGCAGATACTCGTCAATCCACACCCGCCCGCCCTCACGAGTCACCAACTCCGT
>JAYKHF010000217.1:0-10439 GCA_035285305.1 Leptolyngbya sp.
AAGGCCATTTTTGAGCGGGGCTTTTTGCAGCTTGGCTACACCCACTTCGGCACCGTCGGCGATATGTTGAAAGTGGCCCCCGACCTGCTGCGGTTGGATGCGGTGCGTAACCTGTTCCGCTTCAGCAGCCGCTACTTCAAGAGCCACAAACTGCGCCAGGTGTTCACCTTCGAGCCGCTGCTAGTGGGCGGCAACCCCCTGTCGGTGCCCGCCATCTACGCCATGATTCACTTCGTAGAAAAAACCTGGGGCATCCACTTTGCCATGGGCGGCACCGGGGCATTGGTGCAGGGCTTCGTGAAAAAATTTGAGGACTTGGGCGGCCAAATCCGCTACAACACCGAAGTCACCAAAATCAACGTCCGCCGCCAGGGCAACGATAAGGTGGCCACGGGCATTACCCTCGCCGACGGCACTGTGATGGATGCGGACGTGGTGATCTCCAATGGCGACTGGGCCAACACCTACAGTAAGCTCATCGAACCCCAGTACCGCTTCTGGAACAGCGACCTGCGGGTGAAGCTGACCCAGCAATCGATGTCGGTGTTTGTGATTTACTTTGGCTTCAAGGCCGACGGCACCGAGTCGGAGAAGCTCTGCCACCACACCATTCTGCTTGGCCCCCGCTACGAAGGACTGCTGAAAAACATCTTTGGCCGCAAGGTGCTATCCAAAGACTTCTCCCAATACCTGCACCTGCCCACCCTCACCGATCCCTCCCTGGCCCCCCCTGGGCACCATGCCGCCTATACCCTGGTGCCCGTGCCCAATAACTACTCGGGCATCAACTGGGACGAGGCCGGGGAACAACTCTGTGAGGCCGTCTTCAGCTACCTAGAAGATCGGGGCTATCTGCCCAACCTGCGGCAGCGCTTGGTGTGCAAGAGCTACATCACCCCCGACTACTTCGAGGGCACCCTCAACGCCTACAAGGGCAACGCCTTTGGCCCCGAGCCGCTGCTGGTGCAGTCGGCCTTCTTCCGAGGCCACAACCGCAGCGAAGACATCCGCAACCTGTACCTGGTCGGTGCCGGCACCCAACCGGGCGCAGGCACCCCCAGCGTGATGATGTCCGCCAAGATGACGGCGCGCCTCATTGCCGAGGATTTCGCGATCGACCCGGCCATCGTTGGCGGCAAAGCCAGCCCCGAACTCAGCCTCCGCTAGGTCAAACCAGGGCTAGTCTCCGGCTAGTCCGCTGCCATGGCCCAGCCGCTACCTAGGTGACGAGGTGGTGGCTGATGGCAAAGCGCAGCAGTTCAGAACGGTTGTTGGTGTCGGTTTTGCGCAATAGGCTGCTAACGTACTTTTCCACCGTGCGCGGGCTGAGGAAAAGCCGATCACCAATTTGGGCGTTGGACAGCCCATCGGAGAGCAAAACCAGCACATCCTGCTCCCGAGGGGTGAGATCTGGCCCCAGATCCGGCAGCGGCGGACAGAGGGTGGGGGTCGCCGTAGACGGATGGGCTTCATCCTTAACGGCGGCGGCTTCCGCTTGCATGGCTCGCTGTTGGGCCGTTTGCAGCGCCACCTGCTGAATCCAAGCTGACTGGATCAATTGGGATCGCTCCAGCAAATTCCGAACAATGGCCCCAATTTCCTGGAGATCAAAGGGTTTGGGTAAATAGGCATCACAGCCCACTTGATAGCCCCGAATTCGATCCTGCATTTGGTTGTGGGCGGTCAAAAAAATAACCGGCAGCAGCCGAAAAGCGGGATGCTGCCTCACCTTTTGGATCAACGTATAGCCGTCCAGATAGGGCATACCAATGTCGGTAATGATCAGTTGGGGTTGATAGTCGAACACCTGTTGTAGGGCCATTTCGCCGTCGCTAGCCAGCACCACGGAATACCCCTCTAGCTCCAAATAATCACAAATGGAGAGACGGGTGCCCTCATCGTCTTCGGCCAGCAAAACCGTTAGCGGCATGGTCTCAATACCCAGTTCACCAATAAACTGGGCCAAGGCCGACGGGCGGGCGACCCCTGGGCCTGTTGCCACAGTCATCCCCCACCGTCATCCCTAAGCGTTGATCCCCAGCTTATTCCCCTCTAGCCTACGAAATACTAGGGGGTTTCGGGGAAGTTGTTGCTGAAACTAAACCTTTGGTGAGTAAGCGATGGCCCTGAGCAACAAAACAACACAATGGCCTCACCCTTTTGCCTCACCCTTTATTCAGGGCGCAGGCAGGCTATGAAAAATCCGTCCATCCCCTGGCGATGGGGCCATAGATGTAGCCAACCCTCGGGGCTAGGCTGGAGGCCAGCGGCCAGGGGGATTTCGGGGGGATAGCTTTGCCAGTGGGGATGCTGCTGCAAAAACGCTTGGATCACGGCCTCATTCTCGGCGGGGTGTAGGGTGCAGGTGGCGTAGACGAGGGTGCCGCCCGGTTTGGTGCAGCGGGCTCCCTCCGCCAGTAGGGCCTGCTGCTGCGGGATGAGCGACTGAATGGAGGCTGGGGTTTGTCGCCAGCGGGCATCGGCGTGGCGGTGCAGGGTGCCCAACCCAGAGCAGGGCGCATCGACCAAGACGCGATCCCCTTGGCCATGGAGGAAGGATAGATCGGTGCTGTCGCCCAGGTGGGTACGGAGGTTATGGAGGTGCAGGCGGGTGGCATTGAGGGTGACTTTTTTCAGGCGCGAGGCGGTGCGATCACAGGCCCACACGAGGCCCTGATCCCCCACCATTTCCGCCAGGTGGGTGGCCTTGCCCCCCGGCGCAGCACAGAGGTCAATCACGGTTTCCCCCGGTTGCGGGTTTAAAACCTGCCCCACCCACTGGGCGCTGGCATCCTGCACCGCCCACCAGCCCTGGTCGTAGCCCGGTAGATGGGTGATGGCCCCCGGCGCTGGCCCCAACCGCAAGGCCCAGGGCAATCCGGGCAGGCGCTCCGTGACTAGGCCCGCCGCCCCGAGGGCTTGCTCCACCTGATCCACCGTGGCCCGCTGACGGTTTACCCGCAGATCTAGACTGGGCACCCGGTTAAACCACTGGCAAAGCTGATCGGTTTCAGGGTCGCCAATCTGTGGCCGCCACAGGTCGATGATCCAGTCGGGGTAGCTGTGGCGCACCCCTAGGGCCACTGTGGGATCATCGGGCAGCCCTAGGGGATCGGTACCGGCTGCGGTCAACCGTTCGTACTGCCGCAGCAGACCATTCACCACCTTCGACAGTTGCCCGAGACCATTGGCCTTGGCCAACTCCACGCTGGTATTGACCGCTGCCGAGGCCGGAATCGCCGTTAGGTAGCGCAGTTGATACAGCCCCAACTGCAACACCAGCCGCAGCACCGGGGGCTGTTTCTCGGCGGGGCGATTGCCCAACTGGGAAATCAGTCCGTCTAGGGTACGCTGGCGGCGCACCGTGCCGTAGACCAATTCCGTCACCAAGGCGGCATCCTGGGGGGATAGCTTCGCCTGGGCTAGGGTGCGGTGGAGGGCCACATCGGCATAGGCTCCGCCCTGTACCTGAAGCAGGGCCGAAAGCGCCCATTGCCGCGCCGTTGTAGGAACCATTGCCGCCATTACACCGGATCCATTCTTTGAAACATCATGTCCTGAAGACTTCCCCACGGCCCAAACCCCAAACAAAAGCCCGGATATCGGCCAAGCACCGACGATCCGAGCCTCTGTTGGGAAATTTAAGCGGGACGAGCACTACGGCTGAAACTACTTTCTAGCGGCCTTGGCGGCTTTGGCTGGACGACGCTTCACGACATCCTGGTCGGTTTTGCGCCGCCGCCGATCGCGCCAGTCTGCCGCCGTGAGGTAAACAACCCCACCCGTGACAACCACGAGGAGAACCAGGGCAATCACGGCCAGAGCGCTAAAGGCCTGTGCTTCAAGGGTGGCTTCCATAGCTAACGCAGGGATGACAGTTAGGGTTGATCCTAGAAGCCGTTGCGGCCCCAGACCACCATCGACAGCGAAAAGGTGAAAACAACCAGTAAAGATACCCAGCCCAAGGTCAAAATGTCCATAATTGCAATGAGTTGATAGAAGACAACACAGCCATACCTATCATACGGTAAAGGCTCCCATCTGCTGCGATTCAGCGGAATCAGTCGGTACGGCCATGGGTATGGCCAGCGGTCAGCACAAACTCAGCACAAACTCAGCACAAACCAGGAGGAGAGAGGGTGGACAGCACAGCCGAAACCATGAACCAAGGCCAGGGCATGGCCGACCGGATTGCCTCGATGCAGGCCGCAGGGCTCACGGGCCTGATGGCCGGAACGGTGGGGGCCACGATCCTGTGGCTACATCGGGCGGCGGCCCTGGGCTGGGCCGAGGCCGCCGCCTCCACCCTCGATGGCTTTACGGGGATCACCTTTTGGATCAGCACCGCCATCGCCGCCCTTTCCGGTGCCCTGTTTGGCATCACCTATCGCTACGTCGTTCGCCAAGATTCCAGTTCCCACCTGCGGTCTGGGGTCATCTTCGCCTTTAGCCTGGTGCGGGGGTTGGCCTTGGTTAACGTGGGGGCAGCGGTCTCGATGATGGGCTGGCCGTTTCTGGTGGCCATCACCGAAAGCCTGCTGATGTTTGCCCTCGCTGCCGCCCTACTGGAACTGGCCCTACGCCGGGGCTGGATTGCCACCGTGGTCGGACGCATGGAGGTCGATCCGTCCTAAGGGCGGGGGCTGGCGGATCAGCCCGATCCGTTCCCGGATCGGCGCTTTGGGGGGCGGAGATCCGCCAGGGCATGGGTAGAACCCGGTTCGCAAGCACGTTACACTGTTAAAAACCCGTATTTGGGCAGGTTTGGTCTATGAGTATGGAAATTAAAGCTGTGCAAGCCCCCTACTATGGCGATGCCATGTATCGCACGCCGCCCCCAGATTTGCCCTCCCTGCTGCTGAAGGAGCGGATTGTGTACTTGGGTTTGCCCCTGTTCTCGGGCGACGACATCAAGCAACAGGTGGGCATCGACGTGACCGAACTGATCATCGCCCAGTTGCTCTACCTGCAATTTGACGACCCCGACAAGCCCATCTTCTTCTACATCAACTCCACGGGCACCTCCTGGTACGACGGCAACATGATCGGCTACGACACCGAAGCCTTCGCCATCTGCGACACCATTAACTACATCAAGCCCCCCGTCCACACCATCTGTATTGGTCAGGCCATGGGTTCGGCGGCGGTGATTTTGGCGGCGGGTACCAAGGGCTATCGAGCTAGCTTGCCCCATGCCCGGATTGTGCTGAACCAGCCCCGCAGCGGTGCCCAAGGTCAAGCGACGGACATCGAAATTCGCGCCAAGGAAGTGATCGACAACAAGCGATCCATGATGGAAATTTTGGCCCGCAGCACCGGTAAATCCCTCGATGAGGTGATGCACGATTCTGACCGGATGTTCTACATGAACCCCCAAGAGGCCAAGGAATACGGCATCATCGACCGCGTTCTGGAAAGCCGCAAAGAACTGCCCAAAATGCCCGCTGGGGTTGCTTAAATTGTGGTTTTTATTAAGATGCGTTGTAGCCCTCACCCCCTGCCCCTCTCCCACCAAGGAGAGGGGGCCAGAAAAATTCTCAAAGTCCCTCTCCCAAATTGGGAGAGGGATGTAGGGCGAGGGCCACGAGCAGGGCGGCAGGGTAAGTTTGCGATTGTTTGAGCTTGCCCTACAAAAAATTCCTGGTGGGCAGTGCCCACTACGTTACTCAGATTTGACCGCAGGATCTTTTCAAAACCGACGTTGTTTCTCGTTTTAAGGTTGCAAAAACGCTATGCCCATCGGTACTCCCAAGGTTCCCTATCGTCTGCCCGGTAGCCAATACAGCCAGTGGGTAGACATCTACACCCGCCTCAACCAGGAGCGCATTATCTTCCTGGGTCAGGAAGTCACCGATACCCTGGCCAACTCCATCGTGGCGGCCATGCTGTACCTCGACTCCGACGACAACAGCAAGCCCATCTACCTCTATATCAACTCCCCCGGTGGATCGGTGACGGCAGGGATGGCGATCTACGACACCATGCAGTACATCAAGTCCGATGTGGTGACGATCTGCCTCGGCCTAGCCGCGTCTATGGGAGCCTTCCTGCTGGCGGCGGGGAGCCCCGGCAAGCGCCTCGCCCTGCCCCACTCCCGGATTATGATCCACCAGCCCATGGGCGGCACCGGGCGGCAACGCCTTCAGGCTAGCGACATTGCCATTGAGGCCAAGGAAATCCTGCGGGTGCGCCAGGAACTGAACGAAATGATGGCCCGCCACACCGGAAAACCCATCGAACAAATCGAAAAAGACACCGACCGCGACTACTTCATGTCCGCCGAAGAAGCCGCCGCCTACGGGTTGATCGACAAGGTGATCGAAGACCGCAACCAGGAACTCGCCACCGCTACGGCCTCCACGATCTAGGTTCAGTCGATCCCAACGTCCTGGTAAGACCTCACCTCCAGCCCCTCTCCTCGTGGGAGAGGGGCTGGAGGTGCATCAAAGTCCCTTTTCCCCTACGGGGAGAGGGCTTTGGCCGATCTGGGCTGACCTGCGCCTAAGCATTAAGCTGTGTAACAGTTCCTCCGCCCCTCCCCCTAGAGAAGGCCGACTTAGTGAACAATCAGGTCTAGACAAGATGGTCATTCTGCGACCGTCATGGATCTATATATCCCTTGTTTATCTCGTTTTTGAGGAATTGTTTTATGTCAGATACTCAGGTTTTCATCGCCCTGGCCCTAGCCCTCATCCCCGGCGTGCTAGCCTTCCGTCTGTCCACTGAACTGTATAAGTAGGGCGATTGCTAGAGCCATGGGCTCTGGCCGTGGGTTCCACGCTACGGATGTAGACTTTGCCTGCCTTGTGCCTACCAAGCCCCTAGTTCCACGGCGGAACTAGGGGCTTGGTGTGGATGCACTGGCTAGAGGCCCAGCCCCGGATCGTTGCGGACGGTTCCGAGGGCACCGGAATAGACGAGTCCTCGGCGGGTGTCGAGGGTGAGGATCGCGCCGTCGCGGATGATTTCCGTAGCGTTTTTCACCCCCACAATCACCGGCACCCCCAGACGTAGACCAATCACCGCCGCGTGCCCCGTCAGGCTGTCATCCTCGGTGATAATGCCTGCGGAACGGCGAATGGCGTCCACGAAGTCGGCGCTGGTGCGAGGCACGATCAGAATTTCGCCGTCGTTAAAGTCATTGATATCCATGCCGCTTTGGGCCACCCTGGCCCGTCCGCTGACCGAGGCTTCGCCAATACCCACGCCTCGGCCTAGCACCGCTGTTACCACATCGACCTTGATCAAATCCGTGGATCCAGAGACCCCTTGCAGGGTGCCCGCCGTCAGCACGACAAGATCACCATCCTTGAGCAGGTGCTTTTCCTGGGCGACGCCCATGGCGGCCTGGAAGGTTTGGGTAGTGGAGGGCAAATCCAGCACCAGCAGCGGCTTGACCCCCCACACCAGTTGCAGTTGACGAGCCACATTCACATGGGGCGTAATCGCCAACACCGGGGTCTGGGGCCGGTATTTCGAGACATTGCGGGCGGTGGCACCGCTTTTGGTTAGGGTCATGATGGCCGCCGCATTGAGTTGGGACGCAATCCGGCCCACGGCTTGGCTGATGGCGTTGGGGATAGAATAGGCTCCGCTGTTCTCCAGGTCGCGCCGATCCAGTCCTTCCTGCTCGGTGCGAACGGCGACCCGGGCCATGGTAGCCACGGCCTCCACCGGGAACTTGCCCACCGCCGTTTCGTTGGAGAGCATGACCGCGTCGGTGCCGTCCAAAATGGCATTGGCCACATCGGAAACCTCGGCCCGGGTGGGGCGGGGGTTTGCCACCATACTATCGAGCATTTGGGTGGCGGTAATGACCGGAATGCCCAGGGCATTGGCGGTGGCAATCAGCCGCTTTTGCAAAATCGGCACATCCTCGGCGGGCAGTTCTACCCCCAGGTCGCCCCGGGCCACCATCACCCCGTCGGCCAGGGAGAGAATCGCCTCCATCTGCTCAATGGCCTCGTGTTTTTCAATCTTGACGATGACCGGGACAGGCTTGCCAGCGTTGGCGATAATCTCCTTAATTTCCAGTACATCCTGGGGGTTGCGCACAAAGCTGAGGGCCACCCAATCCACCCCCTGGTTCAGGCCAAACATCAGGTCTTCCCGATCTTTGTCGGTGAGTGCCTTAATGGACAGGTAAACCCCCGGAAAGTTCACCCCCTTATTGTTGGTCAACAGACCGCCCACCACCACGCGACAGTGGAGTTCCTGGGCCTCTAAATCGACCCCTTCCACCTTCATTTCCACCTTGCCATCGTCCAGCAGAATGGTGGATCCGACGGGCACTTCCTCCGCCAGTTTGTCGTAGGTGACGCAGGCTCGCTCCTGGGTGCCCAAAATGATCTCACTGGTGAGGACAAAGGGATCGCCCTTGGCCAACTGAATGGCCCCCTGCTCGAACTTACCGAGGCGAATTTTTGGCCCCTGCAAGTCCTGCAAAATGCCCACGGGCTGGTTTAACTCAAAGGAAATCTGCCGAATGAGCCGAATACTGCGATGGTGATCCTCGTGGTTACCGTGGGAAAAGTTGAGCCGTAGGGTCGTGGCTCCGGCTTCAATCAGGGCACGGAGGACGTCAGCATTCTGGGTTGCAGGGCCGATGGTGGCGACAATTTTAGTACGGCGATGATTGGTACTCAGCGGCATAGTGAACTCTCTAACGTGAACGGTAACAACAACCCAGGGGCACCCCGCGACTCAGGCCCCAGTGGCCAGGGCGAAAGCCTCTGGAAGACCCAGCAGACAACCTCTACATAAAAGCAGACAACCTTTACATAAAAATCGGGATTTTGTCACTCTAAATCAAATCTGAGCCCAAACACCGCAGCCAGCCGACGACTTTGACGCCGCTAGGGCCATACCCCCCAGATCCGTGACCAGATCCGTGACCAGTTCCGTGGCCAGATTCATGGCTTGAGGCATCGCCCTAGGCAGCAAACCCACCCCCACCCCAGAACCTTGGCCCAGAAGCCGCCCACAGCCCCCTTAACCGCTGTAACTGAGATTTTCACCCTCCCCTCGTCACAAAACTTTATTAACGCAGCGTCGTAACGTATACTACCGGAGATATTGGTGTAGGAGCGATGCGACATGTCGGCGGCAACCCAGCCCCTGACGATCCGGAAAACCGTGCCCCCTGAGTTGTTAAAAACCGAGGGCGGTTTAAGTCCGAATGCGTTGATGTTTATGGCCTCCGTAGGCCTGATTAGCCTGTCTACCGTGGGCTATTTCCTCTGGGGTTGGCCCAGTTGGTGCGTGTTTTTGATGAACGTGTTATCCCTGCATCTGTCGGGGACGGTGATCCACGATGCGTCTCATAATTCCGCCCACAGCAACCGCACCATCAACGCTGTCCTGGGTCACGGTAGCGCCCTGATTTTGGGGTTTTCCTTCCCGGTGTTCACCCGGGTTCACCTCCAGCACCACGCCCACGTGAACGACCCGGAAAACGACCCGGATCATTTCGTCTCCACGGGGGGGCCACTGTGGCTGATTGCCGCCCGCTTCTTCTACCACGAGATTTATTTTTTCAAGCGTCAGCTCTGGCGCAACTGGGAACTGCTGGAGTGGTTTCTAGGTCGCTTGGCTGTGGCGCTGCTGGTGTTTGCCGCCTGGAAGTTTGACTTCCTCGGCTATATCTTCAACTTCTGGTTTTCCCCAGCCTTGGTGGTCGGCATCGCCCTCGGCCTCTTTTTCGACTACCTGCCCCATCGCCCCTTTGAGGAGCGTGATCGCTGGAAAAATGCCCGCGTCTACCCCAGTGCGGTGCTCAACCTGCTGATCATGGGCCAAAACTACCACCTGGTGCATCACCTCTGGCCTTCCGTGCCCTGGTACAAGTACAAGCCCACCTACGAAGTGATGCGACCCCTGCTCGATGAAAAGGGATCGCCCCAGTCCCTTGGGCTCCTGCAAGTGAAGGATTTCTTCAGTTTCCTGTACGACCTCTTTCTCGGAATTCGCTTCAAGCACCACTGAGGGATCAGCACTGAGGGATCAGCACTGAGGGGGATCGGATCCCCCATCATCGTTGCCCCTTGATCCTGGAAAACGGTTGCCAAGGGTCAGTAGATCACAAACTCGCTCTATTGCCCTGATTTGGCCCTCACCCTAAATCCCTCTCCCAATGTGGGAGAGGGACTTTGAGGATTTTTCTAGCCCCCCTCTCCCCCCTGGGAGTGGGGCTGGGGGTGAGGGCCAAGCCCATACGAAGAGACATCTTTGTGATCTACTGAACCTACAACAAGTACAATCCAAATAAGAAAAACAGATAGCAAGCCACATGGAAATACGTGATCATCAAATCCTGAAGGAGTTTTCTGCCAACGTGCGCCAGCAATTTCCTGATGCACAAATTTGGGCCTTTGGCTCACGGGCTAGGGGGAATGCTCAACCCGATTCAGACTTTGATATTTGTGTTGTGGTAGACGAAT
>JAYKHF010000218.1:0-12724 GCA_035285305.1 Leptolyngbya sp.
CCCCCCTGGGAGAGGGGCTGGGGTGAGGGCTACGGTGACTTTGCGATCTACGGAGACTATCTCTCCGCCACCTGTGGCGGCGCTAGCGATCCCGCTGGTAGTCTTCGATGGCGCGGAGCAAATCCGCTTGACTGCCCGATGGAATCAGATCCGCCAGGGAGATGGTCTTTTTGCCGCCGCCGAGGGAAACGGGGATATTGGCGAGGGCGTTGGCCAGGGCCGATTCGCTGAAGCGATCCTCGTCAATCAGGGGATACAGCGCTTCCGCCAGGACGGTATGCAGCTTGGCATCGCCTAGATAAAGGTGCCACTTGGCCACATCAATATAGGCGCGATCGCCAATGGCCGCCGCCAGTTCTTCAATGGCTCGACTGGTGCCAGCACTCATGACGAAACCTCTTCTGGATCGGTGGATTCGGTGGGAGACAGGGGATTAGGGGAATAATCGGCCAGGGCAAAAATGTAGACCCCGTGGCCCACCAGCAGGGGCAGCCAAGCCAGGGTAAACCACTGCACCCAGCCCACCCAGGCGGGGTTGAGGGTGTGGAAAAACCAAAGACCAGAATTTACCGCAATGAAGGCCGCGACATGCACCGCAAAGTTGATGCGGTCTTCGAGGCGACGGTAGGCGGGATCTTCACGGGTGGGCTTACGGGGCCAACGGGGCGGCATAGGTCAAGGCAACTCAAAATAACGCTTCTATTCTAACGGCTGGACGCCCATCCCCCACGGACGCCAGCCCTACGACATTGAGGGATCGCCGTCCTCACCCCCAGCCCCTAGCCTTCAGGGGTTGCGCCTACCTCCTGCCCCAGGTACACCCTGGACGAGGACAGGGGCGGTAGTTGGGTGGGCTCCGTTTCCAGCATCAGGCCGTATTCCAGCCCTTCGGTGACGGCCTGGTAGGAGGCTTCGATGATATTGGTGGAGACGCCCAGGGTTGTCCAGCGCTGGGGGCCATTGCTAGATTCCACCAGAACGCGGGTTTTGGCCGCTGTGCCCGCCCCGCTGTCGATAATCCGCACCTTGTAGTCCGACAAATGGAACCGGGCAATGGCGGGATAGAAATTCAGCAAGGCTTTACGGAGAGCCGCATCGAGGGCGGCAACGGGGCCGTTCCCCTCGGCGGCGGTGAGAATATCCTGGCCATCCACGGCCACTTTGATGGTGGCCATCGCCTGACTACAATGATCGGGGCCGCTGCCCTGGATTTGGCAATTGCCCTGGATTTGGCAATTGATGTAGAAGCCCTTGAGGTCGAAGAAGTGGGGGCGATCGCCCAACGCCTCCCGCATCAGTAACTCAAAGCTGGCCTCCGCTGCCTCGAACTGGTAGCCCTCATGCTCTAAGGCCTTGAGCCGCGTTAGCAGTTGGCGAGAGGCGGGATCTTGGCGATCGAGGTTGAGGCCAAAGTTCCGGGCCTTCACCAGCACATTACTCAGCCCCGCCTGGTCGGACACCACAATGCGGCGACGGTTCCCCACCAGGGCGGGGTCGATGTGTTCGTAGGTTTTGGGCTCCTTTTCCACGGCGCTCACGTGGATGCCGCCCTTATGGGCAAAGGCCGATCGGCCGACATAGGGCGCATGATCGTCCGGGGAGAGGTTGACCACCTCACTGACGAATCGGCTGGTTTCCGCCAGGGTTTCCAGCCTAGCCGGGGGAATACAGGCATAGCCCAGTTTCAGTTGCAAATTCGGAATCAGGGTGCAGAGATCGGCGTTGCCGCAGCGTTCCCCGTAGCCGTTGAGGGTGCCCTGTACCATGGTGGCTCCGGCCTGTACCGCCGCCATGGCGTTGGCCACCGCCAGACCGCTGTCATTGTGGGTGTGGATGCCCACCTGGGGCCGAGGTTCAGGAAAATGCTGCAACCAGTCCCGCACCGTCGCGGTGATGTCCCCCACGGCCTGGGGTAGCGTTCCGCCATTGGTGTCGCACAACACCAACCACTCGGCTCCGGCCCGTACCGCCGCCTCTAGGGTTTGCAGGGCGTAGTCTGGATTTGCCCGATAGCCATCAAACCAGTGCTCGGCGTCGTAGATGACTCGCCGCCCCTGGCTACGAAAATAGCGAATGGTGTCGTCAATCATGGCCAAATTTTCGGCCAGGGTGGTTTGCAGCCCCACGGTGACATGCAAATCCCAGGATTTTCCAAACAGCGTAATCCACGCAGTCCCAGCCGCCAAAACAGGCTGGAGCGAGGGATCCTCGGCGGCCACCTTACCCGGTCGCCGCGTCGAGCAAAAGGCCGTTACCTGGGCCTGGGTGAGAGGGACATCCTGCAACTGCCAAAAAAACTGCACATCCTTCGGATTAGCCCCGGGCCATCCCCCTTCAATAAACGGCACCCCCAGGGTATCCAAGCGGCGGGCAATGCCGAGCTTATCCTCCATAGACAGGGACAAGCCCTCTCGCTGGGAACCATCCCGCAGGGTTGTGTCGTAAATGATGACGGTGGCCCCAGCTTGCCCCGCCCGTCCATCCTCCGGTCTGTCTTGGCTCAGTTGTCCGTTGAGTTGTCCGTTGCCCTGATCTTGCACCATGGCCCTGTTCTCCGCTGCTGCCGTGGGCACTGCCCATCCTAGTGTTATGTCGTTCAACGCTGTGCCGTTCAACGCTGTGCCGTTCAACGTTGCGCCATCGATAGGGGCATGGGCTCCCATCGGGTGTTTTTGTCCACGTAGGCTAGCCTAAACCAGTTCCCCAATGGACAAGGACAAGGGCGTCATAAAACGTAGATATCCAAACGTAGCTATCCAACCTCGATGCCGCCAAAGCACCCTTGACTACCCGAGCGGCACCCCGGTCTAGCCCCTTCCGTAGGACAATAACACTACTCAATCCATTGGTTTTCGATGCGAGGCTTTGCCATGGTTAGCACCCCCACTGTTGCGTCCCCCACCGTCCGCGATACCCACCGAACCGCCCTCAATCCGCTGGTGGTGCCTGATCGGCTGCTGCTGGGGCCGGGGCCATCCAACGCTCACCCCCAGGTGATTGCCGCCATGAATCACCAACCCCTCGGCCATTTGGATCCCGATTATCTGGCGATGATGGACGAGGTGCAGGAACTGCTGCGCTACACCTGGCAGACTGATAACGACCTCACCTACGCCATTGCCGGAACCGGGTCGGCGGCGATGGAAGCCACCCTAGCCAACGCCATTGAGCCCGGAGATCGGGTGCTGGTGGCGGTGAAGGGGTACTTTGGCCATCGGCTGGTGACCATGGCCCAGCGCTATGGGGCCGAGGTCGTCACCATCCAAAAACCCTGGGGCGAAGCCTTCACCCTAGAAGAGATCACCGCCGCCCTGAAGACCCACCAGCCCGCTGTGATGGCCATTGTCCACGCCGAAACCTCCACTGGGGTGCGGCAACCCCTGGAGGGCGTGGGCGCGGCCTGCCGAGAGCAGGGCTGCTTGCTGGTGGTGGATACCGTCACCAGTTTGGGCGGCGTGCCCATTTTCCTAGACGAGTGGCAGGTGGATTTGGCCTATAGCTGTAGCCAAAAGGGGCTGAGCTGTGCCCCCGGCATTTCCCCCTTCACCATGGGGCCAAGGGCGGTGGAAAAACTAGAGCGCCGAGCCACCCCCGTGGCCAACTGGTATTTGGATGCGGCCCTGCTGCGACAGTATTGGGGCAGCGCCCGGGTGTACCACCACACCGCCCCCATCAACCTCACCTATGCCCTGCGGGAAGCCCTGCGCCTCTTGGCCGAAGAAGGGCTAGCGGCCCGCTGGCAGCGTCACCAAGCCACCGCAGAATACCTGTGGGCAGGGCTAGCGGAGTTGGGGCTATCTTGCCATGTGCCCCAGGAATTCCGGCTGCCCACCCTCACCACCGTGCGCGTGCCCGATGGGGTGGATGCCAAGGCCGTGGGGCGGCAACTGCTGACCGAACACCAGATTGAAGTGGGCGGCGGCCTGGGCGACCTGGCGGGCCGGGTGTGGCGCATTGGCCTGATGGGCCACAACAGCGATCCGCGCCATGTGGATACCCTCCTCAACGCCCTCAAGCAGGTCTTGCCCTAGGCTCAGTTCGGGCCAAACTGAGTCGTTCAAGACCCTGAATTTGGCCCCCTGTCCCCCAATTCTGGGGACAAGGGCTCATGGGCAGGCTGAAAGCAGGTGACCCGCGATTTAGGAGACAAGTTAGGAGACAAGTTAGGAGACAAGTTCTGACCCTGGCTTGCCTCCATTTTGGATCCGCATCGGGTGAAGTTTCAAGTAATTGTTTAGATTAGATGAACATCTGTTTAGACTAGATAAAGATAGGGATTAGACCGCTGGAGAATCGAGGGTCTAACCCGCCGGATACTTCCCCATTTCAGCCCCGTGAACCGTAGGGGGGAGCGTGCTTTCCCCGCTGGCCTCCGGGGGGCTCAGGATTATCAGTCGTAGAGATGGAGCAGCGGCAAAGTTTGGATAACCAGCGTTCCCACGGTGGCACCGCTGGCCTCGAAGGCCCGGTGGATGCCCTCATCCCTCACCTACAGAGGCACCTCCAAACCCCGCTTTGGCTCTATGCCATCGGCTCCTTGGATTTGCTATGGGCCAATCCTGCGGCCCTGGCTTGGATGGGCATGGCAGACGTGGCCCAGGCCCAAACTTGGCTGCAATCGATGGGGCAAACCTGGCGGGCTTGGCTCCAGCGCTGCTGGCGGGCCTTAGCCGAGGGGCAGGCGTGGGAAGAAATGTGCCCAACCACCGCCCAGGGCCAAGCCCGCGCCCTGTATGGGGTGGCCTCCATCGTCCCCCTCGCCCAGGATCAAACCGGGCTGCTGCTGGAGGGACACTATTTGCTAGGCCATACCGCTAGCGAGCAGCAGACTATTCTCAGCAACATTCCCGACTTGCTCATTCGGATGACGCGGGAGGGCCAATGTCTGTACCTGCGCCATGGCCAAGACATTACCCTTTGGGGGGAACTCCGGTCCAATCAAACGGCCTCGGTCTACGATCTCATGCCCCAGGCTTTGGCGGATCTACGGCTACAGCACACCCAACAGGCCCTCGATACCGGCACTCCCCAGGTCTACCGCCAGGAAATCGAGGTGAGGGGGCAGGTATTCCACGAAGAAGTGCGCGTCGTGCCCCTGGGCGAAGCAGAGGTGCTGATCATCGTGCGCAACATTACCCCAGTGGTGGTGGCAGAGCAAAAACTGGTGGAACAGGCCGACCGCTTTCGTCAACAGGCCCAGCGAGATCGGATCCTGGCAGAGGTGACCCAACGCATCGCCCAATCCCTCAACCTGCAAGAGATTCTCGACACGGCGGTGACAGAACTGCGGGTCATGATGCAGACTGATCGGGTGATGGTCTATCAATTTATCGGCAGCGAGGGCCAAGGGCAAGTTTCAGCAGAATCCGTGAGCGATCCGTCCTATTCGCTCCAGGAGGTCACGGTGGAGGATCGCTGCTTTGTGGCCAACAGTGTCGCGGTGCAAACCTATCGCCAGGGCCGCATCCATCGAATTAGCGATGTGCAAACCGCCAATCTGTCGCCCTGCTATAGGGCTCTGCTGACCGGGCTGCGGGTGCAGGCCAACCTCGTACTGCCGATTGTACAAGGGGAACATCTGTGGGGGCTGGTGGCCTGCCAACAGTGCGATGCCCCACGCCCGTGGACGGATGTGGAGGTGGACACCCTCAGCCAGTTGGCGAACCAGTTGGCCATCGCCATCCAACAATCTGAGCTATACGCCCAGTTGCAGCGCGCCAACGAAGAACTCCACCATCTGGCCACCCACGACAAACTCACGGGCCTCGCCAACCGCCGCTATTTTGATGATTACCTGGCCCAAGAATGGCGACGACTGACCCGTGAATGCGCCCCCCTGAGCCTAATTTTGATCGATATCGACCATTTCAAACCCTACAACGACACCTACGGCCACCTCGCTGGCGATGCCTGCATTGAACAGGTGGCAGCGGCCCTGGACCGGGCCATTCGGCGTCCGGCTGATCTCGCTGCCCGCTATGGCGGCGAGGAGTTTGCCGTCATTCTGCCCCACACAGACTTGGGGGGAGCCGTCCATGCCGCCGACCTGATCCGCCAGGAAGTCAACCAAGCTCGCCTGCCCCACGGCAGCATTCCCAACCAACCCTACATCACGGTTAGCCTAGGGATTGCCTCCATCCAGCCCACCCTGACTCAGTCGCCGCGTGTCCTCGTAGACCAGGCCGACCAGGCCCTATACCAGGCCAAGCAGCAGGGCCGTAATCGCTACGTCATCGCCAATGGGGCCGATCCCACCCCCCTTGCCTGCGAAATCAACCCCCTAGCGGTTGCCGTAGCGCCCCCAACTGAGGAAGGCTGAAACCACATACAGAATAATCATGGATCCCACTACGGAGGGTAGGATCGGCACATCCATCACGGACCAGGTGAGCCAAGGGAAGGTCAGGTTGTATTGCCGCAGGATGTTATCCACCACCCATTCCCCCAGAAACACCCCAGCTAGACCCGTGATTACCAGGCCCACCGCCTTCCCCGGAACGCGGCGGGGAATGAGGAAATTCGCCAAAACTGCGCAGATAATGGCGATTAACACCTGAACCAAGAGACGGGTGAGTGAATCCATGACTGAAATGACCTAAATGACCGAATAAATGGGTAGATGTCTCAATCGTACCCACATCAGCCCGGATTCTTTCGGTCTAGGATCGCCGGTGGGATCCTCGTTGGCTGACAAAAGATTCTGCACCGGGCGCGGTTTCCGCGCCCCTACCGCATTCGGGCCATGTAGGGGTCAGGTCTCCTGACCCTTTGACAAATCTGGGTTCTGGCAAGTTTTGTCAGTCAACCAGGGTGGGATCACAGCTCAGGTGGGATCGCAGCTATCGCTGTAGTCATTTTGATTAAGACCCGTTCGGGCTGAGTAGACCCTGAAACCCGTTCGGGCTGAGCCTGTCGAAGCCCAAATCGCTATATCGCTAGCCGATTGGCCCAGGACAATAGGAGAACCCTGAAACCCGTTCGGGCTGAGCGGTGAGCCTTTCGACAAGCTCAAGGTGAACGGTGAGCCTGTCGAACCGTCGAACCGTCGAACCGTCGAAGCCCCCACGAATCTCCAGCAAGGTAGCTACGGCGATGGAATCCCTATTGGCCCAGTTCCACGGATCGCCGATGGGCGGCCTGGACGGCTTCAATCAGGGCAGAACGCAGCCCTGCCGCCTCCAGTTGGGCAATTCCGGCAATGGTGGTGCCGCCCGGGCTGGTGACGCGATCCTTCAGCGCACCGGGGTGGATCTGGCTCTGTTGCAACAGTTCGGCGGTGCCCTTCAGGGTTTGAATGGCCAGTTGTAGCGCCGTTGCCCTCGGTAGACCCACCGAGACGCCCCCATCGGCCAAGGCTTCCACGATCAGCGCCACATACCCCGGCCCCGATCCCGATAGGGCGGTGACGGCATCCATGGAGGATTCGGGCACTTCAACCACTTCGCCCACGCTGGCAAAAATCCTCCTAGCCCAGGCCAGTTGATCCGCCGTGGTGCTGGCCCCCGCCGCTAGGGCCGTAACCCCAGCCCCCACGGTGGCGGGCGTATTGGGCATGGCCCGCACCATGGCCCAGCCGGGGAAGGCGGCGGCCAACCGAGACAGGGGAACCCCCGCCAAAATCGACAAGCCCAACGGTGCCGCGTTCTGGGGGGCACGGGCACGGAGATCCTGGGCCACGAGGTCTAATATTTGGGGCTTAATCGCCAACAGCAGCGTGGGAGATTGGGCCACCACCTCGGCGTTATCCGTTGTGGTGCGGACATCGTAGGTCTGTTCTAGGAACTCGCGACGGGCCGTTTGGGGATCGCTGACGATAATTTGCGACGCCTCAAAGAGGCCCTGATCGATCAACCGAGACAGGATCGCCTCCCCCATCACGCCGCCGCCAATGACCCCTAGCCCTTCGTTTGCCATGGTGATGTTCTGTCCTTCAATGCTCGATCAGCTATCTTCAGTAGATCGCAAAGATGTCTCTTCGTATGGGCTTGGCCCTCACCCCCAGCCCCTCTCCCAGAGGGGAGAGGGGGGCTAGAAAAATCCTCAAAGTCCCTCTCCCACGTTGGGAGAGAGATTTAGGGTGAGGGCCACATCAGGGCAATAGAGCGAGTTTGTGATCTACTGATCTTGTCACGGCCCAGTTTGGCACAGCCCGGATCGCCTGGTGGGATTCCGATTCACAGCCCCATCTACAGTAATGCATCCTTGGCCCAAACAAAACAATCCGAGCGGACTCCGGTTTGGAATCCGCTCAGATCGTGAGAGCAGTCATGCCAATGGATAGCCTAAGTTTGAGCGCTGAGTGATGCGCCAAGCCTAATGGATGGGAAACCGACCCGGGCGGGGGCTTCCCTAGGCTGCCACAAACCTAAGCCATACGAGCAATCTGCTCGGTGCCCCAGGCGGGGGCGGGGGGCATTTGGCCAGCCATGGGCATGGTCTGGGGTTGACCCACGAAGGTTTCTTCTTCGTACTCGGTGGGGGTGCTCACCTGCACACAGTTGGGGGTGAACAGGAAAATGCTTTCGCCGATGCGCTCTTGGTGACCGTCAATGGCGTAGGTGCCGCCTGCTACAAAGTCAACGGCACGTTGGGCCTGGTCGGGATCCATGATCGTCAGATTGAGTACCACGGACTTCCGCTCCCGCAGGGCTTGGATCGCCATGGGCATTTCCTCGAAGGATCGGGGTTCCATCACCACCACTTCAGAGGCACCGTTCATGGCACCGGGCATACCAATTACATTGCTGGCCATAGACGTTATTCCTGTATCAGAGGTCATTACACGGTCGCGCAGACGGCTGCGGCGGCGGGGCTCTTCGGGCATGGGCTGAACCGGAGGCTGAGGATTTTCTTCCTGGTACAGGTTTTGGTACTCCTCACCATCCATTTCTTCGTACTCGTACTCATAATCTGCCGGGTCGTTCAGGCCAACGAAATCCCGCAGTTTAGCGAAGACATTGCTCACAACTTACACTCCACGATGACTATCACTCTCTTAGGCTGGGAAACTCCGATGAACCAATCAGTGAATTCACGGGGCTATCCACCCTTGGGTTATTCGATGGCCATGATAGCGCCTAAGCTCAATTTGCCAACGACTTTTTCAAAAAATTGATGAATCGATGGACAGAGGGGGTGATGATCGGGAAAACCGGATCGGCATCCCTACAGAAGGCGCATCACTCAGCGAATACCCTTATCCCTGCGACGCTGGTGCCAAAATCCTAGTGGCCACCGAGACGGCATGGTAAGGGAGTTCCCAATCGTGCTTTTTATCTCCCGGCTGACCGGGAACCAAAGGCGCACAGACCTCGCGAACACCCTGCTTTCAGAATATTGAGCCACAGTATACACGAATTTCTAAAACCGGATCAGGGATTCATATTTAGTTAAATATTTACCCCATTTCACCCCATGACAAGGGCCAGAAAAACCCTAAAAATCGATCACAATAGCCGCCCAAAAGCCTTGTCACACAAGGGTTTCAGTCCCCGTTAAAACCCTGAGGGGTAACACCCCTTAACGTTAGGGGTAACACCCCTTAAAGCTAGGGGTAACACCCCTTAACGTTAGGGGTAACACCCCTTAACGTTAGGGGTAACACCCCTTAAATTTGAGGCGTAATACTCTCCTCGACAACCACGACCCGTCGGGCTGTCCCACAAACCCACGGCGACCATTGACCGTAGCCCTTGACCTGATTTGTCCGCCATCGGCCACCGTCAGGATCGATCCCGTCGGCCAGCCTTGCGCCTATCCAAGGGACGCTGTTAGCCAGGGTCAGGGCTGGTTGGCTGACAAAAGATTCTGCACCGGGCGCGGTTCCCGCGCCCCTCCCGCATTTAGGCCATGTCGGGGTCAGGTCTCCTGACCCTTTGAGGAATCTGGGTTCTGGTCAGTTTTGTCAGTCAATCAGGGGGCAGGGTCGGGGGTCAGGATCGGGGGCCAAAGATCGTGGTACCTAGGCGAATCAGGGTAGATCCGGCGGCTAGGGCTAGGGGGTAATCCCTAGACATCCCCAGGGAAAGCTGGTGAATGTTCAGGTTCAGAAAGTCTGATTGGCGGATCTGATCCGCCAGTTGTTTGGCAGCGGAGAAAATGTGCTGAATCTCCTCTGGGCTGGAATTTTGCGGCGGGATCGCCATGAGCCCACAGAGATCCAGATGGGTGAGTTGGTTCAGGGTGGGTAGGGCTGCCTCCAGTTCGGATCGTTCAAAGCCCGTCTTCGGTGGGTCGGGCACCATTTTCACTTGAAGACAGCAGTGGGGACGCTGGTTCAGTTCCGCCGCCACCTGGTTCAGCCGTTCTGCCAGTTTTAAGCTATCCACGGAATGGATCCACTGAAAATGTTCCACCGCCTTGCGGGCCTTATTGGTTTGCAGATGGCCAATCAAATGCCAGGTGATGTCGGGATAGTCTTGAAGGTCGGCCTGCTTAGCGATGGCTTCCTGAACGCGACTCTCGCCAAAGTGACGTACTCCCGCCGCGTAGGCAATTCGGATCACCTCAACAGGGAGTTGCTTGGTGACGGCAACCAAGGTAACGGTGGCGGGTAAACTGGCTTGCACGGCCAGAATCCGCTCCGTGATCTGCTGGGCTGAGGCGATCACTGTCATGTAGCTCCCCTGCCTGACGGGTTACTGAAAGGTTTGCTTGTAGGTGTGCTGGAGCTTGTCATAGTCGGCCTGTTGGCCTGCTCGCCGCAACAACCGCATACGGTTCTCCAGCATTTGACGCGCATTACTCCGGCCTAGGGGCTGAAAGACGATGCCATCGGCACCGGCATTGGTCACCAGAAAAAATAGCCGCTGGGCATAGAGGGTGGCGAACAACTCCTTCCCCTCTTCGACCATGCAGACCCTGAAGAGCAGGCCAAAGTTGGGATGATTGAGATAGGTTTCTGTGCTCATTCAAGTTAGGAACGACAATGGAGGTCTCTACAGGGAAAAGCCACCGTGATCAGTCAAAATGGCAACACCCATTTTAAAACCTGTTCGGCATTCTAAAACCTTTAGGTCTTAATCCCGCCTTCATTCGCCGCCCATTCGCCGCCCATCTGAACATGGCATCCCCTGCCCCGCACTCGGATGGATCACTTCCCTAGCCCCCATCCTCCGCCAGGGTGATCCCCAAAGCCAAAAGCTGGGCCTTCGCCTTTTGCAGCGATTCGCGCCATTCTCGGTCGGGCTGGCTATCCGCCACAATGCCTGCCCCCACCTGGCCCCACACCGTCGCGGGTTCTTCCTGCCCTTCCCCGTGGCCGTAGAGCAGGGTACGAATCAGAATGTTCAAATCCAAAGAGCCCCGCCGATCCAGATAGCCGCAGGAACCATAGAACAGGCTGCGACGGACAGGTTCTAGGGCTTCGATAATTTCCATGCAGCGCACCTTAGGGCATCCGGTGATGGTGCCTCCTGGGAAAGCCGCTTGGATCAAATCCACCGCCGTTTTCTCCGGCAGCAACTGACCCACCACATTACTCACCAGGTGCATCACATGGCTGTAGTATTCCACCGTCAGCAGTTCATTGACCTGCACCGTGCCCCACTGGCAAACGCGCCCGAGGTCGTTGCGCTCTAAATCCACCAGCATGATGTGCTCCGCCCGCTCCTTGGGGTTGCTCAGCAGGGTTTCGGCGTAGGCGGCGTCTTCGGCGGGGGTGGTTCCTCTCGGACGGGTTCCGGCAATGGGGCGCGTTTGGGCTTGATCCCCCCGCACTTGAATCAGGCGCTCTGGGGAGCAGCTCATCACATCACCCCAGGGCGTATGCCAATAGCAGGCAAAGGGAGAGGGGTTAATGCGGTGGAGTTGACGGTAGAGATCCCAGCTAGGAGCGGTGGTTTGGGTTGAGAATCGTAGGGAGAGGTTGACCTGGAACACATCCCCCGCCTGGATGTGCTGCTTGGCTTTGACAACAGCGGATTGGTACGCCTCAGCCGTCATGCCCAAGGCGAGGGGGAAGGCTGGTTCCTGGGATGGCTGGGGATCGTGGCTTTGGACTGGTTCGGAAGCTTGTAAATCTAGGGAATTCTGGGCTGAGAGATTTTCGATTTTGCCCACCAAACGGCTTAGGTCAGAGGGGTCGGTAGCGGCCAACCAAAGGCGTTGGGCCGCATGATCCAACAGGGCAAACAGGTCGGGTTCGTACCACAACGCCACAGGAAAGGGAAGGGGATCAAGATTCTGGCTGGGCAGTCGTTCAATTTCCCAGGCCAAATCGTAGCCTAGCCAGCCCAGCCAGCCGCCCGTAAACGGCAGGGTTTGTTCTGCTAGGTCAGCTTCGTCACCAATCAGGCTTAGCCCTGATCCCCCTCGCAACCGTTGGGCCAAGGTAGGCAGAATGTCCCCCAAATCCGGCGTCCACAGTTGGGGCTGTCCATCCCAAAACCGGGGTGGGCCAGCACAAATGGAATAGCGACTGTGGGCCTGATGGGGTTGGGCTAATTCTGACAATGGATACGGACTTTCCAACAGCACCGCCAAGGTTTCTAGACTGGGGGGCTGATTTAAAAGATCACCGTAGAGGGCTTGGAAAATCTCGGTGCCCGTGCGCCGGTGGAGGGGCAGAGAGCAGAGGTGCCAGGGTTGGGAGTTGGGGATAGGTGGGGTCAAGGGAGTCGGGAGTCGGGAGTCGGGAGTCGGGAGTCGGGAGTCGGGAAATCGGGGAGTGGTAGGGGCGGGGTTTCCCCGCCCAGAGGATGAGGCGTAAGCGGTCAGAAGTCGG
>JAYKHF010000219.1:0-26283 GCA_035285305.1 Leptolyngbya sp.
AGCACGGTGCCATCTCCCCCCAGCACTAGGGCAAACAGCATCGCTCCATCAAAATGGGGCGGCACCAAGCTATCCAGTGGGGTGTGACACATGGGCCGATCTGGGCTGGAATAGCCCAAAATACCCCCGGCCCCTGTGGCGAGGACAACCTCTAGGCCCCGTCCTTCCAGCTTTTCCTGCCACTCTCGGGCCACCTGCTGGGCAACGGGTTTAATGTCGTTATAAATAATGCCGACCTTGGGCACAGGCAGTTTCCAATGTTGAGCGAAGGCAACAAGCCGCGACATTTCGGCCTAGGGTACCCATGGGTGAGAATGAGCACAGTGAGCCGACCGTAGGGCTTCATCCTAGGCTACCGTTTTTTCGCCTTGGATTAAACGCCCACCCAAAATTCCGTTACCTCAGGCCGCTCCTTGCCCGGCGTCCGGTTCGCCCTCGCCCTCGCTGAGAGGTTATGGTACCTATGGAAAATGCCATGGTCATCCATCTGCCCCGAGCCCGTGCATCGGTCATCCGGGAATCGGCCCCTGGCCATGGTCGCTGATATTGCCCCCATCCCCCATTGCCGTGTCCAATCGCCCCCCCGAGACCACCGCCTACGTGCGAATTACCCACCACTCATGGAGCCAAGGCCGGATTGAAGGGGAAGTGCGAGCCAACGACTATGCATGGCAATTTCAGTGGCGCTTTCACCAGGGTCAATTGCGGATTGAACCCTCCCTCGGGCGAGCGCTCATTTGTGAGCCCCTCAGCCGCTTTCTAGAGCGCTGCGATTACCAACTGGAACCGGGCGGAGACTACTCCTTCACCATTCGCGCCAAGCTGTGACCCTCGGAACCCAGAATCAAGGCGGTGGCTGACTTCCGGCACAACCCCATAGGTCTTCATGCCAGGTCTTCTCCCTGGGAGGTTTTCCCCTAATGGGTTCCCAAACCCAGGAGTTTTGGTAGGATAGACCCAGTTCCCTGGGGAATTAGCTCAGTTGGTAGAGCGCTGCGATCGCACCGCAGAGGTCAGGAGTTCGAGTCTCCTATTCTCCATTTGTAGGATCTTGTACGCCAACTAGACGAGACGGCATGAAGACTCTGGGTGGTCAGGCTGACCGTGGAGATAGGTCGGTTCCGTTTGAGTTTTTTCTAGCTCCCCTCTCCCCGTGGGAGAGGGGCTGGGGGTGAGGGGTTATCTAGCGTATGAGGCTCCAGGGTATAGACAACTAGGGGATCTTTTTTCCCCTTGACGGTAATTTCCCGTTGGGAACTAATGCTAGCGATCTGTCCAACGTGATGACAGACATCGGCGGAGACGAGTACCTCACTGGCTTGGGCCGCACTTTCAATGCGCTTCGCGGTATTGACCGTATCACCGATAACATCATAGAACCTAGCACCTGCGCTACCGAGGAGACCTTCGATGAGCAGCCCACTATGCAAGCCAATGCCTACGCTAATCTGTTCATGGGCTAACCATTGATTCACCTGTTGCTTTAGTTCAAGGGCCGCCTGGACGGCAATATCCACCGTTGAAAAAACAGCCATAACCTCATCTGCCGACAGCTTAAACTTAATAGCCTGGTGTTGGGACAGGATAGACTCTGACAGTTGATAATATCCATTGAGCATACGGGCCACGTTCGCTAAATTCTGCCTCTCACTCCAGCGGGTGAAGCCACGAATATCCATGAATAGAACCACACGTTCACGCTGGGATAGACTGAGGGCCGCAGGATTTGTGAAGGACTTTTCCAGCAGATCATGGCCCAACAACCATTCGGAATACTTAACGAGTTGCTGTGAGGTTTCACGCAGCAAACTTAAATATCGCTCTGCTGTTAGATTTGACAATCCAACCATAAAACCCAGAAAAAGAATAGACAAGGCGATAAAGCGATGGCTTGGATCAACAAAGAAGAGCGAAATGGAGGTGGCTTGATCGGGCTTTGAGGAAGACTCGAATAGGATATAAAGCACCAGTAAAATAGACGCTCTAATCATATTCTCAAGGGCAATAATCAGATCGACCAATCGATGGGAAGATTTTAGCCTTAGGGATTGCAGAATTCCGATGACGATACTAAAAAGCCAGTAGGCGAGATGGTTAGGACTGTTGAAAAAGTCTAGCCCTCCAGTCAAAACCTCAATAAAAGTATACAGAGCGGGGCCGATCAAATTTCCCAAAAATCGCCGGGGCTGGGATGTATCCTGCCAGCGTGTTAGCCAGTAGCTTTGAATAGCGGCACTTATCAAAATCACGTAAGACTTGGGATTATGGAGATAGGCCGCCCCCTCCAGTAGAATCTCGAATAAAGAATTGGCTAACGGAAAGTGGGCAGAATTGCCAAGAAACTCTAGCCAAAACCGGGTGCGAAAGGTTCCAGAGAGCCTATTTTTAATGAGTAAAGATTCCATCACTGAAGCATAGTTAACAAGTTTCAAAAGTTTGAGAAGCGTACTATAGCTATCCTAGCTGAGTGATGAGCAAACCCCGGTTGTCTGACAAAAGATTCTGCCCCGGGCGCGAAAACCGCGCCCCTACCGCATGGGTTTTATGTAGGGGTCAGGTCTCCTGACCCGTTGACGAATCTGGATTCTAGCCAGTTTCAGTAGATCACAAACTCTCTTTACTGCCCTAAGCTTGGCCCTCACCCTAAATCCCTCTCCCAATCTGGGAGAGGGACTTTGAAGGACTTCCGGCTCCCCTCTCCCCCTGGGAGAGGGGGTTGGGGGGTGAGGGCTGACCGGGCATCGGGCCGCTGACCTTATCCCGAACTCAGGTTAGGCTATCTAGTCCCTAGGTAATGCCGTGGCCGAGGGTCGCCTATGCGGTCATAGGGGCGGTCGATGGCTTTGGGTCACTGGGCATCGTCGCTGGAGATGGTGCGGTTAGCCGGAAATTCTAAGGGGTCATAGGCCGTCATCAGCCCTAGGTTCGGAGTCAGGGAAGGGGCCATCAGCAGGGGGCAAGGTTGCCCCTGGGCACACCCAGGAGGATTCGGGTGATGTATTATCCTGTGGTTTAGAGTTAGCCTCCCGATCCTCAATTTCTATCCCTGTGCCCTCTAATGCAGACCCCAGGCTTTTTTCGCAGTGCCCAACAGTGGTTTTTTCGCACCCCAGAGCGAGCCCTCAACCAAGCCTACGAAGCCGCACAAATGATTGAGGCGATGGAGCGGGAGTATTTTGGTGGCAATCCCATTTCCGCCCGCTACGGCAACTATGGCGATAGCGCCATGGACTACTTTCAGGCCGAGCTGAACCAGTATCTCAACTTAATGAAGGTGCGAATGGCGGAGTTTCGCACCAGCCGCACCATCATTCGGGCCTCCGATACGCGGGTGATGGAGGTGGATGTATCGACCTCAGCGGCGGATGAACTCTCCGTGAACGTGGTGGATCGGCAAGCGGTATGGTTTCGCAAACTGCGGATGATTGACGACGTGTTAGCCCGCTATGCCGCCCTAGAGTCGCCTTCAGAGCGGGTGATTACCCTGGCGGAGGGATCCAACGGGAGCCTATCCCCGGCCCAGTCTACCCAGGTTTTGCGGGCCAAGGTGGATCAATCCCGGAGCCAGAGCTATGGATCAGCCGGGGATACCAAGGACAATCGGGACGGGCTCTCCGAGCGAGTGAATGTGCTGCCCCGATCCATCCTGCGCACGGTGGATCGGATTCGGCAAGATCTCGACCCCAATGCCGAGGAGGAAGTCGTCCAGGAGTTTCGCACCTCCAAGGGCAGAACCACGGCGGCCATTCGCTTTCTGCTGCTGCTGGTAATTGTGCCGTTGCTCACCCAGCAGTTCACCAAAACGTTTCTGGTGGGGCCAGTGGTGGATCACTTTCGCCAAGGTCGTGAGGCCGATGTCTTCCTGAATATTGAAATGGAGGAGGAGGCCCTCCACGAGCTACAACGGTTTGAGGAGCGGCTACGGTTTGAGGTATTGATTGGCAAAGCTCCCCCCCTCTCCGAGCTGAATATTGAACGTCAGGTACGGGAAAAGGCCACCGAAATTGAAGAGGAATATCGCCAACGCAGCGCCGATGCCATTAAGAATATCTTTGCCGATATTGTGGCGGCTGGCACCTTTGCCCTGCTGTTAATCACCCGCAAACAGGATGTTGCCAATCTCAAATCCTTCATGGATGAGATCGTCTATGGACTTAGCGATAGTGCCAAGGCGTTTATCATTATTTTGTTTACCGATATCTTTGTCGGATTCCACTCTCCCCACGGCTGGGAAGTTCTCCTGGAAGGGCTGTCCCGCCACCTTGGGTTTCCGGCCAATCGAGAATTTATCTTCCTCTTTATTGCCACCTTCCCGGTGATTCTCGATACGGTCTTTAAATATTGGATTTTCCGCTATCTCAACCGGATTTCTCCCTCCGCTGTGGCTACCTATAAGAATATGAACGAGTAGCCTACACCCGCCGCCCCCCTGGGCCAAGGAGGATCCCTAGCAAATTCCCTGCCAAATTAAGTTTCTTACTAGGGTTTCCCTCGGCCCTGGGGCTGGGGCATTCTGTAGATAGCCCTTTGCAATAGGCCCGTGGCCATGCTTCTGTCTACATCCCATCAGTTATTTATGGTCAGCGGCAAGGGAGGCGTGGGCAAAACCACCCTTTCCTGTGGCTTAGCACGGCAGTTGGGGCAGCGGCGACCCCAGGAAATCATTCTGCTGCTGTCCACGGATCCGGCCCATTCCCTCGGAGATGTGCTGCAAGTGCCCGTGGACAATACACCCACGGCCCTGGCGGATGTGCCCAATGTGCGGGTGCGGGCCTTGGATGCCGAGCAACTGCTGACGGACTTTCGGGGCGAGTATGGCGGCATTTTAGAACTGCTGGTGGAGCGGGGCAGTTTCGTGGCCGGGGAAGACCTCGGCCCGTTTTGGGAAATGGGCTGGCCCGGATTGGATGAACTGATGGCGCTGTTGGAAATTCAGCGGATCCTGCGCGATCATGAGGCGGATCGGGTGGTGGTAGACATGGCCCCTAGCGGCCACACCCTGACCCTCTTTGCCCTGATGGATTTTCTGGATACGCTGCTGGCGTCGCTGGATCAATTTCAGGAAAAGCACCGCTACATGACCCAGACCCTTTCCGGCCAATATCACCCGGACGATGCCGATGGGTTTATTGAGGATATGCGGCAGGATTTACAAACCGGGCGGGGCTTGATCCAAGATCCAGATCGCACCGCCTGCTGGGTCGTGGGTATTCCTGAACCCATGAGCTTCTTGGAAAGTCAGCGATTTATCGCCGCCCTCGAACGCCTGCGGATTCCCCTCGGGGGGCTGGCCATTAACCGGGTGCTCCTCCAAGACGGCCAGGTGAACCCCGTCCAGGCCCAGGTATTAGCGCAATTTCGGCCCCTGGCGGCGGGGCATCCGGTGTTGTGGGTGCCGCTGCAACCGGGGGAACCCGTGGGCGGTGCTGCCTTAGATGCCATCTTCACCCGCATGGCCTCCATCACCGAAATCCCAGCCCCCGCCCAGGCCAACGGCGGTATCCCTTGGCCCGATCCCCTGCCTCCCGGCTTCGAGGATTTCTTGGCCGCAGGGCGACGGCTGATTGTGGTGGGTGGCAAGGGCGGCGTGGGCAAAACCACCGTGGCGGCGGCTATTGGTTGGGCCATGGCCGAACGCCACCCCGATCAGCCCCTGCGCATGATCTCCATTGACCCCGCCCACTCCCTCGGCGACGCCTTTGGCCAACCCCTCGGCCATGAACCCACGGTGCTTCGGCCCAACCTAGAGGGGCAGGAGGTGAGCGCCACGGTGATGCTTGACCAATTCCGCAATGATTATCTCTGGGAGATCGCGGATATCCTCGGTGGCGACGACGGCACCATGGCCGGGTTGCAACTGGCCTATGGCCCGGAGGCATGGCGGCAAATTGTGTCCCAGGCACTTCCGGGCATTGATGAAATGCTCTCCCTGATTACCGTGATGGACTTGCTTGAGCGCAACGAGCAACGGCTGATTGTCTTGGATACCGCCCCCACCGGGCATTTGCTCCGGTTTTTGGCCATGCCCACCGCCATGGGCGATTGGCTTGGTTGGATCTTTAAGCTATGGATTAAGTACCAAGACGTGGTGGGGCGCGTGGAATTCATGGGGCGTCTGCGCACCCTGCGCCAGCGTGTGGTGGCAGCGCAGGCAAAACTCAAGGACCCCGCCCATACCGAGTTTATCGGGGTCGTCCAAAACCAGTCCGCCATCCTCGCCGAGGCCCAACGCCTCACCCAAACCCTGGCCGAGATGGGGATTGCCCAGCGCTACATCGTCCACAACCGCTACGAACCCAACCAAGACTTGCCCGCCGATGACTTCCCCCAACAAACCCTAGTCCGACTCCCAGCCCTCCCCCCCCTCAATCACCCCTTTGAACAGGTGAAAGCCGCTGCCCACCTCCTGTTCTCCACCGTTCACAGCCCCCGAAGAGAACCCTGACGCACTCCCCTCAGCCCCCAACTGACCTATGACCTTTCTCGCCTTGGTTCTGCCCCTGTTTCTTTTCTATGCGCTGTGGCTGGTCTCCCTAGGGACGGGCCTCCTAGCCTGCGCTGGGGCATTTCTGAGTCGTCGGCGTCGCCGCTGGGTTTTGGTCGCAAGCCTACTGGCTATCTTGGCTGGGGTTGGACTCAATCTTCACTACCAAGCCTTGCTCTGGTCAGCGGCGGGCGAGGCTTGGTGGTTCACCCTTTCGGGGCTAGCCCCGATTCCGTTGGGGGCGGCGGGGCTGGGGCGCTGGCTTTTGCAGAAATAGACACCATCCACAATCGACCCGTCCACAATCGACCCCGTCCATCCCAGGGCAAATCCGTCAGGGGCGAATAATACCGATCTCTAGGCGCTGGTTGCGGGTCTCGGCCCCGGGGTCATCGCCGACGGCTAGGGGGCGGGTTTTGCCGTAGCCCACCGCTAGCCAGCGGCCATTGGTGTCCTCGAGTTGAGGCGCGAGGTAGGTCTGAACGGCTAGGGCTTGTTGAAAGGTGAGGGTGCGAGCGTCTTCGGCACTGAGATCGCCATCGGTGTGGCTGCCGACTAGCACAGTGACGGCCCCGAAGCGGCGCAGATCCGGCACGATGGTATCCAGCCATTGCCGCCCCGTCGGGGTGAGTAGGCTACTCCCCGGGACAAACAGCAGGGTACCGGGCAGGCTGATCCGGTCGCTGACCAAGGAAAAGGGGGGATCCTGAAAGGGGGCCGCCGCATGGCGACCCAGGCCATCGTTGGCCGGGTCGGCATTGGAGGAGGGGGCTGGTTCCTCTTCGGCGGGGGTGGACTCCGTGGCGGCGGCAGTCTCTTCGGCGGTTGGGGCCGTGGCCTCCGTCGCTGCGCCGGAGGCCACGGCCTCAGCCACCTGCTGTAGGCGTTCCTCAAAACGGCCCGTTCCCGCCTGTCCGGTTTGCTGCTCTAAATCCGCGAGTCGATTTTCTAGGTTGGCGAGATCCCGCTGAAGGGAGGTCACTTCCTGGTCAAGGCGCGATGCCGCGAGGTCGGTTTCGGGGGCGGGGGCTTCGTTGGGGGCCGTTGGGGGTTCCGAGGATGAGGGGTTCGCCGGATTCATGGCGACCTCAGATCCCTGCCACCATTGCGGCAGTTGGCGCACCTTGCGTAGCGTTTGGCTGGTTTGGCGCATCACCCGTTCTTGAAGCGGTGGGGTGGGGTGGCGGGAGGGCCATACCTGAGCCACCAACAGGCCTGAGATCCAGCCTAGGCTAACGCCCATCCCCAGGATCAACAGCCGCACCACCAAGGTCCACAGCCGTTGCAGCCCCCCGGTCGAGGGCTCTGGCGATGGCGACGCAGGAATAGGCCCCTGGGCCACCGCAGGGGCAGGGGCGGGCGGAGTCACCTCCGGGGAGGGCCGTGAAACATCAGGGGAGTCGGTCATACCACAGGGATTGGGTTTCAGCATGAAACAGCTTAGCAAATGGCTTCCCAGAATTTCCCTGGGTCGGGATGACTCTGGCTACCCAGCCTCACTCAGCCCCTAGCGCGGCCAGCCGTCCCATGGGCTCACTTCGATGACGCCCTGGGTGGTGAAAACCACGCGAAAATCGGCCTGGTCGTCGCTGGCTGGACGGGCGGTGACCAAATCGGGTAGCGGCGTCTCTGCGGCCAGCAGGAGGGCATCGGTGTTGACGGCCTCGTAGCCGACGACATTGCCCCGACTATCCAATCGCACCTGGTAGATTAAATCGACGCGGGTGCTGGGAGGGGTGGCCTCACTGATCTGAGCCCGCAGATCTTGGTTGAGGGTGCGGATGCGATCGCCGTCGGTGATTTTGTTCGTCAGGGTTTCCAAGGATTGAGGCCCACTGTCCACCTCGGATCGGGGCTGATTGCCGGTCTGGGTCGATGCCGACTCGGGGGGATCGGTGCCGTCCTCCCCGTCTTCCATCCCCCTATTCTCTGGGGCTTGATCCGTCTCGGCCTCGGCCTCGGTCTCGGCCTCTTCGGCGTCAGAGGGCGCGTCCTCGGCGGCGAGGCTGGGATCCCAAACCTCAACCTCGACCTCCCCAGCCGGGGTAAAGCGAGCCAAAAACTGGGCCACGGCCTGCGGAGGGGCGTCGGGGTCTAGGGTGGGCAGCGCCACTTGGCCGAGGGGGGTACTCTCCACCGCCCCTAGGGCCGCGTCATTTTCGTACTTGTAGCCGAGGATCTCTCCCGTTTCGGAGACCAGCACCCGGTAAATCCAGACTTCCTGGGGCCGGGAGTCCACCGTCCATTCCTCCTGGAGACGCTGCCGCAGTTGCCGTCGTAGGGTGGTCAGCACAACGGCATCGGTGATGGTGGGAGCCTCTTCCCAGGTCTCGCTATCTCCGGAATCCTGGGCATCGGGGGCCAGGGTTTCGGTGGCCTCACGACGCTCAAGGCGACTGGGCTCAAACTTGGGCGGCGGCACAAAGAACAGCGCTAACCCAGCGGCGACTAGGGCTGTGGCCCCCACCACCGCCGGGGCCGACCGTTGGGCAATGGGTTCGGCGGGCTTGACTAGGCGGCGCGGAATCACCTGGAACTGGGCCTTGAGATCGGGCAGGGTGAGACTGTCGGCCAGGAGTTGATCCACCGCCTCCATCAGGTCGTAGAACTGCACCGTGGTCAGAGGAATATCTAGCGGGGCTTGGGCCTCGGTGTCTACGGTGGGTTCGGTGCTGGGCTGCTGTCGGACGATCAAATGGTGCAGATGATCCTCCCCTGGCTTCAGATCCACCAGGGGCATCGGGGTGCTAGAGGGCCGGGGAACACCGCTGAGCAATTGCTGGCCGTAGGCATTGACGGCGGCAACCAAGCTATCTAAGAACTCACGCCCACCCGCTAGGGTCGTATCGGTGATGCCTGGGAACTGGCACTCGGCGTTCATCAACACCGTCATGGGAGAGTAGGGATCGCCGATGCGGGCCTCAATCCCTTCTAAAACGAGGTTGCAGTAGGGCAAGGTGTACTGACGGGTAACGGTCATACCACCTCTCCATCAAACAAGCTATTCCACAGCCGTTGGGTGCCCAAGATCCCCGAGCAGAGCAACAGTTGTTCTAGCAGTTGTAGGGCCAGATCATCGAGGCGATCATCGCTGCTGTAGGCGATGACCCCGGCACGGCGGGGGTTCATGCGCGATCGAAAATGGGTACGAAACCGCTGGAGATAGTCGGCGAGTCGCAGGTGATGATCGAGGGAGAGATCCCGTTGGCGCAATTGCTGATAGCCCGTGAGCAACTGCCGGATCAGCACCGTCAGCCGTCGGGCGAGGTTGCCCACAATCGCCACCATGGCCTTGGCTTCTTCCATGCTCATGGGCCGACGCTGGCTGTAGCGACGCATGGGGTTGGTGCTGCGCAACAACCACAGGTTCACGCGCCCCTTCACCACCGGGTCCAGCCCCAACTCCTGGGCCACCGCCAGCATCGCTTCGCTGCCCCCCAGATCCAGCGCCTCGACAGCGAGCAGCAGGAGATCAATCTGGGTGCGGGCACGGCGGGGACATTCTTGGCTGGGCAACTCCGGGGTTGGCAGCGATTCTAAAATCAGCGGCATGGAAGACCTGGGCGGACTCTCTACGGGCATTCAAGTTTGCTCTGCGCGGTAACGTCAATCAAACATAACGACAATACGCCAATCAGCCCCTTGTGTGTTGGCACTGGACGGCTTGGCCCAAGGCTGTCAGCCAGCATTGTATCAAAACACGGTGAACCCCATGGCAAGGGGGATAACCGCCCCCAACCTGACAACCTTGGCAAGGGGGATCGCCCTAGTTGCCGCTCCCCACTTGATTCATGCTTTCGATGAACCACTGACCCTCCTGCCGCACCAGGACATATTCCATGGTCAGGCGGTCGTCGTAGGAGGATTGGTCATTTTCCACGCCAAATTCAAACAGGCGGGCGTTTTCCCGCACCAGGGCCGTCGCCCGGATCCGATCCGCCGTGGGATCGTCGGGATCCACCGACTGCACCTCCACCTCGTGATCGTACTCCCAGTACCAGTTCCCCTGGGGGGCATCGGCGGCGCGGCGCTGCCACTGGCTCAACAGGGATCCCGTCAAAATCGTCGCTAGTTGGTCAGCCTGATACCCCGAACCCATCGCGGCGCGTTTGGCCTCCAGCCAGGTTTCAATCACCTGTTGGGCCATGCTCGCCGCGCTAATTTGCTCTTCCGGGCTGGGGGGGCTAGGAATTTCCACGGCAGGCTCCGCCAGACCAATGGCTAAGGGACGACCCTCCAGCCTTGGCCCCGCCATGGCCCCCGCAAGCCAGCCGAGGGTGCGGGTGGTGACAAAGCCCAGGGTGCCCAGGCCGATTAGCCCCGCTGCCCCAACCAGGGCCAGTCGCCCCCAGCGGGGAGAAACCGCCTTGGATCGCCGGGGCTCTGGTTCCAGTTGCGTGACCGTAGCCGAGGGATCCGCCGCCATGCCGGAGGGATCCGCCTTAGGGCGAGGGCGGGTCGTTTTAGATCCGGTGGAGGATCCCCGTTGGCGCGGGGCCTGTAGCTGCCCCTCGGGGGAAAGCTGGGCCACCCGTTCCGCCATGGAGACCTCGCGATCCCCCCGCAATTGGGGGCTGTCCCGTTCCGGCCTAGGCGATTCTGACACCGGCTGGGATGGGGGCCGCTTGGGGCGAGACGGTTCGGGGCGAGACGGTTCGGGTCGGGGCTGCGACCGAGGAGCCTCGGGGCTGGTGGGCACCTGTGACTGGGTCGGGGACAGGCTGGCTGCCGCCGGGTTTCCCCCACCGCCGGGGCGAGGGCGGACAGGGGGTTCGCCGGGGGACACCGCTGTGCCGCGACCGTTCCGGCTGAGGGGGAGCACCGACGGGGACGTACCGATCCCGGGCGTTGCCGCCCCGTCACGGGGATAGGGGGCGGGGCTGGCCAGGGAGGGAGCATGAATGGGCAGAGACCCTTCCACCGTCGGCACCCGGTATTCCTGGATGGCGGTGTCTATCCCTTCCCAAGCCGCCTCTGGCCCGGGCACCATAGCCTCCAGGTAGCTTTGCACCTGGGGGTTGGCGAAGTAGTCCTTGAGGGTGGCGTCTTGGTCTTTAAAGTCGCGAAAATGGGGAAAAAGCTCGTCCTTCAGCCAGCGCTCGGTATACAGACACAGCCCGGGCAGCAGATCGGGCGAATGGCGGGAATGCTCGCGAATATAGGCCAGGGGTTCATATTCTTGGCTGAACTCCAGCACCCGGTTGGCCTCCTCAGTTTGGCCCAGCAGCATGGCACAAACCGCCTGCTCTAGATGCACATCCTGCTGGCTGGCGAGGCCCATGAGCAACTGCTTGGCGCGGCGCACCAGGGCGGGCTGATGGCGGGCAAACCCCCGGGCCAGGAGGGCATACACCGTGAGGTAGGTGGCCACGGGGGAGGGCCGACGGGCTTCATGCTCAAATAATTCCTGCTGCTCGGAGGCGGTTAAGTAGTCCCGCAACTGCTGAATGAAGCGCAAAAAGTCGTCAATGGCTAGCCCAGACAGATCATCCTCGCTGCCCTCAATCCCCCCTCGGTCCTCCAGCATGGACTTCAGCAACTTCAACCCCTGCCGTCGCTCGCGGGTTTGATCGAGGGGGCGGGCCAGTAATTCCAAAATCCGATAGGGCCGCAGCTTGTACAGTTCCGATTGAATCTCCGCCCGCAGGGCAGGAAAGCGATTTTCCTTGGCCAGCAGTTCATGGCCCGTTTCCAGGGATTCCGCCGCCGTTTCATACTGCCGCTGATGCCACTGCTCTCGCCCCAGTTCCAAGCAGGCTAGGGCCAAGGTCAGCACCACATCCCCCTGCACGAGGGCCGGGTCGCCAAACTGGCCATCCGACAAGCTGCCCGTGCCGCTGCTCAGGTAGGGCCGTCCCAGGTGAATCACCTGTTCGTATTCCCCCAGTTCCAGCAACAGCAACAGCGCCCCCGCGAATAGCTCGGGCTCAATGGAAATCACGTTCCCGGCGGTTTCTCCGGCCCCCGGCTCCGTGGCCAGCGATCGTAGGGTGGCTTCTTCGACCTCGGCACGCACGGCTAACCCCGTCACGCCATCGGGGGCTGGGGTCGCGTCGGCATAGGCATAGGCCAGAAAGCGGCTGTCGTAGTCGCGCCGGTATTCGGCATCCGACAACACCCCGTAGGCCTCGTCAATAATCTGCTTGCGGGCCGCGATGGCCACCTCCGAAAATTCACGTCGAGGCAGTTGCACCCCGCGATCTTGATGGGCCTGCTGAAGCTGATCCGCCGTGGCCTGAATCGGCAGTCCTAGAATTCGGTAGTAGTCTAATGGAACGTGCACAGTTCATATCCCCAGCAGCGAATTCACCCGAAATAGTACCTAAAAAGCCCCAACCAATCCTCGCCTCGCCCTCCGTCCTGGCGCTTTGAACGCTGTTTCTGACCTTTATCACCCGATGGCCGCCAGCGACGGCGGTCACGGTGGCTATCCACAGACGGGATAGCTTTTGAGATCCGATCCTCCCACCCCCCTGCCAGCGATAACAAAAAACGCTTAAGAGGTGAAGTTTATATCATAAACCTCGACCTCTGGGGAGGGGTGATCACCCCTCTTTTATCCCGTTTCTGCGGGTGCCGTCAACTCAGAATTTTTAATAACGGTGCGGCCCTCGGTATGATAAGAAACAGTTTTGGGCGTTCCCTGGCGCTGCCCCGGCGGGGTAACGGTTTGGGGTCACCTTTTTCGGTATAGTCAAGTGTTGGACATCGCAGCGTAGGACCCAGCAAAACCCATGGTTCAAGAACGGACATTACCCCAGTTTCAGGCTCCGGCGGCTTCCATCTCCAGCGAGGAAGGGCTCAGGCTCTACGAAGACATGATTTTGGGGCGCTTCTTTGAAGACAAATGCGCCGAAATGTACTATCGGGGCAAGATGTTCGGGTTCGTACACCTCTACAACGGCCAGGAAGCGGTCTCCACCGGGGTGATCAAGTCCATGCGATCCGATGACTACGTATGCAGCACCTACCGCGACCACGTCCACGCCCTCAGCGCCGGGGTGCCCGCCAAGAACGTGATGGCGGAACTCTTCGGCAAAGAAACGGGCTGTAGCCGGGGCCGAGGGGGATCCATGCACCTGTTTTCTGGAGAACACAACCTGCTGGGGGGCTTTGCCTTCATTGGGGAAGGAATTCCCGTGGCCCTGGGGGCGGCGTTCCAAACCCACTACCGCCGTGTGGCCCTGGGGGATGCCAAGGCCGACCAAGTGACGGCCTGCTTCTTTGGCGATGGCACCAGCAACAACGGCCAATTTTTTGAATGCTTGAACATGGCGGCGCTGTGGAAGCTGCCGATCCTCTTTGTGGTGGAAAACAACAAGTGGGCGATTGGTATGGCCCACGAACGCGCCACCTCCCAGCCGGAAATTTACAAGAAGGCCTCGGTGTTTGGGATGCCCGGGTATGAGGTGGACGGCATGGATGTGATGGCGGTACGATCCATCGCCCAGGAAGCGGTGGCCCGCGCCCGCGCCGGAGAAGGCCCCACCCTGATTGAAGCCCTCACCTACCGCTTCCGGGGGCACTCCCTAGCCGACCCCGACGAACTGCGATCCAAGACCGAAAAAGAAGAATGGCTGGCCCGCGACCCGATCAAGCGGTTTGAAGCCTACCTGCTAGAGCAAAACCTGGCCGACGAAGCCACCCTCAAGGCCGTGCGGAACCGCATCCAAACCACCATCGACGACGCCCTCACCTTCGCCGAAGAAAGCCCCGAACCCAGCCCCGACGACCTCTATAAGTACATCTTCGCCGACAGCTAACGTAGGGTGGGCAATGCCCACCTCCGTTGAGTAGGCGTCTGGATCATGGTGGGCTGTGCCCACCCTACGACTATTGAATGATGGTGGGCTGTGCCCACCCTACGTTTTTTTAACTTCACCCAAGCAACGACACCGAAACCATGGCAGAAACTCTCCTATTTAACGCCCTGCGCGAGGCCATCGACGAAGAGATGGGCCGCGACGAAACCGTTTTTGTGCTGGGCGAAGATGTCGGCCAATACGGCGGTTCCTACAAGGTCACGAAGGATCTCTACGAAAAATACGGCGAGTTCCGGGTGCTGGATACCCCCATCGCCGAAAACAGCTTTACCGGGATGGCCGTGGGGGCGGCGATGACCGGGTTGCGCCCCATCATCGAAGGCATGAACATGGGCTTCTTGCTGCTGGCCTTCAACCAAATTGCCAACAATGCCGGGATGCTGCGCTATACCTCCGGCGGCAACTTCAAAATTCCCATGGTGATCCGTGGCCCGGGCGGTGTGGGTCGGCAATTGGGGGCCGAGCACTCCCAGCGACTGGAAGCCTATTTCCAAGCGGTTCCCGGTCTGAAAATCGTGGCCTGCTCCACCCCCTACAACGCCAAGGGATTGCTGAAATCCGCCATCCGCGACGACAACCCAGTGCTGTTCTTCGAGCATGTGCTGCTCTACAACCTGAAGGAAGACTTGCCCAACCACGAATACCTAGTGCCCCTGGATAAGGCGGAAATCGTCCGACCGGGCAAGGATGTCACCATCCTCACCTATTCCCGGATGCGCCACCACGTCACCCAGGCGGTGAAGGGCTTGGTGGCCAAGGGCTTTGACCCAGAGGTGATCGACCTGATTTCCCTCAAACCCCTAGATTTCGAGACCATCGGAGCCTCCATCCAGAAAACCCACCGGGTGATCGTGGTGGAAGAATGTATGCGGACAGGGGGCATTGGTGCAGAGATCATCGCCTCCATCAACGACCGCTTCTTTGATGAACTGGATGCCCCGGTGCTGCGGCTGTCCTCCCAGGACATCCCCACCCCCTACAACGGCAAGCTGGAAAGCCTAACCATCGTGCAGCCCAAGCAAATTGAAGCCGCCGTTGAGAACATGATGGCGCTGAAGGTTTAGTTGCCCAGTCCTCGTGGCCCACACCCCCAGCCCCTCTCCCAGGGGGGAGAGGGGGGCCGGAAAGGACTCCGCCTGATTGTCTCCAGTCCTGACTTCCTCCAGTCCTGACTTCCTCCAGTCCTGATTTCCTCCAGTCCTCAGCGTCCCGATTCCCCCTTCGTCCTGTTATCCCCCTCATCCATGGCAAAGTATCAAGCTTGGTTAGCCCTGATTCTGGCCCTGACCCTGGGAGCCGTGACGCTGATTGCCAACTCCCTGCTGTCGGAAAATCCGCTATTTTCCACCTCCCTAGGGCTAGATTTGCGGGGGGGGTCGCAGCTTACGATTCAGGTGCAGCCCACTGAGGCCATCCCCACCATCACCGAGCGGGAAATGGAAGCGGTGCAGAGCGTGGTGGAAGGTCGGGTGAACGGGCTGGGGGTCTCTGAAGCCATCGTCCAGCAGTTGGGTAACGATCAACTGCTCGTGCAGTTGCCTGGGATTAACGATCCCCAGCAGGCGGAACGGGTGTTGGGCGGTACGGCTCAGCTTGAGTTCCGCGCCCAGAAGGCGGGCACCGAGCAGCAGCTTTTGGTGGAAACCGAGATTTTGCAGGAACACCTCGCAGATCTCGCCCAACTTCAGGACAATTTGCCCCCCACCGGAGCCCTGGACAGCGACACCCAGGCCGAGATTGACGCCATCCAGGCCGACATCGCCACCAGTGAATCCGCCATTTTGGCGCTGTTTGAACCCAGCGAACTCAAGGGCAACAAGCTCACGGATGCCCTGGCCCGTCCCGGCAACGGCACCCAGTGGGAAGTGGTGATTGAGTTCAATACTGAAGGGGCGAACGATTTTGCCGAACTCACCCAATCCGTGGCGGGGACAGGGCGCGGGCTGGGGATTTTCCTGGATAACCGCCTACTCAGCGCCCCCCGGGTGGATGTGCAGTATGCCGAAACCGGGATTACCGGGGGCAATGCGGTGATTTCCGGCAACTTTGATGCCGTGTCGGCCCGCGATTTGGAAATCCAACTGCGCGGCGGTGCCCTGCCCCTACCCGTGGAGGTGGTGGAAAACCGCACCGTTGGCCCCACCCTAGGCCGCGACAGCATCCAGCGCAGCCTCTATGCCGCCCTAGTAGGCTTGGCCCTCGTGCTGATCTACATGGCGGTGTACTATCGCCTGCCTGGGGTTTTAGCGGATATTGCCCTCGTGGTCTACGCCCTGCTCACCTGGGCCGCCTTTGTGATGTTGGGCGTCACCCTCACCCTGCCAGGGATTGCTGGGTTTATCCTCAGTATCGGCATGGCCGTGGATGCGAACGTGCTGATCTTTGAACGTACCCGCGAGGAATTGCGTTCCGGCAAAACCCTGTATCGCTCGGTAGAATCGGGCTTTTATCGGGCTTTTTCCAGCATTCTCGATAGCAACGTCACCACGGTCATTTCCTGTGCCGCGCTGTTTTTCTTTGGGGCAGGTCTCGTCAAGGGCTTTGCCCTCACCCTAGGGCTGGGGGTGCTGGTGAGCATGTTCACAGCCTTTACCTGCACCCGCACCCTGCTATTTGTGGCCTTGGGAATGCCCCAATTCCGCAAACCTGAATGGTTTTACCCCGGCCTTAGCCGTCTGACTGCCCCCCGGAGCGCCACCCCATGAACCTACATATCAACCAAAAACGATCTCTCTGGTGGATCCTCTCGGCCCTGGTGATTGGCCTAGGGATCGTGGCCATGGCGATTTCTTGGCAGCAGTTTGGGGCACCCCTGCGCCCCGGCCTAGACTTTGTCGGCGGCACCCGGATCCAAGTGACCCACGCCTGCACCCTCACCGCCAACTGCACCGAGGAAATTTCCCTCGACCAGGTGCGCCAGGTGTTGGCGGATCAGGGCCTAGAGTCCAGCAGCCTGCAACTGCTGGGCCAGGATCGTCAAACCCTCTCCATCCGCACCCGCAACCTGGATGTGGAGGAGCGCTCTACCCTGCAACGGCAGATCGAGGAGACCGTTGGCCCCTTTGACATTAACTCCACCCAAATCGACACCGTGGGGCCAGTGATTGGGCGACAGCTTTTGGCCTCTGGGCTACTGGCGCTGCTGGTGTCCTTTGCGGGCATTGTGGCCTACCTGAGCCTGCGGTTTAAGCTCGACTATGCGGTATTTGCCATTGTGGCCCTAGCCCACGACGTGCTGATTACCATGGGCGTCTTTGCCCTGCTGGGCTTGGTGCTAGGGGTGGAAATCGACAGCCTCTTTATCGTGGCGCTGCTCACCGTCGTCGGGTTTTCGGTGAACGATACGGTCGTGATCTACGACCGCATCCGGGAAAACCTAAAGCTGCACCCCGAACGGCACATTCGCGATGTGGTGGATGACTCCGTCAACCAAACCCTGGCCCGATCCGTCAACACCACCCTGACCACCACCTTGCCCCTGATCGCCATCGTCCTGTTTGGCGGTCAAACCCTGAAGTTCTTTGCCCTGGCGATGATTGTGGGTTTCCTATCCGGGGTCTACTCCAGTATCTTTATTGCCAGCACCCTGCTCACCCTCTGGCGCGAACGCAGCGGCCAAGCCTACGGCAGCGGTGAACCCGATCCCCCAGGCGACACCCCCGCTGACCCCGATGCGCCCAGCCCCGCCGAACCGATTTAACCCCAACCGATTTAACCCCATCGGTTCTGTGTCTGGCCGATTGTTTCCGATTTCCCCAGGACTCTATGGTGACTGCGGATCCCCAGCGCCAAATTGAACAGCTTCGGGTGCTCCTCCTGCGTCGCTGGTGGCGCACCAGCTTGATCCTGTGGCTGACGGTAGGGAGCCTCAGTCTGTGGTCGCTGCGCGGCGAGTGGGCCGTCATCCGGCAGTATTTCACCTGGACAGCGGTGCGCTACGCCATGGCCTACAACCGTCTTGCGGCCTTGGGTTTAGGGATCTGTGTGGGGTTGACGGTGGCGATCCTCGTGGCAGAAAGCCGCCATATCCTGTTTGGCCTAACCTCGGCAGAACAAAGACGCCTAGAGCGCCTACACCGCAAGATTCAAGCCCAGGGGGCGAGTCATCCCCTATGGACGGCCCTGCATCAGCGCCCACGGTGAGCGTCCCTAGGCTAGGGGTTGAAAGTTAACAATGCGGGCGAAACTGTCGGCTTCTAGACTGGCCCCACCGACTAAGGCCCCGTCGATCTCGGGTTGAGCCATGAGTTCATCGACATTGTTGGGTTTGACCGAGCCCCCGTACTGGATAGTGACGTTGGGGTTGGTCAGCCGCCGTCGAATTTCACCGATCACACGGTTTGCTTCCTCGGCTTCGCAGGTGTCGCCCGTGCCAATGGCCCAGATGGGTTCGTAGGCAATCACGAGGTTCGTTTGATCGACCTCGACGAGATCTTTTTCCAGTTGGGCCGCGATGACGGCTTCGGTTTCACCCGCATCGCGCTGCTGCTTGGTTTCGCCCACGCAGAGGATCGGGGTGAGGCCGCATTGTTGGGCCTGCTTCAGCCGTAGATTGACGGTTTCGTCGGTTTCACCGAAGTATTGGCGACGTTCACTGTGGCCCACGATCACGTAGCGCACCCCCAGTTCCCGCAGCATCGCCCCGGAAATTTCGCCGGTGTAGGCTCCTTCATCGGCCCAGTGGATATTTTGCGCACCCACCTTAATTCTGGCTCCGTGCAGGCTTTTGGACAGGGCGCTGAGGGCGGTAAAGGGCGCACACAGCACAATGCCGCGATCTTCAGGGGTGTCGCTGAGTTGCCCTAAAAATTGCTTGAGAAAATCCAGGGTTTCCGCCTGGGTTTTGTACATTTTCCAGTTGCCAGCAAGAATAATTTTTCGCACGGTATCTTAGGGTTCCAGGGGTTGTCTATGAACTCGCATCATTGCATCCTACTAAGAAAGGCACCCTAGATCAAATCTCTGAACGGCGCATCTGAACGGCGCATCGGCAGGGAGTCTGTGAGCATCGGTGAGTTAGTCGATGCCAGCTAGGCCTCGGCCATGGCCTTCGCCCTAGTCTTGATATTTGCCCACCTCAATCTATTGGCCCACCTATGCTGTTCCTGCTGCCGATCTTAACCCTGCTGACGCTGCTGATCTCCCCCCTCCCCGCCTTGGCGGCCCCTTGCCCTAGCGATATGGTCTTCATCCCTGGCGGCACGTTCACCATGGGGTCTGACCAGGCCGATTTCGTGGAGGAGAAAATCGCGGAGGATGTCACCGTCAGCAGTTTTTGTATGGCACCCCATGAAGTCACCAATGCCGAGTTTGCGGCCTTTGTGACGGATACGGGTTATGTCACCGTGGCAGAGCGGCCCCTGTCGCAGGATCAGTTTCCCGGCTTGCCGGAGGCCCAGCGGGCACCGGGATCTCTGGTGTTTCAGCCGCCGGAGGAGGGGGTTCAGCAGGTGGCCTACCTAAGCTGGTGGCATTGGGTGCCCGGGGCCAACTGGCGGCATCCCTTTGGCCCTGGGAGCGATCTCCAGGGCAAGGACAACCATCCTGTCGTTCAGGTGGCCTACGAAGATGCCGAAGCCTATGCCGCCTGGGCGGGTCGCCAGTTGCCCACGGAGGCCCAGTGGGAGTATGCGGCCCGGGGCGGGGTGGAGGGCTGGACCTATACCTGGGGGGATCAATACTCTGCGAAACAGGCCAACACTTGGCAGGGTGTGTTTCCCTTCTTTAACACCAAGGCCGATGGGCACTTGGGCACAGCCCCCGTGATGTCCTACCCGCCCAATGGCTACGGCCTCTACGACATGGCGGGCAACGTCTGGGAACTGACCTCCAGTTGGTTCACGGTTTACCACGACGATCTGGCCCACCAGCACGACCCCTCCGGCCCCGCCCAGGCCATCAGCTATGACCCCAAGAAGCCCCAGGATGGTGCCACCCACGTGATTAAAGGTGGATCTTACCTTTGCGCCAAAAACTATTGCAGCCGCTACCGCCCCGCCGCCCGAGAATCCCAAGCCCTAGATACTGGCACCACCCATGTGGGCTTCCGTCTCGTCCAGACGGCGAAATCCTTGTCCTAGCGCCGCCGATCCAGCAACCCGCCCGCCCCATCATCTAGGGGCTCAGGAGAGATTCAACGGATCCACATCAATCGTTAGGCTCACCGAGGGGGGGCAAGTATCCCGCAGGGGTTGCAGATCGGGAAGGGACTGGCCGAGGGGAAACTTCAGCAAAATCTGCCACCGAAAGCGGCGAGCCACCCGCAGAATGGGCGCAGGGGCAGGGCCAAGGCGGACGTGGGGCAGGGTTTTGAGCAGGCTGTCTAACCGCAGCGCGAGGTCTTGGGCCACCCGTTGTACCGCCTGGGGGTCGAAACTGCTCAGCCGCAGCAGCACCAACTGCCCCGCCGGGGGATACTGCAACATCTGGCGCTGCTCCCATTCGGCGGCGATAAAGGGCTCGTAGGCATGATCCGTAACGGCTTCAATGACCGGGTGATCCGGGGTGTAGGTTTGCAGCAGCACTTGGCCCGGTTGGTCGCCTCGGCCTGCCCGCCCCGCCACTTGGATCAACAACTGCATGGCCCGCTCGCTGGCCCAATAGTCATTCATATACAGCAGCCCATCGGCGGCCACAATGCCCACCAGCGTCACCTGGGGCAGGTCAATGCCCTTGGTCAACATTTGGGTACCCACCAGCACATCGGCCTCCCCCTCAGCAAAGCGGGTCAGCAGGGCACGGTGGGATCCCTTCGTGCGGGTGGTGTCGCTGTCAAAGCGGATGCAGCGCAGGTCGGGGAATTGCTCCGCCAGGGCATTCACCACCCGCTGGGTGCCGCTGCCAAAGTGCTTCAGGTAGGGCGATCCACAGTCGGGACAATGGCGGGGATGACCCTGCTGATGCCCGCAGTAGTGGCAGCGTAGGGTCATGGGGCTGTGGCCCTGGGGCTGATGGTAGGACAAGGACACATCGCAGTGGGGGCACATCATCACCAGCCCACAACTACGGCAAGACACAAAACTGCTATGGCCTCGACGATGGATGAACAATAGCCCCTGCTGGCCCTGGGCCTTCATCTCGGTGAGCGCCTCCTGAAGCCGCCGACTAAAAATACTGCGGTTGCCCTGGTGCAGTTCCTCCCGCATATCGATAACCTCCACCTGGGGCATGGGGCGGGCTTGGACGCGGTGGGGAAGGGAGAGATAGGTGGCGGGGAGGGGGGAGTCGGCAGTCGGCAGTCGGCAGTCGGCAGGTAGGGGCGAGGTTCCCTCGCCCTGGGGGGTTGGAATCCGGGGGGAGTCGGGTAGGGGCGAGGTTCCCTCGCCCAGGGGGATGGGGCGAGGGGCGAGGGGCTGGTTGGGCAATGGCGGTTGAAACCCAGGATGGCACTGCACCCAGGTTTCTAGGGAAGGGGTGGCGGAACCCAAAATGAGGGGGCAATGTTCCAACTCAGCCCGCCATTGGGCCACGGTGCGGGCGTGGTAACAGGGGGTAACGTCCTGCTTGTAGCTGCCATCATGTTCTTCGTCGAGGATGATCAGCCCGAGGCGGCGCAGGGGCAGAAAAACGGCGGATCGGGTGCCCACAATCACCAAGGGGTTGCCCGGTTGCAGGCATTGTCGCCAGGTGTCGTAGCGTTCGCCGTCGCTGAGGCCGCTGTGGTACACGCAAACCTGGGCACCAAACCGCCGCCGAAATCGATCCGTCAGTTGGGGCGTGAGGCCAATTTCCGGCACCAGCACCAGGGCCGATTGCCCCACCGCCAGTCGGGGCGCAATGGCCTGAAGATACACCTCGGTTTTGCCCGACCCGGTGACGCCGTGGAGCAAAAACTGAGCCGCGCCCTGGGTTTGGGTGATGGCCGCGAGGATCTGGGCCTGGTCAGGGGTGAGCGATTTAGGCTGATCCGCCGCGAGGGCGGGGCCAGTTTCCGTACGCAGCCGTTCGCGGGGGGTAATACTGAGGTAGCCCTTGTCGGCTAGGCGCTTCAGGGTGGCACTGGTGGTCTGGCACCGTTGCAGGGCATCGCTGAGCCACAGATCGCCGCCGTGGCGCTTCAAAATTCTTAGGATTTCCGTCTGACGCGCCGTGAGATCCGCCCCATCGACAGGCTCTGCCACCAGCGTAACCGCCTGTCGTTGCTGGGGTTTGGGCGGCTGAGGTGGCGCTAAATAGGACTCGGCCCAGCCCAGTTGAATAATTTGTTGGATAGATCGATAGGAAATTTTGTGCCGTTTTAGATATTGCCATGTATAATCACCCGTGGCTGACTGACGCAGGGCCTCCAATAGAGTGATCACGGCGGGCGAGAGCGACCCGTCAACCTGGGAGGGGATGCGTTCAGGACATAGCCGTAGCCGTCGCTGGGAACGCGCTAGCAATCCCGGTGGCAGAGCCGTTCTAAGCACCTGAACCAAGGGCGCTTGGTAATGTTCGGCCACCCGTCGCAACAAAGCCCAGTAGGGCGGCGCGAAAAAACGTTTCTCCACCACCCCCTCCACCGACCGAATTTGGTCGGGGCTGAGGTGATTAGGTGGTGTGGTGAGCAGGGATAGGGCAATGGCCCCCACCTGCTGCGCCCCAAAGGGCACCGTGAGAATATCGCCGACCTCCACCGGGAGGTGTTCAGGACGGTGATAGGTGTAGACCTCCGGCTGCCCGCCGTAGTCAACCAGCACATTGACCCAACCGGGTGAATGGGATGTGGGCTCGATCTGGGGCAAAACCATAGGGGCACTGTTCTAGGGGTAATGACAGTTTAAAGGGCTGGCGACCCCTGGCTATAGCACCTCATCGAGGCTAGGTTTTTGACGACAACCTAGTCCCCATTCCTGGCTTTTAGGATAAAGTTCAGGTCGTTTTTCGATGCTTATTTATAGACTCTAAATCCCCCTAGAGAGGCCATCGGGAGGAGATAGAAACTTCCTCAAAAAACCCTTGCAAAATCAGCAAAACTTGCTACACTACCCAAGACAATTAAGAAATGTTACATTGCCTGGGAAAATCCAAGAAAGTGCGTATTGTGGACTCACTAAATTATCCCCTGAGTCATTGCTTATCGCCCAATCCCTAAGGGTCAAGCATCGTCAGGGCAAGGTCGTCTGATATATATCTTTCCCATTGGTTTCATTCTGAGTAGCTATCCTGCATCCCCCATTCTACGAATCCCCATGACAACTACATTTAACTCCAGTAAAGATTCCTCCCTCGATTGGCCTGAACATGCCGTTGATGAGTTCTCTAGCGACTTTTCACGCACCGTTAGCAAGCCCTCCTTGGGAGATGAAGACTTCGCGCCGGAGCATCTAGCCTGGGAGGAGGATCGGGAGGTTTTGGCCAAGTTTACCCAAGCCAGTGAACTCTCGGAACTTGGCATTTCGGGCTACAGCAAAACCCTCAGTGATGATGCGGTCGGAGCATTCTTTAAGGAAATGGCTCGCTATCCCCTGTTAGAGGCCAGCGAGGAGATTGAACTGGCTCGCCAGGTGCGGTTTTTGGCCAAGGTGGATGCGGCCAGCGAAAAGCTAACCAAGGAACTAGGCCGTAGGCCCCATCGCCAAGAAATGCTGGCCAAGCTGAACCTAACCGAACTGGAATTTAGCCAAAAACTTCAGGATGGACGAGCCGCCAAACGACGGATGATTCGCTCGAATTTGCGTCTGGTGGTTTCCATTGCCAAACGCTACCTCAATCGGGGCGTTCCGTTCCTCGATTTAATTCAAGAAGGTGCCCTAGGCTTGAACCGCGCCACCGAAAAATTTGATCCCGATAAGGGCTATAAGTTCTCCACCTATGCCTATTGGTGGATTCGTCAGGGCATTACCCGCACCATTGCCAACGATGCTCGAACCATTCGGTTACCCATTCACATCGTTGAAAAGCTGAATAAACTGAAAAAGGCCCATCGAGATCTGCGTCGAGAGCTTCAGCGCAATCCTAGCGAACAGGAGTTAGCCGATGCCCTAGATGTGACGGTGGATCAGCTCAGAAGTTTGCAGCAGGTGCGCCGCCGTTCCCTCTCGTTGAACCACCGGGTGGGTAAGGGTGAAGATACCGAGCTGATGGAATTGCTAGAGGATAGCCGTACCCAATCTCCAGAGGCTAAAATCAGCGAAAATATGATGCGCCAAGAAATTACCAGCGTCTTGGCCGAGGTGCTCACCGAACGCGAAAAGGACATCATTGCCCTGCGCTATGGTCTCGCGACGGGGGAAACCCACACCCTAGAGGAAGTGGGCGGCATTTTCAACCTGTCGCGGGAGCGCGTGCGCCAAATTCAAACCAAGGCCATGCGAAAACTGCGGCGTCCCCAGGTGGCATCCCGGCTGAAGGGCTGGCTGAAGTAGATCGTGATCACCGGGCCATACAGCCCCCCCAAAGCGGCAACGGATCTGACAGGGTAGTGCCTCACACTGTCCTTCGGGTGAACCGTCCCTATGATTGAGGCAATCCTTGGGGAGTTGACATGGACTACAAGCAGGAGTTAATCACCACAATTCACGATCTGGGGGGAGACTTGGCTCGTTTAGAGACCAGGCTAACGGATCTGAGTCAGCACCATCCCACGGCGGTTCTCATTCCCTCCCTCTACGAAGAACTCGAACGGCCTGCCCTGGCCAGGATTCGCGATCAGATCAGCCAGTGTGCCTTCGTCAACACCGTGGTGATCTGTTTATATGCGGATCGGTTTGAGCAATATGCCCATGCCGTGAAATTTTTTCAGCCCTTGCCCCAGCGGGTGGTTGTGCTGTGGGAAAACGGCCCTGCCATTACCCGCCTCTTGCAAACCTTGGCCGATCAAGGCCTAGACCTGCTGGCCTTTCGGGGCAAGGGGCGGGCCGTCTGGTTGGGGCTGGGGGTGGCCTCGTTGGAGGCAGTCGCCATTGCCCTCCATGATGCCGACATCACCACCTACGATCGCAGCTATCCCCTCAAACTCCTCTATCCCTTGCTCGAACAGGAGTTTGGCATCGCCTTCAGCAAAGCCTACTATGCCCGCATTGGCCACCAACGCCTCCACGGTCGGGTAACCCGGTTGTTTGTGACGCCGCTGATCACCTCCCTGATGGAGGTCTTTGGCGATCGCGATTACCTTCGCTACCTCAATGCCTACCGCTACCCGCTATCCGGGGAATTTGCCCTCACCAGCGACCTCGCCCTCAATACCCGCATCCCCGGCAACTGGGGCCTAGAGGTCGGGCTATTGGCGGAAGTGTACCGCAATGTCGCCCTCAAGCGCGTGGCCCAGGTGGATTTGGGCATTTTTGAACATAAACACCAAGCCCTGGGGCCATCCACCGATTCCGGGCTGCAAAAAATGTGTCGCGATATCCTGCAATCTATCCTGCGCACCCTCACCGAAACCGAGCAAGTGGTCATTGGCCCTGACCACATCCGTAGCCTGCGGATTAAATTTCGGTGCGAGGCCCAAAACCTGGCCCGCCAATACTTTGTTGATGCCCGCTTCAACCACCTCGACTATGACCGTCACCAAGAGGAGGTCATCGTCGAAACCTTTGAACAGGTGATTGTCTCCGCCGGACAGCAGTACCTCCATGACCCCACCGGCACCCAAATTCCGGACTGGACTAGGGCTCTCGCCGTCATTCCCGACCTGCGAGAGCAACTTCTAGACGCCGCTTGGGCCGATATGACCCAGGCCCAGGCCAGCTTCCCCCAGGGATCAGGCTAAAAGACACCGGAGAACCTCCCCTAACCTGAATGCGGTCGCAGGGTGGTTTCATACCAGCATTGACTCCGGCACGGGCTTTCCACCAGTATCCAGCGCGGCTCTACCCCAGCGTAGGCCTGTCGTTGTTCCCAAAGTCGATACCCATCGAAGTCACAAGCTGGTTGACTGACAAAAGATTCTGCATCGGGCGCGAAAACCGCGCCCCTACCGTATTGGGTTCATGTAGGGGGCAGGTCTCCTGACCCTTTGACGGACGTGGCTTCTCGCAAGTTTTGTCAGTCCTC
>JAYKHF010000220.1:0-18747 GCA_035285305.1 Leptolyngbya sp.
CTCCTGGTCACATTGCTCGACCGTTGCGTGAGGAAGATTCAGCAACGCATCTAGGTGAAAGTCCATGGCGCTTATCCCGCTAAATGTATCTCAGTCTACATTCTTCACCCCGGATCCGGAAGAGCCCCATGGTCTTAGAAAATCTTTTTCAGAATCAGATAAACAAAGAGCTTCTACTTCTTCTTTCGACAAAACGAAAATTCCATCACCTTTTTCCCCCTCTGTCTTATATTTGCTAATGTGACTTTGCGAGAGTTTGTCTGCTCCCGTCACAATTCCCTGCGTTATATAGCAATAACTACATAGAGGCTCTCCACTGTCTTTAACCTTGTCTAAGATGCTCTCTATATCCAGTTTTGAATCAGTTTTATATTGTAGTCGAATATAATTTGATTCTCCGTCATAAAAGACTTGATCTGGAATTGTGAAATAATCAGTGCAATCATCATAACCATACAGGATAAGATTTAATAATTTTGCATCAGCAGATCCCGTTCTTTTCGTGTTGATAATTTTGAGGGGATGCCTTGTATTAACACCTTTCTTTAGTAAAGTAATGATATTATGCTGTCCCTGGGCTGAGCTAAAAATCTTAAGCTCGTTGAAGTTCACCATCTTCATGATGGTTGTTCTATCCTTGATATCTTTTCTTAATACGTCTGCATAAGTTGCTGTAATAAAGTAATTAGTAGTTATATAGCAAATCAGGCCATGCGCTTTTGAGATGTTAATTGCCTGGTGGAAAAAGAAGTAAAAATAATCCATCCTTCTTTGATGAAACTTTCCTAGTTCAGACTGTTTGACAATCTTGAAAATCTGGTTATTGCCCTTTTGTCCAATATAAGGCGGATTGCCAATAACAACATCAAATCCACCATTGTGCTTTAAAATTTCACTAAAGTACACTTCAAAATCAAAGGTTTTGTCTTGATTGGTGATAGATTGAATTAGATTTTGGATAATATCTCGCAATTCCGCTTTTCGATCAGATTGAGTTTCTTGAAAGTAGTCTTCCTTGTGGCTTTCTAGTTTTTCTAATGCTTGATAATTCAGCAGATTTTTCTCTACACTTAACAACGAATTACCACAAACAATCTTGTAATCCAAATTTGGCAAGGGCTTAATGCGGGTGTAATCCTCCTCATCCACCACCAAAGATAACCACAGCCGCAGCTTGGCAATATCCACCGCACCGGGGTCAATATCCACCCCATAAATTGAATTTTGAATGGCATGGCGTTTGAAATCATAGGGCGTTCGGCCTTGACTCCCCTCTCCCTGGGGAGAGGGGCTGGGGGTGAGGGCCAAATAGGTGCTTAAAATCCCCCGTACCTTCACAATTTCCTGCATCATCCCCACTGGAAACGCCCCAGAACCAATCGCCGGGTCGCAGATTTTGATCGCCGCTAGGGCTTGGTCAATTTCCGCCGCATGGGCACGTACCGCCTCCGGCACCCGAAACGAGTAGGTGCTGGTTTCGTTGCCCTTTTGCACCACCTGGGCATCGTGATCCATCGCCCATTCCCCCTCCCGAATCAAGCATTCCAGGTCTCCACGGGGCACTCGCTCACAGTATTCCTCCTGGGTGAGGGGCAATTGGCCAACGGGGGGCGTAGCAAACAGGCTGGCCTGCTGGGTGGGGGGCGGCATCAGTTCCACCGCCTGCCGATTGAGGGTGGTATCTAGGTAGTTAATCAAACTTTCTTGGCACATATAATGCACAATTTCGCGAGGCGTATAGAACGCGCCCTTGGCCTTGCGATCCGTCACCTCTAGCAAATTTTCAAACACCTTGCCCAGCATTTCTGGGTCAACCGCCACCTCCTTATCCAGCGGTTCATCCTCCCGCACCGTAAAGTTATACAGGTCAAAGGTATCGAGCACCTGCTGAATCGTTGGGTTGGCAATGAGCACATTGGTGGTTTGCCAGTCGTAGCCGCCGATGGGTTCAAATAACCCCCCATTCAAAAACGGAATCTTGCAGGGAGTTTGGCATCCCGGCAGTTCATAGAGCGATTCATCGCCGCGATGGCTGGCCAGGGCATCATAGAATAAGGGTTCTAAAACATCATTAAAAAAGTTGTGGTATTGGATGGTTTCTTGGTTAAATAATCGGCGCAGAAAATCCTTTGGCCCCTGGCCCCAGGGTTGCCCCGGTTCCACCCCCAGCCAACCCTTCTTTTGCAGAAAATAAAGAAATACAATTTGTCCTAATAGCTTTTTGGCAAAATTGGCTGGATCAATCTGTTTCTGGGAAAAATCTGCCGCGATGACGGTATCCCGGTGAATCAGGGCTTCTACCTCATCCCGCACCTGCAAAAATAGGGCTTTATATTGCCCAAAAAATTCCTGCGTAACCGATTCAATATTAAACGCTGCCTCCAACTCATCCAGGGTCGGATTTTGGCGATCTTTTAATAACAGTGGTAAAAGCTGCTGCTGGGCCGTATGGTTGGGTTCCGTTTGCCCCACCAAAAAGGAAGATCGTCGCGCCGCTGTAACCTCCTGAGTGGGTTTATAGCTACCATCGGCCTGCACCTCCAGGCGATAATCTAACCGCACCAAGGAAAACCGCCAATCTGGCGAACCATCGGTGTAGTAGGCCACCAGTGCCGCCTCTTTTTGACCCCGATCTTGCAGGTATTGGGCCATAAAATTGCGCTGCATCGTTCGCGCCCGCTCCAGCGAAGACGGTCGATGCAATCGCACCACCAACACATCAATGGTGTTGCCATCGGGGTCGCAATATTGGCCAATGCGCTTGTATTGCCGTACTTGGTTTCGGTAGGCTTCCTTAATATAAGCACCCTGAAAATTGAGCGTCTTGGATTCATCCAGATCGTTCACCAAATTGCGGGCAAACTGCCGAAACTGAGCTTCCTCAAAGGGCCGTTGTAGAGTGTTGGTGAGCAACGTTTTGGCGCTGGTTTTGTCCATATTTTTATCCTTAGCAAATGGCCCTCACCCCCCCTCTCCCCCTGGGAGAGGGGGGCCGGAAGGGGTTTTCCTACCGTACGTCCTTGGAGATCCCCCTAAATCTCCCTTAAAAAGGGGGACTTTGACTCCGGTTCCCCCCTTGGTAAGGGGGGCTAGGGGGGATCAACCCCAGGCATCAAGCGGCACAGAGACTCATGTATAAGCAGTAGCTCCATGGGAGAGGGATTTAGGGTGAGGGCGGCCTGGGTGGGTAGAGATATTCCGATAGAACGACCTCCCGGCTTTGGCCCCATTGGGGGATGGGGGTGGATTCGGGTTCGGCCAGTAGGGCGATGGGGACGGTGCGCTTCAGTGCATTCAGCAGTTTGAGCGGGTCTCCGGCAATGGGCTTGATCGCTTGCTGTACCTTTTTGGCCGTGGGCTTGGGAATTCGCCCTTCCTCAAAGGCGAGCCGCACTGCTTTTAGGAATGCCTCATCTTCATCGGTAAAGCCGCGAAACCTACGAATATCTTTAGCTTTCAGACATTGAATGACAAATTTATCGTAGGTGCTGCCGCCTCGCCCTAGGGCCGGGGCCAAATCTGGCATTTGTTCTAGGGCCACAAAGGCGTCTTTATTCTGTTGCAGCAAGTCGTAGTAGCGCTTGGGGATGGGTTGCCTCGGCTGATCGGGTTCGCACTTCAGCCAATCCACCGCCTGAAAAAAGTCGATTTCCTGGGTGGTGCTGCCGTCCGACAGAAAGAATTTTTTCAGGGCTCCCTGGCGAAAAAAGGTCAGCAGTTGGCCCTCCTGGCCCCCTTCTCCCCAGGGAGAGGGGCTGGGGGAGAGGGGCTGGATCCGCTGGGCGGTGCGAGCTTTGCGGGGTAGCTTTTTGATTTTGTCAAAGAGGTGGGGCTGCTGGTCGCGAATTTGGCGCAGCAATTGCAGGTATTCTAGTTCCGAGCGTTCTTCTCCCGCCGTGCCCTGTTCATAGCTCTCCCGCCGATTTAGGGTGCGATAGAGCCGATCTCCAAATAACTCGTGGGTGGTCACTTCTTCCTCTTCACTGAGGTATTTGGCATCTTCCCCTAGGGTGTCGTGGAAGGCTTGAATTTTGGCCACAATGTTTTCCTCTAGCCCTAGCTGCGCCTCCGATTGGGCCGTTGGAAAACAGTTGAAAATGTAAACCTGGTCATGAATGGTTCCCACCCGATTGACTCGCCCCACCCGCTGCAATACTCGCGTTGGGTTCCAGGGCAGATCATAGTTCACCACCACATTAGCCCGGTGTAGGTTAATGCCCTCCGCCAACACATCGGTAGTAATCAAAATCCGAATGCGGTCTTCTGGCTTGGAATGCTTGGGATCAAAGTTTTTTTGAATCAGGTCTTTCGCCGTAGAGGGGTTATAGTGCACAGGCTCTCCAGATGCGTTATACACGCCGCCCTTACTGGCATAAAACATCACCTGATGGGGAAACACGGCATCCAAAGTGGCGTAAAGATGATCCCCCGTTTCCTTGGATTCGGTAAAAATTACCAGTTGTTGATCCTTCAGATGGGGATGGCTTTGCAAATCTGCCACAAACTGATTCAGTTTGGGATCATCCTCTAGCCGATGCCACCGGGTTTGAATATCTTGCAGCAGAATCAGATCGGCCCGTAGATCCTGGAGAAAATCATCATTAAAATCGGTGGCTTGGTAGGTCTGTACTCGATCCTGTTCAATCAGGGTTAGCAGTTCATCAGGATCATCCCGCTCTAGCAAATCGTAGACATCCAGGTCTTTGCTAATTAAGACCGTGCCCTGTTCCACCATAGCGATAAACTTTTCGTAGGAGTCAATAAACCGGCCTAGGGTAAGCTTAAAGGCATAGAAACTACTTTCTAGGCGCTTCACTAAAATTGCCCGCATAAAGCCGCCAATATTGCGCTGGCTCTGGCGGGTAAAGCTCGAAACCTGCTGATTTAAATACAGCAGCGGCGTATAGCGGGCATAGGAAAACCGTCGCAACAGCCGCATGGTTTGGTTAAAGACCCATTCCGTTTTGTCGTCAAACTGATAGATAATTTTCTGGGGCTCCGCCAGTTTAGGGAACATCAATCCCTGCTGATTTAAATCCTCGGCAAAGTAATTCAGAATCTCGGTGCGGGTACGGCGCACCATCACATAGCGCAGCACCTTAGTCCGAATTTCCTGGGAAACAGCCTTGAGGATAATGCCATACTCAGGATCGGTCTTATCGTACTGATCCAATCGTTTTTGTAATGCCTTAAAAAAATGTTCCAGGTTGACAATGCCGGGAATGGTACTTTTGCGGGCAGGTTGAAACAACTTAAGCTGGTTAAAAATATCGCCAATGCGGTTATTCAAAGGCGTAGCGGATACGAGGATCACTTTTTTCCCCGCACAAATTTGAAAGAGATTTTCGTAGGCTTGGGTGCCCTCGTTACGAAAACGATGGGCTTCGTCAATTAGCACATAGTCAAATCTTTTCAAGTCTCGCTGCAAGAGAACATCCAGCTTACCCAAGGATTCTACTTCGTAGCCGCGAATCCCAAAGTCAACGAAGGTCTCGCGCCAATAGTCGCGCAGCACTGGAGGGCAAATCACTAAAATCCGGCCCTTTAGCTGTTGCGCTAGTAAGGCTGAGATATAGGTTTTTCCTAGCCCCACCACATCGGCCAAAAAGACACCTCCATAGGCTTCTAGAATCTTTTTGGCGGAGGTAACGGCCTGCTTTTGGTAGGCCAATTCCATAAAGCTGTCGGGTAGATAAATATCTAAATCATCTTCATCAAGGTTGATGTCTTCCTTGAGATATTCGTAGAGAAATTTGAGGTAAAGTTCGTAGGGGGTAATCGTGTCGTTGAGCCAGGTTTGCTGTTGCACCGTGGCCACGTAATCAGCAGAAATATCCACCGCCTCGGCCCACAGGGCTTCAAACTGTTCTAGGGCAAACTCCACATCCGCCCGATCCTTCAGTTCCACATTAAATTCGCGATTGGCCACTAGCCCCGACCAGGAAAAATTGCTTGATCCGGTAATCACTCGCCCAAAGTCTCGATCCCCTTCCCCAAACCGACTGATATACACCTTGGCATGGAGATTGGCGCTAGGGTACGCCTTGATTTCAAGCTTGCCAGACCGAATAAAGTCAATGAATTTCTGCACCCCTAACTCGGTGTCGTAGGCGTCTTGAGCCTGGGTAATTTCGGCGGCAACCTGTTCCCGCGCCTGCTCCTTCGTGCGCTTGTGGGACTCAAAATCCAGATCCATTTGAGTCTGGGCCGTTTCGATCCATTCAAAGGCCTTTTGATCGACCGTTAGGCCCACCAAAATCCGAATGTGATCCACCGATTCTAGGGCGTCATAGAGTTGATGAAATCCACTGGTGCGGAAATAACCGACCAAAACATCAAAATACTTAGCATCCGTTAACGTCCGTTTAAATCGATCAAGAAGCGTTGCTCCTGGCTCGTTGGTAAAAAATGTTAGATCCGTAGTCATGGGGCGGCGGCTAGGGCGGTTGGGGATTAAACTAATTCCTGATTGTAACGCTCGATTTCTAAGCAGAGTTAACAACTTGGCTGGGGCCAATGGCTGTGGAAAAAATCACTGGGTCGAAGCCTTGGGCCGGTTGGGGGTAGCCGTCGTCGGTTTGGTACCGTATAACTCAGTGTTGCTTTTACCCTAAATTTCTCGGTTTTGCTATGGCCATGACCCTCACCCAGGTATGGGGTGCGCTGTTGATTTTTCTGCTGTCTCCGGTGATCGGCGGGTTGCCGCTAACGGGCTGGGTCACGCGCTGGGTGTCGGGGAAGCGGCTGTCTCACCTGGGGACAGGCAACGTGGGGGTATCGGCGGCGTTTTACCACGGCGGCAAGGTGGCGGGCCTCTTGGCGGTGCTGCTGGAGGCCGCCAAGGGGATCTCCGCCGTGCTGTTGGCACGACATTACTTCCCGGCGGATCCGGTGTGGGAAATCCTGGCCCTGATGGGCCTAGTGATGGGGCGCTACTGGTTTGCCCAGGGGGCGGGCACCACCAACGTGGTTTGGGGCTTTGTGGTGCACGATTGGGTCACGGCGCTGCTGACCTGGCTGATTAGCGGCCTAGGGTTTACGATCTTCCGAGAGCGGCGGCAGGGACGGCTGTTGGTGCTGGTGTTGCTGCCAATATTGACGGCGCTGCGCCATCCCAACGATGGCCCCCTGGTGTTGGCGGTGGCCTGCCTGAGTGGGCTGATGGCCTGGATTTACCACAAGCTGCCCGATGATTTAGACCTCCCTACCGAGGGGGGACGTTTGGAGTCGCGTACCATGTTTCGTTTTTTTCGGGGAGATCGGGGTCTGGTGGCGCTGGATCGCCCCCTGAAGCCCACCCAGTTTGGCCCCAAGGCCGCCACCCTAGGACAACTACGGGCCTGGGGCTACCCTGTCCCGCCCGGGTATGTGTTGCCAGCGGGGGACGATCCAACGGCCCTGTTGGAGATCACCGATCCCTCCCCTCGCCAGCCCGTGGTCGTGCGGTCTTCGGCCCAGGATGAGGATGCGGGGCTGGTGTCGGCGGCGGGGGTTTACGAGTCTTACCTCAACATCACCACCCGGGAGGAATTATCCCTGGCAATTGTGCGCTGTTTTGCTGCCTACAACAGCCCCCGCGCCGTGCAGTATCGCCAGGATAACGGCCTACCGGAACGGGCAATGGCGGTGATTGTGCAGCAGCAGGTGATCGGCCAATTCTCGGGGGTGGCCTTTAGCCGCGATCCCATTGCCCGCTGTGGTGATGCCGTGGTGATTGAAGCCCTGCCCGGTGGGGCGGAACGGGTGGTTTCGGGGCAGGAAACGCCGGAGCAATACCGGGTGATGGTGCAGCCCAACGACATCCCTGCCGCCACGGAGCTAGAACCCGCCGAAAGCTGGATTTTGCCCGAGGCCTTGAGCCTCACCGTGGAGGGCGAAGGTCGGGTGCCGTCTCGGCTATTGCAGCAGGTCGCCTATCTGGCCCGCCATTTAGAAGCCCGCTACCAGGGCGTGCCCCAGGACATTGAATGGAGCTACGACGGCGAAACCCTCTGGTTGTTGCAGAGCCGCCCCATCACCACCCTGCGGCCCCTGTGGACGCGCAAAATTGCCGCTGAGGTGATCCCAGGGGCTATTCGGCCCCTCACCTGGTCGATTAACCGGCCCCTCACCTGCGGCGTGTGGGGAGAGATTTTTACGGTGGTACTCGGCCACCAGGGGCAAGACCTAGACTTCACCGAAACCGCCACCCTGCACCACGCCTACGCCTACTTCAATGCCACCCTGCTGGGGGAAATTTTCCGGCGCATGGGCCTCCCGGCGGAGAGCCTAGAATTCCTCACCCGTGGGGCTAAATTTAGCCGCCCGCCCCTCAGGGCCACCCTCAAAGCCCTCCCCGGACTGCTGCGCCTGCTGAACCGAGAACGTCGCCTAGAGGTGGATTTTGAGCGGGAAAATGCCACGCTGTTTGCGGCGGGCCTCAACGCCCTAGCCATCGTCCACCGAGAAACCCTCAGCCCCGCCGCCCTCCTGGATCGGGTCGAAGACCTGCTGGTGCTGCTGCGCCCTGTCACCTACTACAACATCATGGCCCCCCTTAGTTTCGCCCTCCGCCGAGCGGTGACGGGGGTGCCCGAAGAGGCCCTCGACGCTCGCCAAAACGCCGAAGTCGCCGCCGTGGAAGACCTCCGCACCCTGGCCAAGGAAATCCGTCAAATCTTCTCCGTGGAGCAACTCCAAACCATCACCAACGGCGCTTCCCTGATGACGGCCCTGGCGGAAACCCCCGATGGCGAGACTATCCTGGCCCAGTTGAATCATTTCATTGAGGAATACGGCTACCTCAGCCCCGTAGGCACCGACATTGCTGTGGCCACCTGGCACGAAAACCCGGCTCCCGTGCGCGAGTTGCTGGCTCAGTTTGTCCTCCATCCGCCCCCGCCCAAGCCCGTTTCGGCCCTGGCTGGCCCAGGTAAGGGGAAACGCCCCCTGGTTGACCTGGCCCAGCGACGGTTTGACCTCAAAGGCCAAGTCAACACCCTCTACAACCGACTACTGGCGGAACTGCGCTGGAGCATTTTGGCCCTGGAAAACCAGTGGATTCAGGCCCAAAACCTCACCCAACCGGGGGATATTTTCTTCCTCACCCTGGAAGAAATCCAGGCCGTTCTCCAGTCGAATCATCCCCCGAGTTGGGAGACCCTCCGATCCCGCCTGCACCGCCGCCGCGAGCAGTTCCAGCGGGATCGCCAGCGCCAGCAGGTGCCCTACCTGGTGTTTGGGGATGAACCCCCGGCCTTGGATCACATGCTGTTGGCCCCCCAAGCCCATGGTTTGCAGGCTTTAAAGGGCATCGGAGCCAGTGCCGGAGTGGTGGAAGGCCCGGTGCGGGTAATGACTCAGCCGGAGACCGTGGAGGTCGGTGGTCTACCCTTCATTCTGGTGGTGCCCTACACCGACGCCGGATGGACGCCCACCCTGGCCAGAGCCAAGGGGTTGATTGCCGAGGTGGGGGGCCGTCTTTCCCATGGAGCCATCATCGCCCGCGAGTACGGCATCCCCGCCGTGATGGATGTGGCCCACGCCACGGATCGCCTCCACAATGGCCAATGGGTGCGCCTGAATGGCCAGAGCGGCTTGGTGGAAGTCATTGATCCCCCCAGCCCCTAGGGCCTCACCTGAGTTCGGGATCAGCCCAGGGCCTCAATCGCTAGGAATCCGCTTCTGGCTTGCGCTGTAGCCCTCACCCTAAATCCCTCTCCCTTGGGGAGAGGGACTTTGAAACTCTAGCTCCCCCTCTCCCGGGGGGAGAGGGGGTTGGGGGGTGAGGGCTACCAGGGCCTCGTGGCGGGACGGCTAGGGGGCGGTGGGTTGAATTTGACCGAGTTGCCGAGGGCCGGGGCCGCTTTGGCGAGCCAGGATGGTCTGCTCTAACACCTCCGTGGCCCGTACAAATTGGGAATCCGTCTCGGTGCCTAGGCGGCTGGGATTGCTAAAGAGTTCACTGCGCTGACGGTCGTTCAGTTCTGAGACCACATCGGGGGTAATCCCCTTGCGGCTGATGTCGGTGCCATTGGGGGTGAAGTAGTGGGCGACGGTAACCGTGAGACCAGAACCATCCGCTAGACCATGGAGGGTTTGCACCAGGGCTTTGCCAAAGGTGGGGGTCCCCACAACGGTGGCCCGACGATTATCTTGCAGGGCTCCGGTGAGAATTTCGCTGGAACTGGCCGACCGTCGATCCACGAGCACCGTGAGGGGCAGTTGGGTCAGGGCGGTGCGGTTGGCCGACAGGGACTCGGTGGTACCATCGCGGTAGACGGTACGGACGATGGGGCCATGCTGTAGCCACATGCGGCCAATATCGATGCTCGCCAAGAGTAGCCCCCCGGGGTTGCCCCGCAGATCCAGCACAAACCCCTCCACCCCTTCCGCCGTGAGGGCGAGAATGGCCTGCTCCATTTGGTCAGCGGCATGGGCGTTAAACTCCATTAGCCGGATATAGCCCACGGGGCGTCCCCCGGCGATGCGGCGGGCATAGTCTACGGCGGGCATTTCCATCCGGGCGCGGGTCACAATCACGCTCCGAGGATTTCCCCCATTACGGGCCACGCTCAGGGTCACTTGGGAGTTCTCGGCCCCGCGCAGCCGTTGACTCACCCCTTCCGCCGTGAGGTGGGTGGTGCTTTGGCCGTCCACCATCACCAGGTGATCACCCACGGCTAAGCCAGCCTGCTCAGCGGGGGATCCAGGCGTGAGCGCCGTGATCACCACCCGGTTGCCCTGGCGCTGCACCTGCACCCCAATGCCCGACACCTCCCCAGCGGTTTGATCCGTCAGGTCGGAATATTCGGTGGGGGAGAGAAAGCGGGTGTAGGGATCGTTTAACTGGCGCAGGGCATCCCGTAGGGCACGGTAGGCCGCTTCGCGAGAGCTATAGTCTTGGCTCAGGAGGCGTTGGCGCGTAGCAAGCCAGTCGGTTTGGTTGAAGTGGGTATCGACGTATTCTCGGTTAACAATTTGCCAAGCTTGATCGAGAACGGTCTTAGGGCTCTCTTGGAGATCGGATCCGACCGGGGCAGCGGAGTGCGAACTGGCGGGCAACCGTAGGGCATCACTCGTCGAGGCCTTGACCTCACGGATACTGCCAAAGCCCAGGGCCACAGCGGTCAGCGGAGCAATCAGAAGGACAGGCAAGAGTCGGGGGGGGAAGGTTTGGGGGGATACCAACATGGCAGTTCAGGGGGCCTGGGTAGAGGGATGGGGCAGGTTGGCTGGATCGGCGAAAACGCTACGGCAACAGGGCAGGTTTTCATGCGTACAGATTCATGCAAACGTGCCGAGAACATCACGAGTAGGTTTTCTTTTCCCGCTAGCGATGCCATTGGCCCGTCATCGCGGCGGGCATTCCGGCACCTAGCCCCATTTTGACGGATAGGCTCAGGCTTTGGCCAGATAGCTGTGCCAATTTTGCCGAATGCCACAGGTGGCTCAGGAGGCCTTCGGTGGAGGGCGTGAACCTAGGCGCTGAGCAGGCGATCGGCCAGGGGGATTCGATGCTGGGCCGCCCAGGTGGACAGGTCATTTAAGCCCCGATCCCGATATTGGCCGTAGCGCTCCCGCTTATTGCGAATTTTGCTGGGCAGGGCCGGCAAAATGCCGAAGTTGGGCGGCATTGGCTGGAAGTGCTTGGGTTCCGCCGTGCCAATGAAGTCGAACAGAGCACCGATCATGGTGGTGATCGGCAGTTCCAGGGGCGCGAGCCCCAACGCCAAGCGGGCCGCATTGGTGCCCGCCAGCCAGCCGCCTGCCGTGGCGGCGGTGTAGCCCTCGGTGCCCACCAGTTGCCCCGCCGCCAGCAGGGTGGGCCGGGTTTTGAACTGAAGGGTGCGGTGGAGTAGTTCCGGGGAATTGATAAACGTATTGCGGTGCATCACGCCCATGCGGACAAATTCGGCGTTTTCCAGGCCCGGAATTAGCCGGAACACCCGCCCCTGTTCCCCCCAGCGCAGATTGGTTTGAAAGCCCACCAGGTTCCACAACTGGCCCTGGCGATCCTCCTGGCGCAGTTGCACCACGGCGTAGGGCTTTTTGTCTTTGTTGGCGGGATCCTTGAAATCCCCCAGCCGCGCATCGAACAGCCCCACGGGCTTGAGGGGGCCGTAGCGCATGGTGTCTTCCCCTCGGCGGGCCATTTCTTCGATGGGCAGACAGGCTTCAAAGAACTTGGCGGTTTCCCGCTCAAAGTCCTTCAGTTCCGCCTGTTCCGCCTGACAAAGCTCCGTCCAAAAGTGGAGGTACTGGTCTCGGTTCATGGGGCAGTTGAGGTAGGCGGCCTCGCCCCGGTCGTAGCGGGAGGCCATAAAGGCCACGTCGCGGTTGATGCTATCGCCCACCACAATGGGGCTTGCCGCGTCGAAGAAGCTCATGTAGGCCTGCCCGGTGAACCGCTGCAAGTCTTCCGCCAGAGACTCCGTGGTCAGGGGGCCAGTGGTTAGCACCACAATGCCGTCCGAGGGAATCTGATGCACCTCCTCTCGCCGCAGTTCAATCAGGGGATGGCGATCCAGGGTTTCCGTGAGGTCGTGGCTAAAGTGGCCCCGATCCACCGCCAGGGCACCCCCGGCGGGCACCTGGTGCTCGTCGGCCTTGGCGATAATCACCGACCCCAGCCGTCGCAGTTCCTCATGGAGCAACCCCGAGGCTCGATCCGTGGCCTGGGCACCAAAGGAATTGCTGCACACCAACTCCGCGACCTCCTCGCTGTGGTGGGCCGGGGAGGTGCGCTGGGGCCGCATTTCGTGGAGCACCACGGGCACCCCCGCCTGGGCAATTTGCCAGGTCGCCTCGGTGCCGGCCAGCCCGCCACCAATTACATGAATCGGTTCCATCGCCATGGCCATTCAGGGTTCCGCCGTTCTAGGGTTGATTGTGCTTTTCTAGAATAGCGACTTCTGCCCGCCTCGCGAATGCGTCCGCGATCTAGGATCTTCCTCCGCCCGTGAGCCCATCTGCCCCTGGGTGGCCCTGGGCTAGTCGCTGTGGACGGTATGGATTTTGATGAAGTTGGTGCCCTGGGAAATTTTGGCCGGAATGCCCCCCATGATCAGGAGTTTGTCCCCCGGTTTGGCTAGGTTGCGCTGCTTGAGCGAGGTTTCGGCGGTTTCCGCCATGGCCTCAAAGGTGGGCGGCGGCGAGTCAATTCGGAGGGGATGAACGCCCCAGATCAGGTTCATGTGGTGGTAGACCTTGTCATTGGGGGTGAAGGCAACCACCGGAGCCTTGGGGCGTTCCCCCGAGGCAATCTTTGCGGTGTATCCGGTTTCGGTGAAGCAGACGATGGCCCGCAGATTTAGGGTGCTGTCGATGACGTTGAGGGCTTCGCTGAGGGCATGGGTTTCGTCGCTTTGGGCGGCGGGGGTGTTGATAAACTCCAGTTCCTGCTCCACATCGCGGGCAATGCGGGCCAGCATTTGCACCGCCTGCACCGGGAAAGCCCCCACCGCCGATTCCCCAGACAGCATCACGGCGTCGGTGCCGTCGATGATGGCGTTGGCCACGTCACTGGCTTCGGCCCGGGTGGGGCGCGGGTTATGGATCATGCTCTCCAGCATTTGGGTGGCGGTGATGACGGGAATATTGCGCTCCTTACATTCCCGGATAATTCGTTTTTGCAGCAGGGGCACTCGCTCTGCCCGCATTTCCACCCCTAAATCACCCCGGGCCACCATGATGGCATCCACCACCGAGAGGATTTCGTCCAAGTTGCGGATTGCCTGGGGTTTTTCAATTTTGGCCAGCACCGGAATGTCTGCGCCGCCCTTGGCGGCTAGCAGGGCCTTCAGGATCAGGATGTCTGCGGCCTGTCGCACAAAGCTGAGGGAGATGATATCCACCCCTTGGGAAACCCCAAACTCCACATCCTGCTTATCTTTTTCGGTGAGGGAGGGCAGTTGCAGGTTCAGATCCGGCAGGTTTACCCCCTTGCGGCTTTTGAGCGTCCCGCCCTGGATGATGCGACAGGTGATTTTAGGGGGGCTGACCTCCTCCACTTCTAGTTCCAGCAGGCCGTCATCGAGCAGCACCTGCATTCCCGGCTTGGCTTCGTCGGCCAGGTAGGGATAGTCAATGCCGACACTCCCCGGAACCTGGTCTACCTCCGCTAGGGGCACGAGATCCACCGTCAGCCCCTCCTCTAGGTGGATGGCCCCATCGGGCAGTTGGCCCACGCGAATTTTCGGCCCTTGCAGGTCTTGGAGGAGGGTAATCGGCGTATCATGTTCCGCCGAAACCTCCCGCAGCAGGGCAATCATGCGGGCGTGGTCTTCGTAGCTGCCGTGGGAAAAGTTGAGGCGAGCCACATTCATCCCCGCTTCAATCATGCGCTTCAGGGTGGCCTTGGAACTACTCGCGGGGCCAATGGTGGCAACAATTTTGGTACGACGGCTAAACGGATCCATGACCGTGGAAAAATCACGACAAATTGCCCTCAGTATACGCATAGTTGCCTAATGGGGCATGTAGTCTGGGCGTCATTACCCCAAAAGAACGCCGGATTTCTCACCTACGGCCCCCGCTCCCCCCGACAGCCCCGCCTAGGCGGGGGTTAGGGCAAGCCTGGGGAACCGGGCCTAGGGGAAGTGGGCCACTGCTGCACGAAGGTGTCGATCGCCTCAGCGGTCATGGGTTGGGCGATGTAGTAGCCCTGGCCGTAGGTACAGCCGAGCTGTTGCAGGGCTTCCCACTGGGCCAGGGTTTCCACCCCCTCGGCGATCGCCGTCATCCTGAGGCTTTGGGCCAGGGCCAAAATCGACTGCACCATGGCGATCCCCCGGGGGTCTCCCTCCAGGCGGTGGGTAAAGGATCGGTCAATTTTCAGAATCTGCACGGGGAACCGATGCACCATGCTTAGGGAGGAGTACCCTGTCCCAAAGTCATCGATGCCAATGTTGAGGCCGCGCTGCTGGAGATCGGTGAGCAGGGTTTCAGCGGTTTCGGGGTTTTCAATGAGGGCGCTTTCGGTAATTTCTAGGCGCAGATCGCCATAGCTGAGGTGGGCGGCGTTCAGGGCATCATCGATGCTGGCAATCAGGTTGGGGTTGGCAAATTGCTTCACCGATAGGTTCACGCTCACCATCCAATCAGCCGCCTGGGGAAACCGCTGCCGCCACCGCTGCAACTGTTGACAGGCGGTCGTTTGCGTCCACTCGCCAATGGGGATAATCAGCCCGGTTTCCTCCGCCAAGGGGATAAACGTCTGGGGCGGGATGTTGCCCCAGCGGGGATGATGCCACCGCAGCAGCGCCTCAAACCCCGTCACCTGCTGGGTGGCGAGGTCAACAATGGGCTGATAGACCAGCAATAGCTCGTCCCGCTCTAGGGCGCGTTGCAAATCGTTCTCTAGGGTGAGTTGGGTGGCCACCTCCTCATGCATTTGGGGGTCGAACAGGGCCGATTGCCCGCGACCATTGTGTTTCGCCTCGTACATGGCGGTATCGGCATCCCGCAGAAAGTCTACGGATTCCACCGATCCGGTCAAATTGGAGGACACCCCCACACTGGCGCTGATGAAGATCTCTCGCCCCTCTAGCACCATGGGCACCTGGAGCAGGTCGTGGATGCGATCGGCAACCTTCATCGCCTCATCCAGGTCGTGAATACGATGCAGCAGAATCGCAAACTCATCGCCCCCTAGGCGGGATACCAAGTCACCATCCCGCACCACGGATTCCAGCCGATGGGCGCATTCGATCAGCAGTTGATCGCCCACGACATGGCCCAAACTGTCGTTGATGACCTTGAAGCGATCCAGGTCGATGAACAGTACCGCAAAGGGCTGACTGCCGATCTCCTGGGACTGCTGCACAGCGGCATTGAGCTGTTCCATAAAGCAAGCCCGGTTGGGAATGCCGGTCAGCGGGTCGTGGAGGGCTTCGTAGGCGAGGCGTTCCTCGATTTGCTTGCGTTCGGTGATGTCGGTCAGGGTGCCCACTAGGCCCACAATCTCCCCAACCTCGTTGCGCTGGGGGCGACCCAGCAATTGCACCACCCGCCGAACGCCATCGGGCCGACAGATCGTGCCTTCCAGGTTCAGGGAATGGCCATCCAGACAGGCCATCGCGAGGTGATATTGCCACTGAGGGAAGTCTTCGTCCACCAGGGATGCGAGTTGATCCGCCAAGCTGAGGGGGTGGGAATGGGGATCGAGGCCATAGATGCGGAACATCTCCTCCGACCAGGTCAGCTTACGGCTGGGCAACTGAAGTTCCCAGTTGCCGGTGTGGGCAATGCGTTGGGCTTCCTTCAACTGGGCTTCGGCCCGCTGGCGTTCCTCCAGTTCGTGGTGAGCCTGCTCTAGGGTTTGGGCCTGCTGAATGGCAATGGCCAACTGATCGGCCACCGTGCTGGCCAGTTCCATGTCCGCCCCCTGCCAAGCCTCCCCCAGGTCTAGCCGATGGATGGCGAGACAACCCCAGGGTTCCTGATCGTGAATGGCCAAGGGCACCAGCAGCCAACAACCGGGGAGGGCCTGGAGCAGAGGCGGGGCGGGGTCATGGGCGGCGAGGGGAACCACTTCGAGCCGCTGAAGCCGCTGGGTGAGTGCTGTTTCCCCCGCCGTCCCCACCTGGTTGAGCAAGCTGACTTGATTTGGATCGGTGCGATATTCTGACACCACCTGCCACACCAAGGCACTCGGCTGATAGCGCTGGATATGGACATGGTTCACCTGCAAGAGGCGGGCGACCTCGCGGGCTGCCGTGGCAAAGATGATATCCAGATCGAGGGATTGTCGAATCGCCTGGATGACGCGATTGAGAGCCTGTTCCCGGCGGATTTGATGCTCAATTTGTTGGTAGGCCAGCCGCCGATCCGTGACATCCTGAAAATAGACCGCTAGGCCATCCTCCTGGGTGGGATAGACATGGACTTCGTACCAGCGTTTCGTGGTCGCGGCATATTCTTCAAAGATGACGCTCTGGCGCTGGGCGGTGGCCTGGGAGAATTGTTGAGAAAAAGCCGTGCTTCGCAGGTCGGGAAACTGATGCCAGATGTTTTGGCCCAGCAGCACCGAGGCAGGCCGCTGGAGCAACTGTTCCGCCCGCTGGTTGAGGTAGGTGAACTGACTGTGGCGATCGAGGGCAAAGAAAGCGTCGGTGATGCTTTCTAAAATATCGGTAACGTGCTGGTGGGAGGCCTGGATATCGGCCTCGGCTTGCTTGAGATCGGTAATGTCGGTGTGGGTTCCGGCGAGACGTAGGGGGGCCTGATCCCCATCCGCCGTTCGCTGCCCCCGCGACAACATCCAGTGGAGATCGCCATCCTCGGTGATCATGCGGTAGGCTTGCTCAAACTGGCCAGACTGGCTCTGCTGCTGGGTTAAGACCTGACGCAGGGCCTCCACATCCTCAGGATGGACAAGGGACAGCCAGCCTTCCATGGTGCGGGGGGAGACCTCACACCCCAACAGCCGCACCAGGTTGGGGCTGACATGGAGATCATCCGTGGTGGGATACCAGTCCCAAACGCCCACCTTGCTGTCCTGGATGGCCAGGGCAAACCGTTCTTCACTGCGGCGTAGGGCGATCTCGGTAGCCTTACGATTTTGAATATCCTGGGATACCCCTAGGCTAAACAGCGGGTTGCCCTGATCATCGCGAACCAGACACACGGTCAGCGTCACCCAAAGGGGGTGCCCATCGCGATGGACGTAGCGCTTTTCGATGGTCATGGAGGCCCGATGCCCTGCCAGAAGCTGCTGATACTGGGAGAGATCGGCGTCTAGATCGGCGGGGTAGGTAATGTCTTGGAAGGTTTTTTGGGCCAGTTCCTCGCGGCTGTAGCCCAGCAGTTGACACATGCCGGGGTTACTATCCACCATCCGCCCGGTCAAATCCGCCTGACAAATGGCCACACTGGCTTGCTCAAAAATCGCCCGAAAGCGGGCCTCAGCCGCGTTAATGATCGCCTGACTCCGCTGGCGTTCGGTAATATCCTTACCGATGGACAGCAGGCAGGTTTGGCCTTGAAACTCCGTCAGTTCCGAGGACACCAGCAGCGTTTTGACCTGACCATCGGGGGTGCGGGTATCCACTTCAGTGTTTTGAATCCGCCCCCTCTGCATCAACTGACGCCACATCTGCACCAACTGGCGTCGGTCATACATGAGCCCGATTTCCTGGGGCTGCTTGCCCACCAGATCCGCCTCGTCTCGCCCAATCCACTCACTAAAGCCCTGGTTCACTAGCAGGTAGCGCCCCTCCGGAAAAGTGGTAATGGCGATGGGGTCTGGGATGTGGTGAAAGAGGCTAGCAAAGGCCGTTTCGGTTTCCCTCAGCCGGTTTTGGGTAAAGCTTTGCTCCAAACTGAGGGAAATGCTGATGGCAGCGGTGCGCAGCAGCTTAATGATTTCCGCCCCCCAGGGATCGGGGTGGGCACAGCGGGTGAGTAGCAAAAACCCAAAGTAGCGACTGCGGTAGCGCAGGGGCAAAATCAACACCGACTCCGCCTCCAGGCTGGCCAAAAAGGCCTGCTCTAGGGCGGGAAACTCCGCCCGTTTGCCCTGGATTAAACTGCCCTTAGCGAGAATCTGGTGCCAGCGCTGGAGCGTGCTGTAGGCCATGTTCTGAAACCGCGCCTCGCCCAGCAACGGCGACAAACCGGGCTGTTCCCAAGCTGTCTTGAGGCTCGTCAAAGGGTCGTTGCCCTCCCGATGATGGAGCTTAAACAGAGCCACCCGACTGGCTCCGCTGGTCATTCCCATCAGCTTTAGGCAGCGCTGGTATACCCGCAGCCGATTATGCCGATGCA
>JAYKHF010000221.1:0-21563 GCA_035285305.1 Leptolyngbya sp.
ATTGACTGACAAAACTTACCAGAACCCAGATTTCTCAAAGGGTCAGGAGACCTGACCCCTACAGGGCCTAAATGCGGTAGGGGCGCGGGAACCGCGCCCGGTGCAGAATCTTTTGTCAGCCAACCAGTACCGGGTCTCAACGTTCCCCAAGCTTGGGGAACGTTGAGATATCGCTAGGTTTGGGCTAGGCGGCGATGAAGATATAGCGAAGCAGGAAGATAGCCGCCAAGATCCACATGCCAAGGGTGGTTTCGCCAGCTTTGCCCTGGAAGGCTTTGATGGCCGGATAGGCAATTAAGCCCATGGCCAGCCCTTCGGCAATGGAGAAGGACAGGGGCATGATGACGATGGTGAGAAAGGCGGCAATTGCCGAGGCCGGATCGTCCCAGTCAATCATGCGGGCGGCGGACATCATCATCACCCCGACCAAAATCAGCGCCGGGGAGGTGGCAAAGGAGGGAATGCCAGCAAAGAAGGGGATGAACAGCATCGCCACGATAAACAGGAGGGCGGCGACCACGGCGGTGAGCCCGGTGCGGCCTCCTTCGTAGATGCCCGCTGCCGATTCGATGTAGGTGGTGACGGTGGAGGTGCCCAGCACGGCTCCGGCAGTGGTGCCCACGGCATCGGCCATAAAGGCTTTTTCAACGCCAGGGAATTTGCCCTCGGCGTCAATGTAGCCAGCCTTAGACCCCAAGCCGGTCAGGGTGCCAATGGTGTCGAACAGGTCTACAAATAGGAAAACAAAGACGATGCTGAGCATCTCCCAGATGTTGATCCGGAATAGTTCGCCAAGGCCATTAAAGGCTTGACCCACCAGATCCACGGGAGGGCTGGGAATGGCCACCACCCCCGTGGGCCAGGGCGCAACCCCAAAGGCCCAGGCAAATAGGGCCGTGCCCAAAATGCCCCAGAGCAGCGCCCCAGTAACCCGACGGGCGAACAGGGCCGAGGTGACCGCTAGCCCTAAGAGCGCCACCGCCGTGGACGGCGTCCGCAGGGATCCGAGGGTGGTAAAGGTGGCGTCGGAGGCGGCGATGATGCCCGCATTTTTGAGGCCGATGTAGGCAATAAAAAGGCCAATCCCCACGGTGGTGGCGTGTTTCACCGCTTCGGGGATTGCCTCCACAATCTTGCTGCGGACATTGGTGATGGTCAGCAGAATGAAAATAATTCCTTCAATAAAAACCGCCGCTAGGGCCACCCGCCAATCAATGCCAAGGCCCAACACCACGGTGAAGGCGAAGTAGGCGTTGATGCCCATGCCGGGGGCCAGCACAAAGGGGAACTTGGCATAGAGCCCCATAATCAGCGTGGCAATGGCCGCCGAAATCCCCGTGGCCATGGCCAGTTCACCGAAGAGGTCTCCCGGATCATTGAGGAACACCGCCGCCGACAAAATATCCGGGTTCACAATCAAAATGTACGCCATCGTAACAAAGCTGGTAGCCCCGGCGATCACCTCGGTGCGCAGGTTGGTGCGATGGCCTTCAAAGTCAAAAAAGTTAGCGATGTAGCCAGCCATGCCACCCCCCGGCGAAGGCGGCAAATCCCCTCCGGGTGGGGTTTGTAAATCTTCAGGCGACTGGGTCACGGTGTCACTCCTCACTTAGGTCTTACTTAGGTCTAAAACCACTCAGCCCCTAGTAATTGCCAGAGAACTAGGTTAAATCTGTTATTTTCGATACATCTTTGCGCTTATTAACGTAATCTGTTACGGTTTCCCCGTCTATGCTTCCGCCCATGGCAAATCCAGCCGCCCCAGGGTAGTCTGAGCCTGGGGCGCTGGGTCGGGTTGCTATGATCGGGGGGCGCAGGCCCACTACAAACCCTAGACTCCCCCATGTATCCTCCCGTTTCTCCGATTATTTTTGAGCTTGGCCCCTTTGCCCTTCGCTGGTACGGGCTGCTGATGTTGATCGCCATTCTGTCAGCGGCCACGGTGGCCAGCCGCTATGTGGCCCGCCAAGGGGAAGACCCCGATAATCTGTGGGATATGTTGTTCTGGATTTTAATTCCTGGATTTATTGGGGCGCGGCTGTACTACGTGTTCATTCAGTCGCCCCGGGGGCCAGAGGGGCTGGGCTATTACCTGGCGAACCCCGGCAAGATTTTACAAATTTGGGGGGGCGGCATTCATATCTTTGGCGGCTTTATCTTTGGGGCGATCGCCCTCTTCCTCTTCAGCCGTATTCGCCGACTGAACCCATTACCCTACCTCGATGGCATCGCCCTGGGGTTGCCCCTAGCCCAGGCCATCGGTCGCTGGGGCAACTTCATCAACCAAGAACTCTACGGCCCACCCACCACCCAAGCCTGGGGCCTGCGCATCGATTTGCCCCACCGGATTCCGCCCTACAACAACCTGGCGCAATACCCCACCACCACCCGCTTTCACCCCTTGTTTTTGTACGAATCGGGGTGGAACCTGCTGGGGTTTGCCCTGCTGGTATGGATAGCCCGTCGGTTTGAAAAGCAGCTTAAGCCCGGAGATCTAGCCCTCGCCTATTTAATTTGGTATCCCCTAGGCCGCTTTTTCATCGAGTTTCTGCGCACGGATTCCTGGTTTTTCCCCGGCACCCCCTTCAATGTGGTGCATATCCTCTCCATCGCCGCCGTGACCATCGCCGGGTTGGCCCTCTACCATCGCCACCGTCCATCGGCCTCCCAGGGGTAATGGGCTCGCGATCCTTAGCCCTGAGGCGGTTCAGACCCGGTGGTGAGGGCTTGCTGCCGCTGGCGGGCTTGGCGCAGAAACGCAATCATCCGCTGATCTTCGTCCCGAATGTGGTGAATTAGCCAGTCCGTTAGGAAGCGGGAAACCCGCAGCGCCAAGCGCCGATCCGAGCTCTGGGCTTCTTCGGTCATAAACACCTCGACTTTTTGGCGCAGAGCCCGATGTTTGGCGCAATGATCCGCCGCGTCAGGGTAGTGAAGTTCCGCCATGAAGCGTTCTTCCGTCTCGAAGTGAATCGTGGTGTAGCTGTCTAAAATTTTCAGGGTACGCTCCAGCAGTTCATCGCCGCGCCCCTCCAAAATGGCGCTGTGGAGGGCGTTGATGGCATGGAAGAGACTGCGATGCTGGTCGTCAATCAGGGTGTAGCCCGTTTCATATTCCGGTCGCCACTGGGCAATTTCGGCCAGGGCATGGGGCACGGCGGGGGCTGCCGCCACGGGCTGGCTCGATGACCGGCAGGCGGCAATCATCGCCTGGTCATCGTTTTGAATATGCTGGATCAGCCAAGTCGTGAGAAAGTGGGACACCATGATGGTGTGCTGTTGAATATCCGGGTAAGACTGCGTCTCAAAGGCGGCAAACTTAGCCCGCAGGGCATCGTGCTTGCGCTTGTGATCGGCGTATCCCGCGTAGTTTTGATCCCGCATATACTGCTCTTCGGTATCAAAGTGAACCGTGGTATAGTCCCGCACACTTTGGATGGTGGACTCCAGCAGATCGGCCCCCTGCCCCGCCACCGTGGCCGAGTGAAGCGCATTGATAATGCTGAAAATGCCTTGGTGCTGCTGATCAACCAGGGTATTTCCGGTTTCATAGTCTGCTTTCCACTGGGCAATGGGGGTCGTCATAGTTCGGCTCGGAATAACACCTTGTTCTTAGTAATGCCCAGGGGAGGGCCGGGAGCTACCATGGAGCCAGCCCCAGGATAGAAAATGTTGCAATTCCCCCCAGCCCTAGGGTCAACCATAGCAAGGTGGCCCAACGGGTGAGGGCCATGCCTCGCCGAATCCGTTCTGCGGTGATAGGCCGCAGCGCCTCCCCCAACAGCGGTTTTTCCTTGGGCTGGCCGCGATAGGTATTCACGCCGCCCAGTTGTACCCCCAGGGCGGCGGCATAGGCGCACTCGCTCCAACCAGCATTGGGGCTGGGGTCGGCGGGGGCATCCCGCCGACAAAGGGCCAACACCCGCCGGGGCTGACAGGACAGCAGCGCCAGGGTGATCACCGTTAGGCGGCAGGGCACCCAGGTGAGGCGATCCTCAAACTGGGCACTAAACCAACCGAGGTCGGTGTAGGGCGGTTCTCGGTAGCCCACCATGGAATCGAGGGTGCTGGCGGCTTTGTAGGCGAGGGCCAAGGGCACGGGGCCGAGGGGGGTTAGGGATCCCAGCAAGGCATAGAAGAGGGGAGCCATGACGCCATCGGTGGCATTTTCGCTAATGGTTTCCATCACCGCCCGCAGGATCTCCGCCTCATCGAGGTTGTCGGTATCACGCCCCACATACCACCCCAGGCGATCCCGGGCCGTGGCGAGATCTCCCCTTTCCAAGGGTTCTAACACCTCCTCTGCCGCCCGTCGCAAACTGCGCCCCGCCCAACAACTGGCCAGCAACACCACCTCCACCAGCAACCCCAGCCCAGGGGCGATGCGGTGGGCGATCGCCACCAGCCCCCAGCCCAGCCCACCGCTGAGGCCGATCACCCCCAGCCCGAGCACAACACCCCCCAGCCGATCCCCCCGGGGCGTGAGCTTGAGATCGAAGATCGCCCGCTGACCTCGAGCAATCAGCCAGCCCATCGCCCGCACCGGATGGGGCCACCCCCAGGGATCGCCGAGGGCAAAATCCAACCCCGCCGCCAGCAGCAGCACCACCACGGGCCTAAACCACAAAGCTGATATCATCTCCTTGAGCCGCTTGCCAACTGCGGGCATCAAAGTACAAGTCTTCCAGGGAAATACTATAGAGGGCTTCCTTCAGTTTTTGGGAAAGACGGTTCCACACCGCAAAGGTCACCCAATCCTCCGCTTGGTCTGCCTGGGGCTGATGACGGGGTAAGGGCGTCACCTGCTCCCCCACCGCCTCTAAAATTTGGCCCAGGGAAATGTGGGCCGGGGGTTTCGCCAGCCGATACCCCCCCTGGGATCCGCGCACCGACTCGACCAACCCCGCCCGCCGCAGATCGATCAGCAGTTTTTCCAGGTAGGGAGGCGGCAACCCCTGGCGCTGGGCAATGGTCTGGACAGACACGGGCCGTCGGGGTGGCTGGAGGGCCAAATCCAGCAGCGCCTTCACACTATAGTGGCCACGGGTGGTTAATTTCATCAACCCTGGGGATAGAGGGGGCGGGGGCGACTTTCCTGCTTACTTTTGAGCGATGCCTTAAGGACAGGAAAGCCATCCAAAAGCAGCCGCCAAAAGCCAACAAATTCTAGGGAAAAAAGAATACAAAAAAGTTTTGCTATAGTATGATTTGGCAGGCGTTCATTAGGGTACTGTAACGTAAATAAACATGGCCCTGAATAACCCAGCCCCCAATCAACCCATCGCGAACGAGAATAAGGTTAATGGCTAAGGATACCCCAGTTAAACCGCTCACCGGGCAAGAACTGATTGATAAAGTAAAGGAACTGGATAGCTACACCCGCGAGGAGAAGGCTAAGGCCTGCGGCTACTATAGCCTAACTAAATCGGGAGCCCCCCGCGTCAATATGATGAAATTCATGAATGCGCTGATTGCCGCCCAGGGCATTCAGTTTGACAACCCCCAAAATGGCAATGGGCGGGGCGGGCGCAGCGCCAGCTATCGGATTACGGTTCAGGCCAACGGCAACCTGCTAATCGGAGCGGCCTACACCAAACAAATGAACCTCCAGCCCGGAGATGAATTTGAAATTACCCTGGGCCGTAAGCACATCAAACTCAAGCAAGTCGGGGCTGAGGACGAGGAATCCTAGCCCCCTCTGCACCAGATTCAGCACCCGGGGATAGGGGGAGTAGATCCCCTTGAAGTTGAGGGTGAATCGGGGGCGGGAAGCTAGCCCAAGCTCACGGGATAACACCACACCTGATCACCCTAAAAACAACCCCATCCCTGTCCTCCCACCATTCCGCTAGGACAGACCTTTTTTGGGAAGGCCACTGATTGATTGTGATTGATTGCGGTGGCCGCAGGCTTTACAGGGGCAACCTATGAACATTCCGATCATATTAGATATTGCGCTGGGACTGGTTTTTATCTTCTTTGCGCTCAGTTTATTAGCCAGCGAGCTTCAGGAAATCATTAGCACCTTGCTCCAATGGCGGGCCGAGCATTTAAAGCAGTCCATCGAAGTCTTGTTGTCTGGTAATGATCGGGAGAAAGATGCAGCGGCCCAGGCCCTTGCCGATGCCCTCTATGAGAGTCCATGGATTCGTAGCCTGAATCAGGAAGCTAAGGGGCGAATCGCCCGCTCCTTTCGGGGAGTTCTCCATCTCCTAGGCCGCATCTATCGGGCCGTGACCGGTACCCGTAATGTATTCGGGGTGGGTAACACCAGCGGCCCATCCTATATCCCGGCGGAAGCCTTTGCCAACAGTTTGCTGGAGCGTATGCAGCTAGGGCAACTTTGGCAGGTCTTGGCGGAGGATCGGTTAGCCACCTTTGCCGCAGACAAGGTGATCTTACCGGTAAGCAATATTTTAAGTGACCTTAAGGCGAGCACCGGCAACGAATTTTTGCTCAATGCCGAACTAAAACAGTTTGAACAGTCCATACAGGTGATTTTGCAAGACTTTCGTAGCGGCACGGTGTCCCTATCGGAAAGTGTGGATCGCCTGGTGCGGCGGCTAGAGGATTTTACCCTCATGGCCCAGGATATTTTGCCCGACAGCCATCCCCTGACAGAAACCTTCATGCGGCGGCTGGAGTACATCAAGCGCGGCTTGGCCAGCACCCCCGCCGAACGCACCGTCCTCCTAGCCAAACTGCGTCCCAGCGTCACGGCGCTGTTAGATGTGTTTGAGACGGGGAGCGCCACCTACCGAGAACTGTACCGCCTCGCAGAGGGGAATAATGGTGCCGCCCAGGCCTTAGTCAAGCGCCTAGAGCAAGCCACTATCACCCCCGCCTTGCGAGCCAGCCTCGTTGCCTTGGCCCGTCGGGCTGAGATCCTCACGGATACCGCCCTAGGGCAGGTCGATCAGTTTAGCCGCGAGATTGAAACCTGGTACGACCGGGGCATGGAGCGCGCCACCGGGGTCTATCGCCGCAACGCCAAAGCCGTGGCCCTGATGATCGGCATTGCCACCGCCGTGGCCATCAATGCCGATTCCTTTCATATCGCTAGCCGCCTCGCCACCGATCCCATCCTGAGGGATTCCGTCGTGCAGGTGGCGGATCAACTGGTGGTCACCTCCTCCGGCGATCTGAGCCAAGATCTCACCGAGGTGCAGGAGGCCGTGGACAGCGCCCTGGCCGAAATTCCCTTTCCCCTGGGCTATACCGATACGGTATTGCAGCAGCAACTGGAGGCGGAAAAAACCTGGCCCGTTCCCCTCGTGCAGCGTCGCTTTTTAGGCTGGCTGGTGAGCGGGTTTGCCATTTCCATGGGGTCTACCTTTTGGTTCAATGCCTTAAAAACCATCGTGAACGTCCGCAACACCGGCGGCAAAGGAGTCTAGCCCCTTGCCCCAGCCCGATACTCCCCCGATGACAGCGGCGGAATATGTCTGCCGTCGCACCCTCAATCTCTACAAAACCCCAGCCCTTGAGGGCCTCGTCACCCAGGCCGCAGCGGGGCGGCACCTCCGCCTTCAGGTCTCACCCCAGCCTGAAGCTGATGCTCGGGCCATCTCGGTGAGGCTCTGTGAGGACGGCTACCTGGGCTGGATCAGCCTCCGCCAGATCAGCGCCCTCGCTCCCGCCACGGCCCCCTATCGCCCGCCCCACCTGGATCGATCCGCCATTGTGAATGGTCTCCCCCAGGTCATCGCCTTTGCCACCGCCGCCATGGCCCAGCCCAATGCCTACCTCTGGGGTGGCACGGTGGGGCCAAATTTTGACTGTTCTGGGCTGATGCAAACGGCCTTTGCCGCCGCTGGCATTCGCCTCCCCCGGGATTCCTATCAGCAGGAAGCCTTCACCCAACCCATCACCTGGGATGACCTAGAGCCCGGAGATCTCGTCTTCTTTGGTACCCCCGAACGGACGACCCATGTGGGTCTATACCTCGGAGGTGGCACCTACCTGCACAGTTCTGGCCAAGACCAGGGCCGCAACGGCATCGGCCTCGATTCCCTCACCGATCTCTCAGATCCCATTAGCCAAAGCTACTACCAACAGCGGCGTCGCCCCGGACGGGTGATGACCAGCTACGATCCGTCCCTGGCCTAGACTTGGGCGAGCCAAGCAATAAAACAAACCCCTGGCCCGTGGTAGGTGGTGGCGGGATCCACCCCCCGAGTCAGCACCCGTTGATACCCCTGGGGCACGGGGCTGACGACATCGAGATATCCCCCCATGTCCTCCATCAAATCCTTCGCGATGGCCAACCCCAGCCCCGTGCCGGGGATGTCGCCACTGGCCTGGATGCCGCGAAAATGACGTTCAAACAGCCGACTCTGATCCGCCGGGGGAATCCCTTGCCCGGTATCCCCCACGGCGATCCCCTGGAAGGGTTGACCGGCCACCACCTGGCTGAGGCCCGCCACCACCCAAATGGTGGATCCAGCGGGGGCATACTTCAGGGCATTGTCTAGGAGGTTGCTCAGAACTTCGGCCAAGGCCTGAGGATCCATCCAAACCTCCGGCAGGTCGGAGGGCAACTGCTCCACCAGGTGCAGCCCCCGTTCCTGGGCAATGGCCGAAGCCGATTGCAGCAGGGGCCTCACCTGCACCACCCACGACCCGGCCACCCGTTTTAGGGGCCTACCCCAGCGCGGCCCTGCGGGCGAAGGATCCCCAGGCTCCGTTGGCCCTGGGGCTTCGGATTCGGGCAGCAGTCGTCCCGCCGCTGGCGGAAATAGCCCCAGGACTCGCGGTACCGGAGGGGATTCAGCCTGGAAATCGGCATCCCCCTGGGCTAGGGTCTCATCAAAGGTTTGAGCCAAATCTTGTAATCGCCGACTTTCTCGGACAATCCCGGCGGCGATGGTTTGGTTGGGATCATCCGCCGGAATGCGCTTCACCAACAGTCGGCCAAAGGTTTGCAGCGCCGTGAGGGGATTGCGAAACTGGTGGAGCAAATCGTGAAACGTATCGGACTGGGCCGATTGAGCCAAGCGGCGTTGCTGCCCCTGCTGCTGAAGCCATTGCCCCCGCTGATCCAAGATCCAGGCTAGGGCCAGGGTTTGGGCCACCTGTTCCGCCTGCTGCCGTTCCTCCCGGCTCCAGGGCCTCTGGGGGCGATGGCTGACCAGCATCCCTAGGGCCACCCCCTCATGGATCACAGGCAGCACCAGGGGAGGACTGAGGGCCGATCCGGGCACAGCCTCCGACCTCGGGACAGAGGGCACCGAATCTTCAATCCTAGGCCTGTCTGATGACTCCACTGTCCCCACATCCAGATAGGGAGGATCGAGGGTGGAACTGAGGTGGGGCGACGGGGGCGGATCCGCCGTGGCTACGGGATCGATGGTTCCTGAACTCGCGGGCCTTTCGAGGCCCGTCTGGGCCATCGTGGCTAGGGCCTCCGGCAACCCGGCCCAGGGATTTTCGGCCTCAGGATAGGCCACCAGGGGAACGAGGGACAGTCCAGGGGCCTGATCAACCTGTTCGGCCAGGTACATCACCGTCGAACTCGATCCCATGGCCTGGGTCAACAGCACAATCTGAGACCGGCAAAGGGTAAGGAATTCGGGACTGGCAAAGGCCATAGTTTTGACCCAACGGAAGAGTATGACGAGGGAAAAATTAAAGTTTTGTCAAATTTTTAACAGTTCTGTTCAAGGCTGATCATGGCCTTTATCGCCCAATGCCTTACCACATCAGGGCTACAGCAGCACGGATAGAACTTTTAAGAGAAGTTGAAATTCTCATTTCAAGCCTATATACTTGGCCTGGTTCAATAATTTGTAACCAAAACTACATCCAAATAGCTACAGAGAGGGAGGTAGGCAACTTGGCAAGGAGACGCAAGCGTAAGAGCCGTCGTCGATTGGAAGGTCGCCGGATTCTAGAGGCTGTTCCTCAGTATAGTATCGAGAGTGGGAATGAAAAACCGGTCACTGCGGCTCGGAACTTTATCCACTCTGAAGGCATCGCCCCCCCGGCACTGCTCCTTGTAAAACGAAACGAGCATACGACGGATCGGTACTTCTGGGCTGAAAAAGGTCTCTTCGGAGCCCAGTATGTCGAGGAAAATCACTTCTTGTTCCCCAGCCTGCGGGCCTTACTTGGCGAGGAAGAGGACATTTCCGTTGGTGCCGTCACTCGCTAGATAAGCTTTTAGCATGACGGGGTTTTCCCCTAGGAGCAAGCCTATAACGCTTGCTCCTTTTTTATCGCGGCGACATCCATCTCCGCCCCTGTTCAACCCCACTCACCTCCACGTTTCCGAAACGCCAGCGGTTCGCTATGATGGGGTCAGGGTCTACTACGGCGTTGGTGACTACCAACAATGTTTTGCGATCTATATTTCTTCTCAACGGGAGCTGAGTTGTGTCGGCGGCAGTAGACCAGGCCTGTACCTGGAAACTTCAAGCCTGACGCCAAGGCACCCACCTGGTTTTTCCAGGTCGAAGGCTGAGGTAAGACGGCGTTGCGGTAGATCCTTTCCAGCGTCCTCCGTTGATTTCGGTCAGCGGAGGACGTTTGCAATGGGAGAACGGTGGCGATGATGGTGAGGATTAGCCCAACAGGTCTCGCAGTTGTTGGGCACTCGGCCACTGCCCGACGATACGCCGTGCCGGGGGCGGCGAGATCTGAATCAGGGTGGGGGTAGCGGTGACGAGGTCAGCTTCGGCCTGATCCGGCTGGGTGAGGACGTCGATCAGGTGGAGCGTGTAGGGGCTGGTCAGGGTTGCTTCGAGGGTATTCCGCAACACCCGCAGCATCTGTTCCGTGGCAGCGGTGTCGGCTCCACTGACAAACAGCTTAAACAGATGGGGCGCATCCGTGGCGCTCGAGTAGGCCGCCTCCGCCTCAAGGGGCAAATCGTCTGGCGTGGGATCTGGCCCCAGCGTCAGCGGATTCACCCCGGTAGCCTCCACGCGCATCACCAGGTTGTGCCGTTCCCACAGTTGGGGAAACGTGGTGCGGTAGGACTCGATCACCCACACAGAGCAATCTTCATGGTGGCTATAGTTGGGCTGCCAAACCAGATTCTCGGTGTTGAACAGGATATTCAGCAGGGTTTGAAAGCGCAGGGCGCGGGGATAGGCTTCCGCCACGGTGATGACCTCATGGCTCGTGGGATCGATCCAGCGATCCACCGTGGCGGTAAAGCAGGGCAGCAGGAAATAGGGGGGCTCGGATAGCCCCAGGGAGGTTTGCAGCGCCGCACAGAGATCTAGGTGCCAGTGGTTATGTTTCCGCTGGTCAATGCAATAGACACAGTCGCCGCCAGGGGTAAAGAGGGCTAGCCCCTTAAAACTGGCGGCGGCGGCAGCATCGGGGGACGGCTTAGACACGGCCCCGAAGCATTTGGGCCATTTCGTTTTGCTTTGGAGCCATTTCCAAAGCCGTTTCCTCGGTAATTCGCCCGGATTCATAGAGGGCGTAGAGGGACTGGTTCATGGTACACATGCCGTCAAAGGTACATTTGGGAATCAGGGCTTCCACTTCGTCTAGCTTGCCTTGCAGGATGTAATCCTTGATGGCATCGGTGTTGATCAAGATGTCGTGGAAGGCGGCCCGTTTGCCATCGGTGGTACGGCAGAGGCCCTGGGCAATGACCGCAATCAGGGATTCTGCCAAGGATACCCGAATCGGGGCTTGTTGTTCAGGTTCGTAGAGGTTTAGGATCCGCTCCACCGTCTTCACCGCACTGTTGGTGTGCAGGGTTCCCATGACTAAGTGTCCCGTTTGGGCGGCCTTGAGGGCGGTGTTCACGGTTTCCTTGTCCCGCATTTCCCCCACCAGAATGATGTCTGGGTCTTCCCGCAGGGAGGCCTTCAGGGCGTTATCGAACTTGTGGGTATGCATCCCCACCTCCCGCTGCTTCACCAGGGAACGCTTACTGGTGTGGACAAATTCCACCGGGTCTTCAATGGTGATGATGTGCTTCGGCATTTCGCTGTTGACGTAGTCAATCATCGCCGCCATGGTGGTGGATTTCCCGGAACCCGTTGGCCCCGTCACCAGAATCAGGCCCTTGTGGTAGTGGCACACTTCTTTAAAGATGCCCGAGAAACCGAGTTGTTCCAGGGTCAGGATTTTCACCGGGATCAGTCGCAGCACCATGGCAGGCCCGCGCAGGGAATCAAAGATGTTAATCCGGATGCGGGTGAAGTCGTACTGGGCTGCTCCGTCAAAGTCTAGGGTTTGGCGAAATTCTTGGATTTGATCAGGCCGCAAAATTTCCGATAGCCAGTTATAGAAGGTGGCTTCATCGGTGACGGGATAGGGGGTGGGGGTAATTTCCCCCCGTTCCCGGAAGCGAGGCACCTCACCAACCCCCAAGTGAATATCGGAAAAGCCCTTGTCAAAGGCTTCCCGCACAATCTGTTGGAGGGTTGGGCTACCGCCGACCTTAATGCTGGCGGCGGCGGTGGGCACAGGGGGCGGGCCAGCGGGCCGATGCCCCGCTGGAGCAGGGGGGCGCTGCGGCTGTCCCTGGGGGGCGGGGGGGCGCTGCTGCCCTGGGGCCGGGGCGGGAGGGCGCTGGCCCTGGGGCGGGGCGGGAGGGCGTTGGCCCTGGGGCGGGGGTGGGGCGGGAGGGCGTTGCCCGGGCGGGGGCGCAGCCGGATGAGGGGACATATTCGGGTTGGCCGGAATGTTGGATGACTCAGCCATGGAACCAGTTCTCCGTGATGAATACACGATGCATACAGAATCCGGGTCAGCGGTGGGTAGAGCCATCAGCCCCCGGACTACGGTTTAGATTGCCCATTAGATTGCCCACAGATGGGCCTGAAATTGCCGTTGGGGAGTCCCTAATCAACAATTCCTGAAACGATACCGTTCCTAAAACTATACGGGATGGCTTGGAGTTGGGGGGGCTCATGTTAGAACATTTCAACCGGGCGAACGGATTAGCATGGTTTCTAGCGCCATCGGGATAGACAATGGCCCACAACCCCAAGCGGAAACCTCAAAAAGCCGATAGATTAGGTAATTAGGGAACACTAGAGAAAACGAGGACACCCACATGCGGGTATTGTTGATGACGGGTAAGGGCGGCGTGGGCAAGACCTCTGTGGCCGCTGCAACGGGCCTTCGCTGTGCGGAGTTGGGCTACAAAACCCTAGTACTCAGCACCGATCCAGCCCATTCCCTGGCGGATAGCTTTGATATGGAACTGGGCCACGATCCGCGCCAGGTGCAGCCCAACCTGTGGGGGGCAGAACTGGATGCCCTAATGGAACTTGAGGGCAACTGGGGGGCGGTGAAGCGCTACATCACCGATGTGCTGCAAGCCCGTGGCCTGGAGGGAATCGAGGCCGAAGAACTGGCCATCCTCCCCGGCATGGACGAAATCTTTAGCCTGGTGCGGATGAAGCGCCACCACGATGAAGGCGAGTATGACGTGCTGATCATCGACTCGGCCCCCACCGGGACGGCCCTGCGCCTGCTGAGTTTGCCGGAGGTGGCGGGCTGGTATATGCGCAAACTCTACAAACCCTTCCAGGCCGTTTCCGAAGTGCTACGGCCCCTGGTGGAACCCCTATTTCGCCCCGTGGCGGGCTTTTCCTTACCCACCCGCGAAGTGATGGACGCCCCCTACGAGTTCTATGAACAGTTAGTGGAACTCGAAAAAGTGCTCACCGATGCGGCAACGACCTCCGTGCGCCTGGTCACCAATCCCGAAAAAATGGTGATCAAGGAGTCCCTGCGTGCCCATGCCTACCTGAGCCTGTATAACGTAGGCACCGATTTGGTGATTGCCAACCGAATTATTCCCGAGGAAGTCCAGGATCCCTTCTTCCAGCGCATGAAGGAAAAGCAGCAGGAATATAAGCAGGAAATCCACGATGATTTCCGGCCCCTACCCGTCAAAGAAGTGCCCCTGTTTGCCGAGGAAATGTGCGGCCTTGAAGCCCTCCACCGCCTGAAGGACACCCTTTACCAGGACGAAGATCCGGCCCAGGTGTACTACAAAGAAACCACCCTGCGCGTGGTGCAAGAGGCCAGCAACTACAGCCTAGAACTGTACCTGCCGGGGATTCCGAAGGACAAAATCGAACTGAGCAAATCCGCCGACGAACTGAATATTCGCATCGGCAACCACCGCCGCAACCTGGTGCTGCCCCAAGCCCTCGCCGCCCTACAACCCTCCGGAGCCAAAATGGAGGACGACTACCTCAAAATCCGCTTTAGCCAAGCGGCCTAGGGCAGTGTCAAGCCTAAAAATTAGGGCTTCGACAAGCTCAGCCCGAACGTGTCGTTAAAGGGGGGAGCGGTTACTCAATCGCCGCCTCCAGTTGTTTGGAGGTCTTGGGCAGCCAAAAGGACAGCCCCAGGCAGATCAAACACAGCCCGAAGGCCAGCAGCAGCGTAGACTGCATGGCGGAGAGGGCGGCGGTTTTGAGAATACTGGGCAGGGCGGGCTGAATGGCCTCAGGGAGGGATCCGAAGAGGCTCTGACGGTCACTGGGGCGCAGGGTTTGCAGGGCAGCTTGTAGGGAGCGAATGGCCTGACGTCGCACCGTCGGATCTAGGGTTTGGCCCAGTTCCGCCAAAATGCCGTCCACAATGCGGACAGAGGCCACCCCCACCAGGATTGTCCCCAATACGCCCCGCCCCAGGGAGGCTCCCAGGTTTTGGAACGGACGGTAGACGCCCCGGGCCTCGGCCTTCTCCTCCTCCTGGGTATCGGTAAAGGTGAGGGAGGTAATGTAAGTGGAAAAGAGGCCCGTACCCAGGCCGATCACAACCAGGGCAGGTATCAGATGAAGCAGGGTAAGATCTGGCCCCATGGCCGACCACAGCATCAAAATCCCCAGCGCCTTGATGGCCAAACCCCACTGAAGCAGCCACCGATGGGGCTGGCTGGGGCGGCGTTTGGCCAGGGCCAGCAAAACCGCCAACTGGGCGATGGTGATCGGGGCCACGGCGATGGAGGTTTGCACAGGGTTTAGGCCCATCACCGCCGGAATAAACTGAAAGAGGTTGAACTGAAGCCCCACATGGATCAGGGTGTGGAGGGTGCCGATGGCGAGGCCAAGGGCGTAGATGCGGCGGTTAAACACCCCCATCCGCAGGAGGGATTCCTCCCCCCGGCGAAGGCGCTGACGTTCCCAAAAGGCCAGCAGGCCTAGGCAGATCATCCCTGCGGCCAGCAGTACGGGCACCACCGAGATACCCAGGGGATCCAGCCCAAAAGCTTGGGTATCGGGGTTGCCCTTGGGCTGCCACCAGCCGAGATCGGCGGCCAAACTGAGCCCCACCAGGGTGCAGCCAAACCCCGCCACCGACAGCAGCCCACCCACCCAGTCTACGGCGATGGTTTGGCTGGGCTGGTGGCGCAGCAGGGGCCACACTAGGCCCGCAATGATGGGCACCAGCGCCAGCGCCAGCCCAAAGGCCCAGCGCCAACTCAGGTTATAGGCCATCACACCGCCGAGAATGGATCCGGTTAAGCCCCCGGCAATTCCGGCCAGGGTGAGGGCCAGCAGGGCGTATTTCTTGGCGAGGGTGTCCGGATAGCGATCATCCAGCAGGGCCACGGGGGTGCTCACCAGCACCGCCGCCGCTAATCCGGTGGCCCCCGCTAGCCCTAGGGTAAACAGGCCCATGCCGGGGCTGAGCATCACCAGACCCAGGCCCAGGGCAAACAGCCCCAGGGCTCCGTTAAACATCCCCTTGCGCCCGAGGCGACGACTGAGGTTTTCGGCGGTGGGGGTAAAGGAGGCCGTCAGCAACGACATCAGCACCAGGGCCGACTGGACGTAGCCCACCGTAGACTGAAATTCCTGCACCAGGGAGGGCATGATCGGCTGCACCACGCCCACGGTGTAGGAGAGCATAAAAAACGTGAGCCCCAATCCAATGGGGCCACTCCACCGCCCCAGCCCAGTGGGCTCCAGGGGGGTTGGGGTCGCCGCCATCGCCAGGGCATCCTCTCGTTTCACCATGGGGTGCTCCCTTGCTTTGGCCCCATATCATAGGGGAAATTCAGGCGGGAAATCCAGAGGCAAACGCTAGGGTCATCCTGTTCGGGCGCGAGTTGCAATGGCGACGTGACTCCCCATGCTTCCGAGGTGACACCTAGGGCTGGAGGGGCCGTTTCATCAGGATCGCCTCCGGCTGGTAGCCCAGCTTTTGATAGAGCGCCTGGGCCGGTGCATTTTGGCTGAAAACCTGGAGGCTGATTTGGTGATGGCCTGCGGCGGTGGCCCATTGGTGGGCGGTCTTCAGCAGGGCGCTGGCCAACCCCTGGCGACGGTGGTCGGGATGCACATAGAGCAGCAGCACGTAGGGATGGAGTAGGCCGTTGCGTTGGTCGCTGGCTTGGCCGAGCCAAATACACCCCACGGCTAGGGCCAATCCCCGCTGCCTAGGACGTTCCACCACCCATAGGGGCGTCTCGCAGGAGAGGTAGCGATCCACCGTGGTGGCCAGGTGGTTGAGGGGCAGGGTGTCCTCCAATTCCTGGTAGGTGCGCTCCATGAACTTCACGAGGATAGCCCGATCCAGGGGGGATCCGAGGCGCAGGTGATAACCAGGGGGCAGGGTGGCCATGGGCATTGGGGTGGGGTAACAAAGGTGCAAACGCCACAAAAAAGAGGCCCCGATCCATCGGCACCTCTTTGGGATTATAGGATTTTAGGGGCGCTTACCCTGGGGTATTCTGCCCTGGGCTGGCCCGCGAGTCCCTAGCAACAGACTGGCTTTAGCGGTAACGCTTCTTACGACGAGCCACGGCCTTGCGCTTACGCTTTTCCTGGGGCGTCTCGAAGTGACGACGACGCTTGACCTCAGAAAAAATACCAGCCTTAGAAACCTGCCGCTTAAAGCGGCGTAGGGCTGATTCAATCCCTTCGTTTTCACCAACAACAACTTGAGTCATACGAACTGGCCTATTTCTCCAATCCTTTTCAACAATCGAGACAAGAAACAATCAAGACACAAAATACGATCAAGGGGAGCCTTGACCGACAAAAACGCTGTTTAGATAAGCCTCAGGACGGTTTGTGCCACCTCCCGCAGTCCTAGGCAATCTGTGCAGACAGCAAAATTGGGGCACGACGTCCCCCGCTGTATGCTCACCACACTACCACAGAACCTTCACCTTTGAACTGGGCTACCGCCCCGAAGGCAGCAACTCGTCAATCCAGCGCTGAACCCGGGTTTGGAGAGGGCCTAAGGCCGATGGGTCGGGCCGGGTGGGGATCAACCCAAGGCAGCGCTGGTAGTCGGCGAGGGCGCAGTTCCAGTCGCCGCGCAGGTGATAGGTGCGGCCCCGTTCGGCATAGAGGTGTTCGGCCAGTTGGTAGAACAGCAGGGCTTCATCTAAGCACACCAAGGCCCGATCCAGTTGGCCGAGGTCGCGCCAGGTGATGCCGAGGTTGAGGCGGGCGCGGGTATTGAAGGGGTTATGTTCGAGGGCGCGTTCATAGTCTGCAATGGCTTGGGGGAACGCCCCAAGGGCCGCGTAGGCGTTGGCTCGATTGTTATAGGCTTGATCGAGGTTTGGATCGATCTGAAGGGCCTGGTCAAAATCGGCTAGGGCGGCGACATAGTGGCGGCACCAGAGATGGACGAGCCCCCGATTATTGTAGGCACTGGCCTGGTGAGGGCAGCGTTCAATCAAATAGTCCAGCAGCAGTAGGGCACCGCCGTAGCGTTGTTGGCGGACGGCCTCCTGGGTGAGATGGTGGAGCGAGTCCTCTGGCCACTCGTCCGCCAGGGAGGACTGGATCCGGGTGGTGCAGGGCCAAGGGCAGTAGGGCCAACCCTGATCGGACAGGCCATAGGGCTGACCAGCGGCTATCGAAGCCGCAGAGGCCGAGGCCGGTGATGGTCGAGGCGTTCCATTCAAACCCATGGCGACTCCCTGGCGCGATGGCCGTGTATTCCAAAGGCAGACTGGCAGATGCCAGGAGATACATCGGAAAAATCGGTAGATACCAGAATTTTCCCATGCACGGAGGCATGACTCACCCGAACTATAACGGAGGTCATACCGCACAATGGCGAGGATCGTGACCCACGTCTGTCATCGACTCTCGCAATAGTACGGAGAGATTTACCTTAATTCCTATCCTTTCGTCAAGGGAGAACCGTGGGCCGTATCTGCCAGGTCGCGGGACAACGGGGCCTAGCGGGTTGTGTTTTATGACAGTTCTCCCCGACGGCCCCAGGAGGTTTGGGGAGAGGGGCTAGAATTTAACCCCGATGTTCCATTGCGATGATGCCCTATGACTGCCGTAATGTCCTCCGTTCCGTCCACCGATCTCGCCCCTGATAGCTATGTGTTGATGGGGGTGGCCACCTGCTATTTGCGGCAGGAGGGTGAAACCCTAGCGGTCGATGTCGTGGAACCCATTCCCTCCGCCTATCTAGAAACCCTGGTGCAGGGTACGCCCACCGCCTATTACCAGGTGTGGGGTACCACCCTGGCAGCGGCCCTGGATCTGGATGTGGCCACCCTCACCCCGAAGGGCGACACCCCCATCCATCGCTGTGCTGATTTTGAGGCGCGGGTGATCGCGGCGACCCGCACCTACCAAAGCCGTCCCCAGGCTACGACGATTATTCCCGTCGGCACCCACCGCCAAGACCTCAACTATTCCACCGCCCACAAGCGCATCCTCAACCCCAAAAATAGGGTGTCGAAGGCCGATAACGTGAAGCAACACAAGTACACCCACGAGGTGCTGTAACCAGGGTTTTCTGGGTCAGGAACCCCTTCGCCCCAGCAATTCTCAGTATGACTAGGCTGATAAATACAATACCGTTCGCCCTGAGCTTGTCGAAGGGTGAAAAGGCTTCGACAAGCTCAGCCTGAGCGGTTAGTTGCCAAAATGAGAATTGCTGCCTTCATCCCCCCTGAATTTCGGTGGATGGGGACGGATGTTGTTGGGTGCTATGGGGTGTCACACCAGGGCGCGGGACTCGCTTGGCGCAGGACTCCCTTTGTGGGACTACTTTGTGGGACTAAATCGGCACAATCGACCGCTGGCAGGGCGGGCAAATGCCGTGGATCAGCAGTTGGCAATCCAGGAGGTGATAGCCAGAACGATCAGCGGTTTTGGCCCCTACCTTTAGCACCGAGTCATTTTTGAATTCGATGGTTTTATTGCAGCGGACGCAGATGAGATGGTGGTGGTGGTGGGGAGCGGGCTGGTTAATTTCGTAGCGTTTTTGGCCCTCCGCCAGTTCCAATTCTCGCAGGATGCCCATCCGCGCCATCAGCTTGAGGTTGCGGTAGATGGTCGAAAGGCTAATGGGCTCCCCGGCTTTCTCCAGCAGATCACAGAGATCCTCCGCACTGAGGTGAGTGCTCTCGGGCAGGTTTTGGAAGGTCTTAAGCATGGTCTCCCGTTGGGGGGTCATGCGCCAGCCTCGCTCGTTCAGTTCGGCTTTCAGTGCCGATGGAGTGTATGCCGCCATCGCCTCGCCCCTCCCCAGAGAATTTCATTAACATCCGCTTAATGAGAATAGTAGCGAACAGAGGGGAGATTTTGCAATAGTTTTAGCTTATTGCGAATTACTCCGAAGATGTACCGGTATCAATCCTTAGCAAACAAGACATTGTCATTTTTTAATGGATAACCTCCTCCTCGGCGCGGGCTAGCCTCCGACCGTACAACAGCCGCCGAGCCCCCTCGTCCGGTGGGTGGGGAGAATCATCTCGATGCGTTCCCGTTGCAGCGTCAGGCTATCCTGCACCCGGAAGATGAACTCGCCGTAGTCGGCTAGGTCGTCCAAATTCAGCAGCGTGAGGACGACTTCGGCCAAAAGCCACATTAGGCCACGGTGAAGTAGGGTTTGCATGACATCCTCCGAATCCATCTAGGCTAGGGGCGGTGGCGAATAGCGCGGGAACGCCCTATCTATTCGCTCCGCTGGGTGACGATTGCCCTAGGGCAATGATTGAGAACCCTGTAAATAATCTTCACTTATTGTAATGATAAGCAAAGGTCATAACCTATGGGCAAAGGTACGGATGTCTGAAGCGCATCGTTCGGGTTTTAGCCCTGGGCTACGCAAAAGTACGGTGTTACCCTCCCCCAGATGGATAGGCCAAGGGCTGGGAATTCCCCTCACCCAGGCATAGGAATGCCCCCTGGGCCAAGGGCGACAGAGGAAGCTAGGACAGGCAAGCGAACGGCTGTCCGAGGAGATATGAGGGAAGTGGGGCGGGTGGGTGCAGGCTGACGATGACGGCGGGGGGCAGGCACAAGTCCTCGACGGGCGGGACGGCCTAGGATCCGAAGGTGCGATCGCCCGCATCCCCCAAACCGGGCACAATGAAGCCCTGATCATTCACGACCTCATCAATGCCAGCGGCAAAGATGGTGAGGGCGGGATAGGCTTCGGCCAGCTTGCGTAGGGCCACGGGCGCAGCCACGATGGCAATGATGCGCACCAGGGCCGGATCCACGCCTCGGTTCACCAGGTCGGCCATCATCGCCATGATGGTGCCCCCGGTGGCCAGCATGGGCTCGCTAATCACGACCCGCGTTTGGGGATCAATCTGGTCGGGCAGCTTGTTGAGATAGCAACTGGCCTCTAGGGTTTCTTCATCGCGCACGAAGCCCACATGGTAGACCGAGGCCAGGGGCAGCAGGTCTTGGATTCCGGGCATGAGACCCAGCCCCGCCCGCAGAATGGGCACAATCATGATGGGGACATCGGGATTGACGAAGGTGGCGTCACAGGGGCCGAGGGGGGTAGTCACCATCGTATCGAGGGTGGGCAACCATTCCCGAATCGCCTCGTAGGTGAGCCATCGCCCCAGTTCCACCATGGCCGAACGAAAGAGCGGCGAAGGGGTTTCGGCATCGCGGGCCACCGCCAGCCAATGTTTAATCAGGGGGTGGGGAGGAACAAAAATACGCAGTTGAGCAGCCATGGACGCAGGGGAATGTGCAAACCTGACACATCATACTCCCTAGGCTGGCGTTTCGGCTGTTTGGGTACGGTCGATTCGGTGGGAAAAGCCTACTTTTTCAAGGGTTAGCCACACCTGCGCCCCGGCGTGGCCTCTGGCAAGATGGGGAGGTCAACGCCATGGAGACGGCCATGAAAAAGGGACTGTTCAGCCAACCTATCCTGCAAGGCTATCGCCGCCTGGTGCGCCATCCGAAATACCGCTGGGCCATCCTGCTAGGAACGCTGATCTACCTCGTCAGCCCGGTGGATATTTTCCCCGATGTCTTTCCGGTCGTGGGTTGGGTGGATGATGGCCTCATTGCCACCCTGGCCATCACCGAAGTGACCCAGCTTTTGCTAGACCGCAAGCGCAACCTGCGTCGCGCCCCCCAGGATTCTGCCCCCACCCCGAAAGAACAAACCACGGTCATCGACATCGCTGCGGTGATGGGGCCTCAAAAATCCTAGGTGCGGCGCATCAGGCGGAGAACTGAGTCTATCCGCCCGACGCCTGACGCTAAGAGGCGCTAGGGATCAACCCAGCGATCATCAGCCTTGATCAGGTTGATCAGTTCTGCCACGCCCTGATCTTCGGGCACTTTTTTAATTTCGTCGCGGCCTCGATAGAGGGAGATATAGCCCGGAGT
>JAYKHF010000222.1:0-4264 GCA_035285305.1 Leptolyngbya sp.
ATTTCTACATAGCATTCACTATGTTCAAGTCTACCGGGTGTTTTTCGATCTCTGTCACCCTCCCTTATCCCCTAGTGGTTTGTCAGGGTTAATTTTAGGGTTGCAGATATCCTCAAAGCCCTTCGACTATTCGACAGGCTCACAACTCAGGACGACCGTAAATAGCACGTTCGGGCTGAGCTTGTCGAAGCCCTAATTCTTAACCTTGACACTGCACTAGGCTTTAAGGGGCTGCCCTGCCAGCCCTAGGCCGGGATCAGGGGCGTCAGATCGAGGTGCTGGCCAATGTCGTCGGTCAGGGCCGTGAGCACGGCTTCGCGGTGTTCGCGGTAGTTGGGGATGCCCGTCGGCAAGGATCCTAGCCCCCGCTGTTGGCGCAGACGATTGAGCCAAGCCCGTCGCCAGGGGCCGTTGTCAAAAATGCCGTGGAGATAGGTGCCCCAAAGCGATTGACGGTGAGCAACGACACCGAGACTGGGGTCTTCAAACAAATACGCAAATCCTTGCTCCCCATCGCCTGGGGCTTCAGGGAGGTCAAACTGGGTGCGGCCCTGGTGCAGTTCATAGCCCGATACCGACAGGCCATCCTGGGGAAAGCGGGAGGTGACGGTGCGTTGACGGGCAATTTTTTGCTGGGTAATCACCGTGCGCATGGGCACTAAATCTAGGGCTGGGAACCGACCTTCCTGGCCTTCCAGCCCCTCTGGGTCAGCGATAAACTGCCCCATCATCTGGAATCCGCCGCAGATGCCCATCACTGTTCCCCCCGCCGCCACATAGTCACGGATGGCGGTGGCCATCCCCGTCTGTTGCAGGGTGAGGAGGTCGGCGATGGTCGTTTTGGTGCCCGGGAGAATCACCGCATCGGGGTAGCCCAGATCGTCCTTGGGGGTGAGGTAGGTGACTCGCACCGAGGGTTCCGATTCCAGGGGGTCAAAGTCGGTGAAGTTGGCGATGCGGGGCAGACGGACCACGGCAATGGTGAGATCCGCCTGTTTCCTGCGGTTGGGGAGGCGATCCAGCAGGCTGAGGGAATCTTCAGCGGGCAGGGCTTGATCGAGCCAGGGCACCACCCCCAAGACCGGAATCCCGGTGCGTTCCGTCAACCAATCTAGGCCGGGTTCTAAGATTTCCCGCTGGCCTCGAAATTTATTGATCACGATGCCCTTAACCAAGGCCCGCTCATCGGGGTCCATCAGTTCTAGGGTGCCGATGATATGGGCAAACACGCCGCCCCGATCAATGTCTGCCACCAGCACCGTGGGGGCATTCAGGTATTTGGCAATGCGCATATTGGTGAGATCCCGATGTTTCAGGTTCACCTCCACGGGGCTCCCGGCTCCCTCGCACACCACCATATCGTAGTCCTGGCTGAGGGCTATCAGCGATTCCTGAATCGCCTGCCAGCCGCGATCAAAAAAGTCTGCGTAGTAGCGCTGGGCGGTGGTGGTGCCCACCGCCTTGCCCTTCAAAATCACCTGGGAGGTCATGTCTCCCTGGGGTTTCAGCAGAATGGGGTTCATGTCTACCTGGGGCACCACCCCTGCCGCCCAGGCCTGCACCGCCTGGGCATAGCCAATTTCGCCCCCGGTGGCGGTGACGTAGGCATTCAGGGCCATGTTCTGCCCCTTGAAGGGAGCCACCCGCCAACCCTGGCGATTGAGCAATCGACAAATGGCCGACGTAATCAGCGACTTACCCACGTGGGAGGCCGTTCCCACCACCATAATTGCCCGCATGGCGCTTCTCCCAGAATCAAAGATGTCAACGATGGAATAAGGAAGATGGAATCAGGGCACCACGGCTGGCCCTCTCCCCGCCCTCTTCCATCTGGGCAAGGGTCGGGGAAATCAGGGCAGCGTTTTTCTAGCCCTGCCACCAACTGGGTAGCCGTAGCCAGCGGTGCCAGGTGTTGTGTAGGTGATCGCCCCAGGTGGGACGCAGGTGGCTGGCGCTGAGTTGTTCCAAGGCGTCACCCAGGCGATGCCCCAAGGGCGTGAGCCGAAACCGATCGGTGAGTCCTTGGCCATCGACCTCGCGCCGCAACAGCCCCACCGCAATCAGCCACATCAATTCGTTGTCCGCTTGCAGTTCTGATAGGGATCGACGGGCATAGCCGTTCGTCATCCCCTGGGGATGGCTGACCTGGCGCACGGAAACGCTCTGGTGACGCAGGGTGGTCAGCAGGTCTAGGCGAAAGGGCGAGCACTTAAAGGCGCGTTCGGCTCGTCGCCAGGAGGATTGAGAATAGCGCTGGGTCAGGTTGGGGTCAGTGCTTACAGGGGCCATGATTTCCGAAGGGCAGGACGGGATGAAGGCGAAGGAGACTTAGTTCATTGTCTTAGCCCATTGTATCGGGGTCGCCAACGTAATCCCAGGGAGGCATCGACAATGCTTGAATGGGAAGACAATGTTCAGGGGAGAAACCCGATGCGCGGTGAGTTGGCAGCCCTAGCGGCGGCTGGCCTGTGGGCAACGGCAACGATTTTATTTGGCCAACTTGGCAAGCAACTGCCGCCCTCGGTTCTGAATTTGGCGAAGGGATTAGCGGCCCTGGGGCTGGTCATGGTGACGCTGCTGGTGCTGCAACGGGCTCCCGCTGGGCTAGATGGCCGAGCCTGGGGGTTGTTGCTGGTCAGCGGTGGACTGGGGATCGGCGTTGGCGATACCTTGTATTTCACCTCCATCAATCGTCTTGGCCCCCGGCGGGCTCTGCTGCTCGAAACCCTGTCCCCGCCCCTAGGAGCTTTGCTAGCCCTGGGATTGCTGGGAGAAGTCCTTCCCCTGCGGGCCTGGTTCGGCATTGGCCTGACGGTCTTGGGCATCCTGTGGGTGATTTCCGAGCGAGTGCCCACGGGGGCGGCCATGGTGCGACCTCGATGGCAGGATACGATTTTTGGGGTTTTGGCGGCCCTCGCCTCGGCCCTGGCGGCGGTACTGTCGCGGGCAGCCCTGGCCAATACGGTGATCGATCCCTTTTGGAGTACCTTGGTGCGCCTGGTCGGCGGCTTGGCCATGCTGCTGATTCTCCTCCGCTGCCAAGGCCCCCTCCCCACACCACGCCAACTGGTGCCCAATCGCCGGGTGTTGGGCTGGTTGCTGCTGGCGGCCTTCCTTGGCACCTACCTTGGCATCTACCTGCAACAAACCGCCTTCAAGTTTGCCGCCACCGGAGTGGCCCAAGCCCTGCTGGCCACAAGTCCCCTCTTCGTGTTGCCCTTGGCGGCGGCGATGGGCGATCGCGTTAGCGGACGGGCCATTGGGGGGGCCTGCTTGGCCCTGGTGGGGGTGGTGCTCCTGGTAACCGGGCCGTAGGGGCACCGGCGAGTGGCGCGGATGGCTGCGCCTCACCGGGCACCCCTAGATTTAGCGTTGATTCGGCCTTGAGGTCAGGGGTGTCACACTATATCGCCCCAAAGAACGATTTTCGCTATGATAGTTCACTGGTTAATCATCCCTGCGCGAAAGGCTATCCCCATGGTTCAAGAAGTCCCCCGTACTCGGCAGCAAGGGCCGTTTCCCGCCGCTGCGCCCGCTGCTTTTCCGGTGTTCTACCGCACCTACAGCCGTCGAGGCGAGGTCGTGCCCGGTCAACGGGAAACCTGGGATCAGGTCTGCGATCGCACCCTGGAGGGGCTGAAGGAACTGGGCAACCTCACCGATGAAGAGATGGCCCTGCTGAACCGAATGCAGCGCCAGGTGAAAGCCCTGCCCTCCGGGCGTTGGCTGTGGGTGGGCGGCACCGCCTGGAGCAAGCAGCCCGAGAATTTTTCGGGAGCCTACAACTGCACCAGCACCAACGTGGTAGACTGGCGCGCCTTTGGCCTGATGATGGACTTGGCCATGATGGGCTGCGGCACCGGAGCCATCCTAGAACCCAAATACATCCACCAAATTCCCGCCATCCGTAACCGCCTCACCGTCACCATGGGCGGCGACATTGGCACCACCCCCACCGCCGACCGGCGCGAAATCACCGAAATTTCCATCGACGGCAACCAGGTCAACATCCGGGTGGGCGATAGCCGCCAGGGCTGGGTGCAGTCCTACCAAACCCTGCTGGAACTGTCTACGGACGAGCGCTTCACCGACACCGTCGAAGTCACCATCGACCTCAGTGACGTGCGCCCCGCCGGGGAAAAACTCAAGGGCTTCGGCGGCGTCGCCAACCCCATCCGCCTCTCCCTGCTGTATGACCGCTGCGCCAACATCCTCAACAAAGCCCTCGGTCGCCAGCTCAACTCCGTCGAGTGCTGCCTGCTCA
>JAYKHF010000223.1:0-37487 GCA_035285305.1 Leptolyngbya sp.
GAAGCGATGGGGATCTGGGTTCTGGGGGTGGGGAGTCGGGAGTGGGGAGTGGGGAGGGGGGCGTGGGGGGTGGGGGGTGGGGAGGGGGGGGGGGGGTGTGGGGGGGGGGGTGGGGGGTGGGGGGGGGGGCGGCGGGGGGTGGGGTGGGGGGTTGGGGGAGTGGGGAGTGGGGAGTCGGGAGTCGGGAGTGGGGAGTGGGGAGTGGGGAGTCGGGAGTGGGGAGTCGGGAGTGGGGGAATCGCTACTGAGGTAGCCTTTGAATTGGGAGGGGGTGGTAATGGCGATGCGTCCGGGTTGGTTGGGGGGCTGGGGTTGGCCTTGGTCGTTGAAGATGTGCAGGGTGGCGTGGGGGAGGGGGCGGCCGCTGCCGGTTTGTCCGGCTAGGAATTCCCTGGGGAGGAGGGTGGTCACTTGGCTGGCGGTTTCGGTCATGCCGTAGGTGGGGGCTAGGGGTAGGGCCAGGGTGCGGGCTTGGGCGAGCAACGCAGGCCAAGGGGGGGCACCGCCGAGCAAAATGGCCTGAAATTGCCGCAGCCAAGGGAGATAGGTGTCGCCTTGGTGCAGTAATTCTTTTAATTGAGTGGGGACGAGAGACAAGAAACCGGGGGGCTCCGCTGGGAAGGGTAACGGCTGCCCCCGCTTTAAATCGGCGTAGGGCTGGAGGATCATCTGCCCCTGGGTGACGAGGGTGCGTAGGGCTTGCATCAACCCGCTGACATGGTACAGGGGCAGCACGCAGTAGGCGTTGACGGTGGCAACCTGGAAATGGGCTTGAAACCCCTGCACCGAGGCGATCAGGGTCTCCCAGGTGTGACGGGCAAATTTGATGCGCCCCCCTGTGCCCCCCGTGGTAATCAGCAGTTCGGGGGGCTCGGTGGGGGGGAGATCGGCTGCGTAGAGTGCCCAGCCGGGGATCAGGGGTTGGCTCCGGTCAAGCCGAAGTAAGTCCTCCCCCTGCTGCCATTCCTGTTGTCCCCATTGGGGATTGGCGAGGGCCACGGTCAACCCCGTTCGTAATCCGGCCAAGACCGCTGCCAAGCACCGCACGGCATCGGCTTCTGCGACCAGGATGGCCCTAACCGGAACATGCCGCTGGCCAGAGTGCAGCCTCGATAAGGGCGGCGAAATTTCAGCCATCATCGACCAAAGGGGCCAGGGTTCCGGCCCCAGCAGCCACGGTTCACCCCAGCGGCGACGGAGTATTTGGTCTAGGCTCAGTTGGCTTTCCAAGGTATCCTGCTCAATGGTCTGAAACTGAACGGTCTGAAACTCAACGGTCTGAAAGGCGATTGGGGCCGTAGCTAGCGGGTTAGGCACCCCGACGACCGACCGCTGCAACCCCTGTGTAGACGATATTATGCCCTTAAGGGGGGCATTCCCCCCGGAGGACAGGCCCGTGGGGGAAATGTCCGCTGTTCCTTTGCCCAGAACTATGGATGCTTCTCCGCCACGGTGGCAAATCGCTGCCTCTACCCAAGCCCCGGAATCTTGGCAAAAGGCCGTTCAGGCGGTCTGCTCAAAACCGCTGGGGGGGTGGGCTGCCCAGGTGCTCTGGCAGCGCCAACAGATTGCCCTAGGGGAGGTGTCGGGATTTCTGGATGAAACGACCTACACCCCTACCCCTGCCAGCGCCTTTGGCCCCCCGATGGCGCGGGCGGTGGAACGGATCAAGCAGGCCATAGACCGCCAGGAAACCGTCACCATCTGGGGTGATTTTGATGCCGATGGGGTTACGGCCACCGCTGTTTTGTGGGACGGGCTAGGGCCGTGGTTCGAGCCCGAAAGCACCTTGCGCTACTACATTCCCAACCGCCTACAGGAGTCCCATGGTCTGTCTAAACCTGGCCTAGACCAGGTGCGCGATTGGGGCACTGGGCTGATTGTCACCTGCGACACGGGCAGCACCAACCTGGAGGAAGTGGCCTACGCCCAGGCCCTCGGCATGGAGGTGATTATCACCGATCACCATACCCTGCCCACGGTGGAACCTGCGGCCATCGCGATCATTAATCCCCGCTATTTCCCGGCGGATCATCCCCTAGCAACCCTATCCGGGGTGGCGGTGGCCTATAAACTCCTGGAAGCCCTATACGAGGCCCTCGACCCTCGGCCCGAGGTTCACCTAGAGTACCTTTTGGATTTGGTGGCCATTGGTCTGATTGCCGACCTAGTCAACCTGACGGGAGACTGTCGCTACCTGGCCCAGCGGGGGCTGAAACAGCTTAAAACTCAGCAGGAAGACCATCCCCCCCACCTACGGCCAGGGCTGAGGGAACTGCTGAAACGGTGCCAAAAAACAGGTGATCGCCCCACGGATATTTCCTTTGGGCTAGGGCCGCGCATCAATGCCGTGAGCCGGATCCATGGCGATGCCCGTTTTTGTGTGGAACTGCTGACGAGCCAGGATGCGGCCCGTTGTCAAGCGCTAGCCTATGGGGCGGAACTGGCCAACACCCGCCGTAAGGGGTTACAGCGAGAGGTGTATGACCAGGTGATGGAACGGGTCGCCGCCCTTGATTTGGCAACCACCCACGGTCTTGTGCTAGCCGACGCCCAGTGGCCCACAGGTATCCTGGGCCTGGTGGCCGGACAGGTGAGCCAAGCCCTAGGGCGACCCACCCTTCTCCTCACCATCGATCCGCCCGGTACCTCCACGCCACAACTGGCTCGGGGATCGGCCCGCTCGGTACCGGGGCTGGATTTGTATGATCTCTTCCAAACCCATGCCGACTTGCTGACCAGCTTTGGGGGGCATCCCCTGGCGGCGGGGCTGACCCTGCCCGTGGAACGCCTATCCATGTTTACGACGGCGATCAATCGATCCATACGGGAACGCTTAGGCAGCCTTATCCCCCAGCCTCAACTGACCATTGACCTAACCGTCACCGTGGCTGACCTGGGGCCTGCCCTCTTCTATGAGCTCAACCTCCTGGAGCCCTACGGGATGGGCCATCCGGTGCCTCGCCTGTTGCTTCGCCAGGTCTGGTTTACCCAAACCCAACAGAAAAACCTGACGGATGCCCGCGATCGCAAGGTGCACTTTATCAAGACCACCTTCACCCTTTGGGATGATACGGCCCAGGCTGGGGTGCCGGGGGAATGGTGGGGCCACTATAGGGAGGAATTGCCCCAGGGCCGCTGCGATGTTGTGGTTGAGCTAGATCACAGTCTGCGCCAGGGCTACCACGTCAAGCTGGTGGATGTTCGCCCCGTGGCGGAGGCCGTGGCGAACATCCAGGATAGCCCTGAGGGTGCCGATCCGTTTCCCGCCGACGGGTTCCCCTGGCTGATGCCTGACTTGGGCGACCTTGCCCTAGCCCCCCCAGGTCTTGGGCAGGGCGACCTGGGCTCCGATGCGGATCTGCCGAATCCAGGGGCCGTGTGGCAGCAGTTGGTGGGGATAGCGAAGTATCTGGCCCGTACCCAACAGCCCATCCCCCGATCCCAATTGAGGGATCGGCTGAGACTTTCGGACATTTCCCTAGATCTAGGGCTGCAAGCCTTAGACAGTGCGGGGTTTCACCTCAACTCGCACCCCGTCGTGGGGGCCAACCTCTCCCCAAGCCCAGATCCTGTCCTCCTGCAACAATTCCTAGAAGCCGTCGCCGAGGATCAGTTTCGCCAACGCTATTGGCGGCAAAAGTATGCCCAATCACGCCGTGCGACCTCAGTGGGGGCTGGCCCCAACCCCGCCGAAGGATCGACCCCCTAGCCCGCCACCCCCGCTTTGGATTTCGGCGATCTCCCTAGAACTTGTCCCCGCTAACCATCGGCCAGGGGCTTGACGACCATGACGCTACAGGGGGCTTCGGCCACCACTTGGCTACTGACGGAACCGGCCAAAATGCGATCCACTCCGGTGAGCCCGCGACTGCCCAGCAGGATCAGATCGGCTTGGTGAATGTTGGCCAGCCGGATAATTTCAACTTCGGCGTCGCCCTGGACAATTTCAAAGGCAGGCTCAATGGCGCTGTCCGAGTCCTCCAGATGGGCGGCACAGGCGCGGAGGTGTTGCTCCAGTTGGCCGTGGGGAAAGTCGTGGTCGGGCGGCAAGGGACGGGACACATCCTGCCCAGCGGTATCTTCGGCATAGGGCAAAACATGGACGAAAACCACCGTTGCACCATCGGCTAGCCGTAGCTGCCGAGCGGTAGCCATAACCTGCTGGTCAAAGGGGCTATGGTCTAAGGCAATCAGAACAACGTTAAACACAGGCCACCCTAGATCCCTATACAACGGCTGAACCGGTTATCTAATGAACAGGTATTGTACGCCAACGCGGGCCGATGGCACCTGCGCTGTATACGACCGCAGCAATTCTCAGCATGACTTCACCCATTGACGGAAGACCGATCCGGCGGAACTGTGAGCTTGTCGAACAGCCGAAGCCCGTCACCCGTTCGCCCTGAGCTTGTCGAAGGGTGAACGGACCATTGACCAAAATGAGAATTGCTACCCGGTTCCCCGCGCCCAATTCAAGGCCATGGGGGGCGCTAGAATAGGAAAACTGTTGTCACCTGCCGGGTAGCCTATGTCCGTTGTCGCTGCGATCGCCGTCATTGCTCTTTTGGTTGCTGTCCATGAGGCAGGACATTTCCTGGCGGCCCGACTTCAGGGCATTCATGTCAATCGGTTTGCCATTGGCTTTGGCCCAATTCTGTGGAAGTTCCAGGGATCGCAGACCGAATATTCCCTGCGGGCGATTCCCCTGGGCGGGTTTGTGGGCTTTCCCGATGACGACCCGGACAGCGAAATTCCCCCTAACGATCCCAATCTTCTGCGCAACCGTCCCATCCTCGACCGCGCCATCGTGATCAGCGCCGGGGTGATTGCCAATTTGGTGTTTGCCTATCTGGTCTTTGTGGCTCAGTTTACGACGGTGGGCATCCCCGAGACCTTTGATCCCCAACCCGGCATTGTGGTGCCCCAGGTGTTGTCTGAGAATTCCCCCGCCACTCAGGCAGGGCTGCGTTCCGGCGACATCTTAATCGCGGCCAATGGTGAAGCCTTGGGCAGCGGCGAAGAGACGATTGCATCCTTCATTCAACTGATTAAAGCGAGCCCCAACCTGCCCGTGGATTTGACGGTGCAGCGGGGAAGCCGGGAATTGGAACTGACGGTCATTCCCCAACCGGGGCCTGATGGCAACGCCGTCATTGGGGTTCAGCTCCAGGCCAATGGTAACTTTGGCTATCGCCGTCCCAACGGGCTGATGGAGGTGATTACCCTGTCTGCCAAGCAGTTTCAGGATATGCTGGTGCGCACGGTGAACGGCTTTATTCGGCTCGTCACCAACTTTGATGAAATGGCCAACCAAGTGGCTGGCCCGATCAAGATTGTGGAGCAAGGGGCGGGTCTAGCAGAGTCTAGCTTGGCCATGTTGTTTCCCTTCACGGCCATCATCAGCATTAACCTGGCAATTATCAATATCCTGCCCCTGCCCGCCCTCGATGGTGGTCAACTGGCCTTTTTGCTGGTAGAAGCCCTGCGCGGCAAGCCCCTGCCGGATCGACTGCAAGAAAATGTGATGCAGACCGGGCTGGTGCTCTTGCTGGGTCTAGGCGTCTTTCTGATTGTGCGAGATACCACTCAGCTTGAGATCTTCCAAAATCTGCGTCAGTAAGTTGGCCTCCGTCGGATCGTTGATTGCCCCCGTGCCCACCCCTCGCCGCCCTCCTAAAAAGCAACGTGCCCTGGAAATCTTGGCGCGTCTCAAGGATCTCTACCCCGAAGCCCCCTGCTCCCTCGACTTTGACACCACCCTCCAACTGATGGTGGCCACGATTCTATCGGCCCAATGCACCGATGAGCGGGTGAACCAGGTCACGCCCGCCCTATTCGCCACCTATCCCGATGTCTATGCCTTTGCCGAGGCCGATTTAGCCGAGTTGGAAGCCCTGGTTAAATCCACGGGTTTCTATCGCAACAAGGCCAAAAATATCCGAGCCGCCTGCCAGCGCATCGTCACCGAGTACAACGGCGACGTTCCCGCTACGATGGAGGATCTCCTGACCCTACCGGGGGTGGCCCGCAAAACCGCCAATGTGGTGCTGGCCCACGGCTTTGGGATCAACGCCGGGGTCACGGTGGATACCCACGTCAAGCGCATCACGAACCGCCTAGGGCTCACCAAACACAGCGATCCCATCCACATTGAGCGGGATCTCATGAAACTATTGCCCCAGCCCGACTGGGAAAACTGGTCGATTCGCCTGGTTTACCACGGACGCGCCGTCTGCATGGCCCGTAACCCCAACTGCGCGGCCTGCACCCTGGCTGATCTCTGTCTGGCGGCTCCCAAGGCTAAGCTGTCCTCTCCTCAAACATAGGTCGGGGAAAAAATAGGTCGGGGCGAGAAAATCTCACCCCGACCTATTTTCGCAAGGGCGAGCGTTCTTCGCCCTTGCGCCCACCCTAACGGGCAGCAAGCTATACCCTAAACCGCTCTTCCCCAGAGAAGAGAAACGTTGAGCCTTTCTAACTCCCCTCTCCCCCTGGGAGAGGGGCTGGGGGTGAGGGCTCTTAACCCGAACGGAGGTTAACCCTCGTCGCTGTCCGGCTCGTCTACTTTTTCTTCTTTTTCTTAGCGGTGCCAGAGGCGGCGGGTTCGGGCTTGGCCTCAGCCTTGGGCTCAGCGGGGGCCGGCTCCTCGGCTTTGTTCAGCCCAGCCTGGGCCGCCACTTCAGCCGCAAAGTCCACCTCTTCTTTTTCAATGCCTTCACCCAGCACGAATCGCACAAAGCGACGCACCTGAATGTTTTCGCCCAGTTGAGCAATGGTTTGCTTGATCAGATCTTCGACGGAGATATTTTGATCTTTGATGTAGGGCTGATCCAGCAGGGACAGTTCCTTCAGGCGCTTTTGGATACGACCTTCCACGATCTTCTCGCGCATGGCCTCAGGCTTGTTGGCCAGGTCATCACGGCCCATTTCGATGGATTTTTCCTTGGTGATGATATCCGTCGGAATATCCTCTACTTTCACGTACTCCACGTTGGGGCAAGCCGCGATCTGCATGGCGATGTCGCGGACGAGGGTCTTGAACTCCTCCCGGCGAGCCACAAAGTCGGTTTCGCAGTTCACTTCCACCAGCACACCAATGCGATCTCCGGTGTGAATGTATTGCCCAATGATGCCTTCAGCGGCCACCCGACCTGCTTTTTTAGAGGCGGAAGCAATCCCTTTTTGCCGTAGCCACTCAATGGATTTTTCGATGTCGCCATCGTTTTCCTTGAGGGCTTTTTTGCAATCCATCATGCCTGCGCCCGTTTTATCGCGCAGCTCTTTAACCAGCTTTGCAGAAATGTCTGCCATGGTGCTTTAACGTCCTAACGCGCTCTTGAGATACAAATACAAACCCTGGGCAAGGCCCTTAATCAGCTTAAACCCCAGGGGAGTCTTCTTTAGAGGGGGGATGGGCAGGATTCACGGCGGTTCTCCAACGCTGGGGAACTGCCATGGCCGTCCCCCAAGCAGCTAGAGCGATCCTGTCCCTGGTCAAAATCACAGGATCGGATCCCCCCCGAGGGGCTAGTCTTCGTCGCCGTCAGCGGCAGGGGCATCGTAGCCGTAGTCTTCGTCCTCTGCACCTTCGTAGTCTTCGTCATCGTAGTCGCTGACGGATTGGCCACCGTGGGATCCTTCGTAGATGGCATCGGCTAGCTTGCCGAGGATCAGCTTGATGGAACGGATGGCATCGTCGTTGCCGGGGATGGGCACATCCACCAGGTCGGGATCGCAGTTGGTGTCTAGCAGGGAGATGATGGGAATCCCCAGCTTGTGGCACTCGGACACGGCGTTGTATTCCCGCTTGATGTCCACGATGATGGCCACATCGGGAACACGGCGCATGGTTTTAATGCCGCCCAGATACTTTTGCAGTTTTTCCAGTTCCCGGCGCAGCACCGCCGCTTCTTTTTTGGGCCGTAGTTCGATGGCTCCGGTTTCCTCCATCCGCTCTAGTTCTTTGAGGCGGTCGGCACGGGATTTGATCGTGGCCCAGTTGGTGAGCATCCCCCCCAGCCAGCGCTGGTTCACGTAGTGAGATCCGCAGCGGCTCGCCTCTTGGGCAACAATGCCAGCGGCTTGGCGCTTAGTGCCGATGAACAGGAACTTCTGACCCTTTTCAGCGGCGGAACGGGTGAAGGCGTAGGCCTCCTCGATGAGCTGGGCGGTTTGCACCAGGTCAATAATGTGAACGCCGTTGCGGGAGGTGAAGATGTACTGATCCATCTTCGGATTCCAGCGGCGGGTCTGGTGCCCAAAATGGACGCCAGATTCGAGTAGCTCAGGGAGCGTAATGACTGCCATATTGATGTTCTCCTTTCGGGTTTAGCCACCATCCGAATCTGCCCCCAGGGTCGGGGAACCCGAAATTTCGGATGTGCGATTTTGACAACTTTACTAGGGTATCACAGGCGGGATTTTTTCGGAGGGGGCGAGGCCCGCATCTAATTCCCCATAGTCCGGCAGGGTTTGGTCGATGGGGCCTCCTTGGCGTAGAACCACCCGGTCGCCTTGGGGACGAGCGATCAGTTCGTTGAGGCAGCGCGCCTTGAAAAGAATAACGTCGGCGGATTGGCCAAGGCCCATGAGCCCGCTGTTGGGCAGGTTGAGCAGGCGGGCCGGAGTGGTGGTGACGGCCTGGGGCCAAGCTCCGAAGGGGGCATCCAATTGCCCGAGGCGCACCCCCTGGCTAAAGACCTCCAGCATATCGTGGTCGCCGTAGGGGAAAAAGGGATCGCGGCAATTGTCACTGGCGAGGGCCACCGGTACCCCGGCCTGGGACAGTTCTGGCAGCAGGGTCACCCCCCGGTAGCGGGGCATTCGGCCCGTCTGCCGATCCTGTAAATAGGCATTGCACATGGGCAGGCTAATCACGGTGATGTCAGCCTGTTTGACGAGGGCCAGGGTGGCTTCTACCTGATCCTCCGACTGGGCTGACAGGCTACAGGCATGGCCACAGGTCACTTGGCCCCTAAACTGATGGCGCAATTTGGCTTCGGCCACCCAGCGCAGTCCCTCAGACGCTGGGTCAAGGCTTTCGTCCACATGGAAGTCTAAATCTAGCCCCCGATCTTGGGCCAGCCGAAAGGCGGCATCGATGCGATCACGAAGGCGGGGCTGGGGGTAGATCACCCCTCCCAAGATCCCGCCATACTGGGCGACCTGATCCGCCAATGCCCCTGCGGCGGGGGTTTCATAGATCTCCATGGCCACGAGGGCCACGGCCTGGAGCCTGAGGCGATCCGCCCAGGTACGGCGTAGATCGTCAAAGACGGCCCAGCTAACGGATCCCTGGGGGCCAAGGCTGTCGAGGTGGGTGCGTAGGGCTTGGGTGCCGTGGGCATAGCTACAGCGCAGGGCAAACGCCATGCGGGGCCGCAAATCCGCCGCCGTCCAGTGGGTATAGTCTTGCCGCACCGCCGTAACCGCCGATGCAAAGGTGCCGTCGGGGTTGGCGTGGCGGGGCCAAATATGGGCCTTGTCGAGGTGGGTGTGGCTGTCTACAAAGCAGGGCCACAGCAACCCCTGTCGCCCATCCCAGGCCAGGGCTCCCTCGGGAATCGGTTGGCTGGCGGGAATTATCGCGGCGATGCGTCCTTGCTGGATGGCCACATGGGCTGATACCAGTTCCTCACGCCAGGGGAGGGCGGCTAACTCAGGTATCGGGGTTTTCCAGGAGATGGTGTGATCCAGACACCCCAGAGGAATACGGATATGGGTAATCCAGTAGTGGCTCGTATTTGTTACAAAACTAGGCAAGGGGGTCATAGATCAGCCCAGGGCAAGGATTGACACCGGCCAGCCAGGAAAACCCTCACGTCACAGGTGATTCGTGTCACCTAATACTGTGATTTAAATCAGAGAGGAGGTGCGATGGAATCACCGAAAGCGCCACAAACGCTCACTTTTCCCCCTTCGAGGCCGGGTTAGTCTAAAGATAAGTAAAAATAAATAACGTGTGCATTTCGCGGCTTTTCCGGGAATGCTAATAGAATAGGGTGTTTCTAGGATGAGTTAATGAGGTAAATACCTATGGTTAGCAACACAACGTTTCATATTTTCTGGCAATCCGGTGTCTCTATCTTTGGTTTTCTGCTGTTGATTATTCTGCTGGCCTAGCCTGATTCTGGCGAATAGGCCTGGTCTGATGGTCACGATTCCCCTGGGAACCGCCCCCTCAAACCGCCAAGATGGATTCCAGCTTCACGACTGCCAACCAACCTGCAACCCACTGCCCCCGCTCCATCGTTGTCCCTAGCCCATCCCGACGCTGCTCCTAAGGGCTGGTCGTCCTTGCGCCACAGGCGGTTTTCGCCCCACCAACCCCTAGGACTGAAGGGTGGCCTAGAACAGAAGGGTGGCCAAGGCTAGGTTGAGATTTTCCTTCACCGCCGTTGCCGCTTGCCTGAGACTCGCCTGTTCCAAGGGCGTTAGGGCGAGCTCAATCACCCGCTCCACGCCGCCCTTGCCCAATTGACAGGGAACGCCAAGGTAGAGATCAGTGAGGCCGTAGGCTCCGTCTAGGTAGGCGGCGGTGGGCAAAATGCGAGACTGCCCCAGCACCATGGATTCCACCATGGTACAGGCCGCCGCCGCCGGGGCATAGAATGCGCCCCCCTGCTTCAGAAGGCCCACGATTTCTGCGCCACCGTGGCGGGTGCGGTCGATGGCGGCTTGGATGCGGTCGGGGGGCAGAAGTTCGGTGACGGGAATGCCGCTGACGGTGGAGTAGCGGGGCAGGGGTACCATCCGGTCGTCGTGGCTCCCCAAAACGAGGGCCGATACATCTCCGGCAGGAACCCCCAAGGCTTGGGCCAGAAAGGTTTGGAATCGGGCAGAATCTAAAGCCCCCGCCATGCCCATCACCCGCTGGGGCGGCAGGTCGCTCACCTTCCAGGCTAGGTAGGTCATCACATCTAGGGGATTGGTCACCACAAGAATGCTGGCCTGGGGAGAGTACACCAGGGCTTGGCGCACCGTCTCGGTGACAATTTTGCCGTTGGTGGCCAGCAAGTCTTCGCGACTCATGCCGGGGCGGCGGGGTAGCCCTGCGGTGATCACCAGCAGGTCAGACTGGGCGGTGTCAGCATAGTCGTTGGTGCCGATAATGCGGTGGCTGTAGCGCCCGTGGCTGCGGGCCTGGGCGAGGTCGAGGGCTAGCCCTTGGGGGCGGTCAGCCACAATGTCAAACAACACCACATGGGCCAAGTCGCGTTCGGCAAGGCGCTGGGCCAAGGCGCTGCCCACATGACCAGCCCCGATAATGGTGACTTGACTGTCATGGCAATAGGCTAGGGCGGGAAGATCAGGGGTCATGGGAGGTTCCAATGGCGACCATACTCCCATTGTCTTGAGGGCCTGAGCCAACTGTCTCGTAGTTGTAGATATTCTTAATCTTAAGTGGTTTCCCTTGATCCCCTGCCAGTTTAAGCCTAGGAGAGATGTGCTCTGGGGGTCGGGCGCGAAAACCGCGCCCCTACTGCACCCCTACCGCGCCCCTACCGCATTCGGACTAGGTAGGGGTCAGGTCTCCTGACCCTTTGCCGGAGATGGGTTCTAGCCCGGTTTGTCAGTCCACCAGGGTGATGGACGCGGTGCCGTAAGCTAATAAGGAATGACTAGCATTAAGGCCCATGACTCGTTTCGCTTTTGCCTCCAAACTGCCCCGGCGCTGGCCCGATGGCTGGACAGTTGTTGTGTCCTTGATTGCGCTGGTGATGGTGTCTCCGGTGGTGATCATTCTGGCGAGTGTGTTGACGGGCAGTAGCGACAGCGACGCCTGGGGCCATTTAGCCACGACGGTATTGCCGGAATATCTTCGCAACTCCCTGGTGTTGATGGTAGGGGTGGGGCTGGGGGTGCTGCTGATTGGCGTGGGGACGGCGTGGTTGGTGGGTGCTTGCCAATTTCCAGGACGACGAGGATTCGAGTGGCTGTTGCTGTTGCCCTTGGCTGCGCCAGCGTACATCCTGGCCTACGTCTACACAGACACCCTGGAGTACTTTGGCCCCGTGCAAACACTGCTCAGGGGGCTCTTTGGCTGGCAGCAGGCTAATCAGTACTGGTTTCCCAATATTCGCTCTTTGCCGGGGGCCATTCTGCTGTTTAGTCTCACCCTCTATCCCTACGTCTATCTATTGGCGAAGGTGGCCTTTGCCGAGCAGTCTACCGCTACCCTGGAGGCCAGCCGTTCCCTGGGGTGTGGCCCCTGGCGAAGCTTTTGGCGGGTGGCCCTGCCCCTGGCCCGTCCGGCGATCGCGGCGGGGGTGGCCCTGGCGCTGATGGAGACCCTCAACGACTTCGGGACTGTGGCCTATTTCAGTGTGCCCACCTTTACGACAGGGATCTATCGCACCTGGTTTGGCATGGGCGATCGCCCAGCGGCGGTGCAGCTTTCGGCGGTGTTGCTGCTGTTCATCTTCGCCCTCGTGGGGGTTGAGCAACGATCTCGCCGTCGGTCTCGCTACTACCAAAGCATGGCGGTGGTGGCTCCCTCCCGCTACCGCCTGACTGGAGTACGGGCTTGGGGGGCTTGGCTGGCCTGTGGTTTGCCCGTTCTGCTGGGGCTGGGGTTGCCCGTGGGGCTGCTGCTGGCCATGACCCTCCGCAATGCCAGCGCTACCCTAACCCAAAGTTTTTTTGTCCTCAGTCTCAACAGTCTGCTGTTGGCAACCCTCACCGCCTTCCTCGCGGTGGTGATGGCCCTAGCGATGGCCTATGGCCTGAGGCTGAATGGTAGCCTTTGGCTGCGCCTGGGGGTACAGGGGGCGAACCTGGGCTATGCGGTGCCCGGTGCGGTGATTGCCGTGGGTACGCTGATTCCGCTATCCCAGTTTGATAACGCCATCGATGCCTGGATGCGCCAGAGCTTTGGCCTGTCCACCGGGCTACTGCTCAGTGGTACCATCGTGGCCCTGATTTTTGCCTACTTGGTGCGATTTTTGGCCGTCTCCTTTGGGGCTGTGGAGGCTGGCTTGACGAAAATCAAGCCCTCCCTCGATGATGCCGCCCGTAGTTTGGGCCAAAGCCCCCGCCAAACCCTCACCCATATTCATCTACCGCTGCTGGGCCGTAGCCTACTGACGGCCATGATGTTGGTGTTTGTGGATGTGATGAAGGAATTGCCGGCCACCCTGATTATTCGCCCCTTCAACTTTGATACCCTGGCGGTGCGGGTCTACCAATATGCTGCCGACGAACGCCTGGTCGAAGCCTCCGCCCCCGCCCTGGCGATCATTCTGGTGGGGCTGTTACCCGTCTTCTGGCTCAGCCGTCGCATTGCCCAGGGAGACCATCATTGAAAACACTGCTGGCAGCGCAGGACGATCACGGAAAAATCCGCTAGGGTGATCACCTCATCGGGGATGTAACGGTGGGGGTCGTCCACAAAGCCCGCCTCTTTCTGGGTATCGAGGACTAGGATCCAGTCCCGCTGTGGGAGGGTGGGGGGAATGTGGAAGGCTTGGGGGGTCGCCTGGGCGTTAAACATCAATAAAAAACTGTCGTCTACGACCCGCTCTCCCTGGGGGTTGGGGGCGACCAGTTCGGCCCCGTTGAAAAAGACGCTAATGGCCTTGGCGGATCCATCGTGCCATTGATCTTCGGTGATTGCTTGGCCGCTGGGGTTATACCAGCCGATGTCGTGGATGCCGGAACCGTGGATTTCCCGACCCTGGAACCAGTGGCGGCGGGAGAGGTTGGCGTGCTGGCGGCGCAGTTGAATCAGGCGGCGGGTGAACTCCAAAAGCTGCTGATCTTCGGGTGTGAGGTGCCAGTTGTACCAGGAAATGGCGCTGTCTTGGCAGTAGGAATTATTGTTGCCGCCTTGGCTACGGCCCAATTCATCGCCGCCCAGGAGCATGGGGACGCCCTGGGAAAGCAGCAGGGTCGTTAAAAAGTTGCGCTGTTGTCGCTGGCGTAGGGTGAGGATTTCGGGATCATCGGTGTCGCCCTCTTCGCCACAGTTCCAGGATCGGTTGTAGCTTTCGCCGTCGCGGTTATCCTCGTGGTTGGCCTCGTTATGCTTGTCGTTGTAGCTGACCAAGTCCCGTAGGGTGAAGCCGTCGTGGCAGGTGATGAAGTTAATACTGGCGTGGGGGCGCTTGCCGTTGGCCTGGTAGAGGTCGGAACTGCCGGTGATCCGAAAGGCAAATTCCCCTAAACGACAGTCGTGATCGCGCCAAAAGTCTCGCAAAGAGTCGCGATATTTGCCGTTCCATTCCGACCACAGCAGCGGAAAGTTGCCCACCTGGTAGCCGCCCTCGCCAATGTCCCAGGGTTCGGCAATCAGCTTGGTGGTGGAGAGAATGGGGTCTTGGTGGATGATGTCGAAAAAGGCGGCAAGGCTGTCCACTTCGTAGAGTTCCCGCGCCAGGGCCGAGGCCAGGTCAAACCGGAAGCCATCAACATGCATCTCCTGCACCCAGTAGCGCAGGCTGTCCATAATTAGCTTCAGCACCTGGGGATGGCGCACGTTGAGGGAGTTGCCGCAGCCCGTGAAGTCCATGTAATAGCGCGGCGCATCCTCCACCAGGCGATAGTAGGCGGCGTTGTCAATACCGCGCAGGGTTAGGGTTGGCCCCAGGTGGCTCCCTTCCCCCGTGTGGTTATAGACCACGTCCAAAATCACCTCAATGCCAGTCCGGTGCAGCGCCTGCACCATGCGCTTAAACTCGTTCACCTGCTGGCCCGCCCCCCCGCTGGCGCTGTAGCCCGCATAGGGGGCAAAGTAATTGAGGGAATCGTAGCCCCAGTAGTTCCGGAGCCCGGTGCCCGCCAGGTGCCCCGGAAAGGCGTGGAAATGGTGAACCGGCAAGAGTTCGAGGGCGGTGATGCCGAGGGACTTGAGGTAGTCGAGCATCACCGGATGGGCCAGCCCCGCATAGGTGCCGCGCAGTTCCTCGGGCAGGTCGGGGTGGCGCTGGGTGATGCCCTTCACATGGGCCTCATAGATGACGGTGCGGTGCCAGGGGGTATCGGGATGACGGTCGTCCCCCCAGTCAAAGCTGGGGTCGATCACAATGCCCTTCGGCATATGGTCGGCACTGTCGGCCTCTGAAAGAGATAGATCCGTATCCGCTTCGGCAATCTCGGCCATGTCGTAGCCAAAGGTGGCGGGATGGATCTGCACATCGCCATCCAAGGCCCGGGCATAGGGGTCGATCAATAATTTTTGGGCATTAAAGCGATGGCCCAGTTCCGGATCGTAGGGGCCATGGACGCGATAGCCATAGCGTTGTCCGGGCTGAACTCCTGGGATGTAGCCATGCCACACGTAGTTCTCCACTTCCGTTAAGGCAAGGCGAATTTCCTGACCCCCGGCATCAAATAAACACAGGTCAACGGCAGTGGCATTCTCCGAGAACAGGGCAAAGTTGGTGCCCGCTCCGTCCCAGGTTGCGCCCAGGGGATGGGGATGCCCAGGCCAGACGGTCATGGTCATGGTGCTTGCCCACCCACGGCAGTAAAACGACTTTGTTCAGTATAGCTATCGCCAACGGCGTCGAGACCGTGGGTTCGCCTGATCCTGATTCACCTGATCCTGATCCACCTGATCCTGATTCAGTAGACGGGTTGGTCAGCGGGGATGGCTGGGTTGGGCGGTAGGGGGCTCAGTTGTCCGGTGTAGACCAGGGCTTGGCGCAGCATGGCGATCACCTCGGCGCGGTTGGCCTCGCGGTTGGGTTCCAGGCGCTGGGGGTGGGGATAGTTGACCACCAAATTGGCTTCCAGGGCCGTCATCAGGGCAGTTTTTGCCCAGGGCGGTACTTGGTCGGCGTCTTGGTAAACCTGGATCACCTGGTCGGGGCTGCGGCTGGACTGGAGGTTCAGCCCCTTGGCCAGGGCCGTCACAACCTGGATGCGGGTGATGGTGTCCTCGGGGCCAAAGGTGTGATCGGGGTAGCCTGCCAGAAACCCCATGGCAACAGCGTTTTGGATATGGGCCATGGCCCAGTGGTTCGGGTCAACGTCTGGATAGGGGCGGGGTGGGGAATCCTGAGGGGGCAGCACAAAGAGGTGGCTGAGTTGGGTGGCAAACTCGGCCCGGGTCATGGAGTCCTGGGGGCGAAAGGTGCCGTCTGGAAACCCCTGGATTAACCGTCGCTGGGCGAGATCGTCCAAAATTGGAGCCACCCAAGGCACCTCGTTGCCATCCCTGAAGTAGGGGCGGGGTAGTGGGTTGGGAGACTCTGGCCAGACCTCCTGGGGCGGCAACGGCTGGGGCAAAACCAGCCTCGGAATCTCCGGGGGCGGGGCCGGTTCCACGGTGAGGGAATGGAGAAGCTGGAGCGGATTGGGCCATCCCGGCACCAGAATTCTATCGACCGGTACCTCAGTGGCCACGGGGGACTGGTCGATCAGGGGTTTCCCGATCCGCCGACCGATAATCCCGGTGATCCCCGCCGCCAACCCCAGGGCGATAATTGCCACGGCGATCCTCGGGTGAGGGCGCTGCCGGTGGAATGGTGGAGACGGCATAGACTCTCCACAGAAACTGCACGCTAAGGCTAGCGCAGATTCAGGGTTTGGTCGCAGGTGGTTGGGGTAAGGGCCAGTTCTCGGCGGCGCTCGTGGGGCGGTTTGGCGAGGGCTCACCCAGGGCTTAGGATTGTTTCTGATCTATTCTTGTTAAGACTTCGATAGATTCTAGTAACGGTTTTTGCGTTGTATCCGAGGGATATCGCGTATATTGATAAAGGCACTGACCGAATGTTCTGAATGTCGGAAAAGTATGAACCAACGGATCGGGCAACTCTCAATGGCTACCTTGGCGGCTCTAGTAGGGCTGTGGACTGAAGTCCTTCCCCACGCCCTAGCGTCCAAAGCCATGGCTACCTATCCCCAAGCCCAGGCTATGTCTGGGGTCACGGCTCCGATATATCGGCCCCAGGCCCCGGTGGTGCTTCAGGGGGTCGTTGCCCCTTTAAATTCCCTGCGGCTGATGTATCGGGCTTTGGCCAAGGCCTCCGACACCGATAACATCCAGGGGCAGCCGCTGCTAGCCGTCCTCAATGAACCCTTAAAAACCACGGGTCTTGGCCCGATCCAAATTGGGATGACCCTAGAAGAGCTAGAGGCGACTGGTCTGACCCCCATCCCGATGGAAAGCCAAGGCCAAGGAGCTTGCCAGTACTATCGCCTTAAGGGTAACAGCGAGCCCATGGGGTTGATGGCTATCGAAGACCGAATCCTGCGGATTGATGTGTGGCCTGGTAGCCTGATTGAAACCCGCAGTGGAGCCAAAATTGGCTCGACGGAGGCGGAATTAGTAGACCTCTATCGCGGTCAGTTAGAGGCTACGGCTAATCCTGTGACCCTCGGCAAAACGATTATTTTCACCCCGATAACTCCCGGCGAAGACCTGTTTCGCCTTGTGTTTGAGACCGATGATCGGGGCCAAGTTGTGCAGTATCGGGCGGGGCAATTCCCTTCGGTCACTTGGCCGGGGGGATGCTTCTAGAATCCTCGATCCAAGGGTTAGGAAACCTGACCCCGACATGGCTCGAATGCGTCGGTAGGGGCGCGGTTTCCGTGCCCGGTGCAGACTCTTTGGTCAGCCAACTAGTGCAGTGTCAAGACTAAGAATTAGGGCTTCGACAAGCTCAGCCCGAACGTGTCGTTTACGGTCGTCCTGAGCTTGTCGAAGGGCTGTGAGGCTATCTGCAACCCTAAAATTTAACCCTGACAAACCACTAGGGTTATTCGTCCTGGCTGCGGTTGCTATGGCGCACAATCCAATAGCTGATGGCGAGGGAGAAAATGGCGATCGCCAGCCCGATTAACGTGGTGCCAGATATGCGGTTCAGGTCGAGAATAATGATTTTTCGACCGACAGCCGTTAAGGCGGTTGCAATGACCAATTCAACCTGAACAACATGGCTGCGAATGTAGCCGGTGATGTTTTCGAGGATTTCTAAGGCAATTAAAATGCTGAGGAAAAAGCCAAAAATGTCAATTACAGGCTGTCCTAGGAAATCACCAGGGCTGGTGGTCAGCATGGAGCGCGCAATGACAATTCCTAAATCAATGACCATGGCAATAATGACCACGATCATGCCTGCGGATAGAATCTTGGAAATGGTGCCCTCAAATTGATGAAGGCGCTTGAGAAAAATATCGTTTTTCAGTTGCTTGAGAAACTGTCTAGCCCAATAAGCCATGGGTAAAGGGAAGTTTAGGAGCGCAAAATTGTCTAAGACTAGATAATCTTACCGGATTGGGTAGACCTGTCATGGCTTTCTAGCGGGCGCTTCCCTGCAATTGGGTTAATCCTGGTAATTGACTGGGGCATGGGGTAGGGATGACCTGCACGGCACAGGCTTTTAACTCTGGCTGGAGGGAAATAGGGCAGACTTCGGGGTGGGTGAGGGCGTTGCATTCGGCGGCTTCGGCCCAAAGGGCTCCCCAGTGCATGGGTACAAACAGGGTGCCGGGGCGAATGTTTTGGGTTACGAGGACGGGTAAGTGGACGGATCCACGGGCGGAGCGTACCTCCACCCAGTCTTGATCCGCAAGCTGGAGCCGTTCGGCATCGCGGGGGTGCATTTCTAAAAAGGGGTGGGGGTGCATTTTTTGAATTTTGGCGATGCGTCCGGTGCGGGTTTGGGTGTGCCAGTGGCCATAGAGCCGCCCCGTGGTGAGGATGAAGGGGTAGCGGTCATCGGCGGGTTCGGCCAGTCCATTTTCGTGGAAGGGCACAAAACGGGCGCGGCCATCGGGGTGGTGGAAGCGGTGGTCGGTGTAGAGGCGTTTGTCGTGCTGGTTGGGGGCGGTGTTGGCGATAGGGTTTGGGGTTTCTGGATGGTTTGAGGTTTCTGGATGGTTCGAGGTTTCTGGATGACCGGGGGTTTCTGGATGACTAGGGATTTCCTGGGTCGGACAGGGCCACTGGATCGGGCCAGTGGCGAGGGCTTCATGGCTGATCCCGGTCATATCGCAGGGGCGACCCTGGGTGATTTGCACAAATTCCCGGTGAACGTCGGCGCTGGTTGCGAACGGGAACTGATCGGCAAAGCCCAAGCGACGACCGACTGCGGCAAAAATTTCCCAGTCGGCGCGGGCCTCGCCCACCGGGGGGCGGAAGGCTTGGCAAAGGGTAACGGTGCGTTCGGAATTGGTCATAGTGCCCGTTTTTTCGCCCCACTGGGCCGCAGGCAAGAGCAGATGGGCATAGGCGGCGGTTTCCGTGGGGTAGTAGGCGTCTTGGTAGACGGTGAAGGGGGATCGGTTCAGGGCGGCCTTGGTGCGGTTTAAGTCTGGCAGGCTGACCGCCGGGTTGGTGGCGGCAATCCACAGCAGACCCACCTGATCCTGTTCCAAGGCCAGCATCATTTCGCCAACCGACAGGCCACGGGTGGGGGAAATTCGCCCCTCGGGCAATCCCCAGAACCGCTCAATTTCCTGACGATGGTGGGGATGTTTCACCAGGCGATAACCGGGCAAAATGTGGGCCAAACCGCCCGCCTCGCGACCGCCCATCGCATTCGGTTGTCCGGTGAGGGAAAATGGCCCCGCCCCCGGTTTGCCGATCTGCCCCGTCAGTAGATGCAGGTTAATCAGTGAGCAAACCTTGGCGGTGCCCTCGGAGGATTGGTTCAGCCCCATCGACCAGAGCGACAGGACGGCCTGGGAGTTGGCCCAGGTGCGGGCGGCGGTTTCTAGGTCAGCTTCGGGGATGCCGCAGCGCTCGGCCACAATGCTCGGGTCATAGTGGCGCAGAACTTCGGTGTAGTCCTGAAATCCTTGGGTGGATTGGTCGATGAAGCCCCGATCCAACGCGCCCCACCTCAGCAGCAGGTGGCCGATGCCGTTCAGCAGGGTGATGTCGGTGCCGGGAAGGATGGCGAGGTGCAGGTCGGCGACTTGGGCGGTTTCCGTGCAGCGGGGATCCACCACAATCAGCTTCACCTGGGGGTTGCGCTTGTGGTGCTTGCGCAGACGATTGAAGACAATGGGGTGGCATTCGGCGGTGTTGGTGCCGATCAGGAAGGCGCAGTCCGTCAGATCTAGATCGCCATAGCAGCAGGGCGGGCCATCGGAGCCAAAGCTTTGCCAATAGCCCGACACCGCCGAGGACATACAGAGCCGCGAGTTGGCGTCAAAATTGTTGGTTCCTAGGCAGCCCTTGATGAGCTTTTGGGCCACATAGTAATCCTCGGTCTGGAACTGGCCAGATCCGTACATACAAACCCCATCCGGCCCTAGGCTGTCCAGCACCCCACGCATCCGCTGGGCCATGTGATCTAGGGCAACATCCCAGGACACCCGCTCAAAGGGGGCATCCAACGACTCCCGCAGCATGGGGTACAGCAGCCGATCCTGATCGATGGATTCCGCCACCGTGGCCCCCTTCACACAGACCATGCCCTGACTGGAGGGATGGGCGCGATCGCCCCGGGTTTGCCAGCGCTGGGGTATCGCAGGATCATCGCTGGGGCGCTGGGGTACGACCTCCAGACCACACCCAACACCGCAGTAGGGACAGAGGGTTTTGTGAGGGGCCGTCATAGGGTAAGGGGGGTGGCTACGAAACGAGGAAACAAGAAAAGTCTGTGGTCATCTGCGATGACTCAATCATGCAAACGGTGTATCCCTGGTGCAAACGATAGCGGCAGGGCATGTTTAGGGTGGGCCATGCCCACCCTACGGTCTACGGTCGGATCCCCGGGGGATAGGGGTTGGGGGTGAGATCTACTCCATCGTTACCGAGATCTGCCCCTCAGAGACATCGTTACCGGATCGGGGCTGGGCTTGAAACTGTTCCATCAGCAGGGTTTTCAGCACGTCGGGCAGTTCGTCGCAGGGGATGCCCTGCATGACTTTCTCGCCGAGGTGGGCCTCCTTGCCGACCTTGCCCCCCATGAAGATATCGACGCCTTCCATGGTTTTGCCGTTTTTGCGAACTTTGGTGCCCATCAGGCCGATGTCTGCCACCTGGGGTTGGCCGCAGGAGTTGGGGCAACCCGTCCAGTGAATGCGGACAGGACGGGACAGGGTGAGTTCGGCATCCAAGATTTTGGCGATCGCCTGGGCTCGTTGTTTGGTTTCCACTAGGGCGAAGTTGCAGAACTGTGCCCCGGTGCAGGACACCAGCGATCGCATCAGGGGCGATGGATCGATGGGGAATTTCTGGAGCAGCGGTTCCTCCAGCAACACGGGTAGTCGGTCATCGGGCACGTTGGGGATGATGACGTTTTGCTCGACGGTCAGCCGTAGTTCGCCGCTACCGTAGACCTCAGCTAGCCGAGCCAGTTCGTCGAAATCCTCGGCCCACAGCCGACCCACGGGAATGTTCAGCCCCACATAGTTCAGTCCGGGCTGCTTTTGGGGATAGACACCCATGTGATCTCGCTTATCCCAGTCCATTTCGTCCTTGTCGGCGGCGGGGGTAAGGGGCTGGCCATAGGCCGATTCCACCTCGGTGCGGAAGCGATCTAGCCCCCATTCATCGATCAGCCACATCAGGCGGGCCTTTTGGCGGTTTACCCGGGGGCCATTGTCGCGGTAGACCTCTAGGATGGCGCGGCTGAGGGCAACGACGTGATCATCCGCAGGCACCCAGGCATTGAGGGGAATGGCGGCCTCGCAGCGACGGGCCGAGAAGAAGCCCCCCACCAGGACGTTAAAGCCTAGAACCCCATCCTTGAAAGCCGGGATAAAGGCAATGTCGTTAATTTCGGCATGGATAGAATTGTCCCGTCCGCCCTCAAGGGCAATATTGAATTTGCGGGGCAAATTGCTAAATTCAGGATTGCCCTGGCCCTGGCTGGTGATCATGTCCTGGATTTTTTGGACAAGTTCCCTAGTGTCGATTAACTCATCGGCATCTAGCCCAGATACCGGAGAACCCGTGATATTTCGCACGTTGTCCATGCCAGACTGCACTGAGGTCAGCCCTGCCATCTCTAACTGTTGAAAAATCTCAGGAATATCCTCTAACAAAATGCCGCGTAGTTGAAGATTTTGCCGAGTTGTAATGTCGGCACTACCATCCTCGCCATAGCGTTGAATGATGCCCCCTAGGGTACGGGATTGATAGCTGGTCATTACCCCATGGGGCAGTCGCAGCCGCAGCATAAATTTACCTGGGGTGACGGGCCGAAAGAAAATGCCGAGCCACTTAAGGCGATGGGTGAGATCGGTCTCATCCACGGATTCCCAGCCAATTTTGGCGAAATTCTCTAAATCACGCCTGACCAGTAAGCCATCCTTTTCGGCCTTGAACTTCTCAAACTTATTCAACTTTTCGCTAGCCGCTTCGCTAGGTCTATCCACGGAAATCGTCACAGGCATACCACCTTCAAGGACAAGTAGGCAACAGGAAAAATGAACGAAACGTACTAAATGGAATCCATATCGCTTGGCTAAGGAGTCTGAAAATTATGATAAGTAGCTTGAAGCTATGATGTCAGGCTGCGATGAAGGAATGACATCAGTTTTAGAGGTGGAAAGGCGATCAATGACAATGGCGACGACGCAATACAATAAAACAGATAAAGGACAGTCGAAAAACGATCTGTAATCATCCTGATTGGCTGACAAAAGATTCTGCACCGGGCGCGGTTTCCGCGCCCCTACCGCATTCGGGCCATGTCGAGGTCAGTTCTCCTGACCCTTTGACAGATACGGGTTCTAGCTCGTTTTGTCAGTCAACCAGGTCATCATCTGTGGCCAACCATTTTTCCATAAATTGATTCGTTGAGTGGACAGCAAGCTATCACCACAAAATTTGATTTGGCATCCCTAACTGGCTTAGCGTAATTACCATAAGCGGGCCATTTCCACGTTTTTTGTATACCTCATTACGCTTTCGAGTAGTCCATGCGCATGTCGCAGCCCTAGATTGCGATAAGTGCATAGGCGCAGGCCGTCATCGGCTATCACTATAGGAGGCGGTTCACGTCCCATGGACTGACCCGCTCCCTGTTTCAGCGGTGCCTTTGAAGCGGGGGTTTTCTAGGGCGGCGAGGATGACGCCGTTGGGAGATAAGGTTGTGTTAGAGTCCGCCTATTCGCTATCGGCCCCGCTGGGCCAATCCGCCCAAGCTGAGGGAACTGCCGCCCCTCCCTCGGCGGCAGCGGTCGGCCATCTGCGGTGGGGCAGTTTTGCCGACCGCTGGGAGGTGGCCAAGCAAGTGCCCCAGATGGGGGAATCGGCCATCACAGAACTCATGGCGGTTCTCAAGGATGACGCCTTGTCTTGGGAGGCACGTTGGTTCGCGGCCCGCAGCCTGGGCTACTTTGATCAGCCCATGGCCATCACCGCCCTGATCGAGGCCCTCGCCATGGCCGATGAAGCTTCAGACGAGGCGCTCCAGGAATCGATTATCGAGGCCTTGAGCCAAATTGGCCCCGGTGCCGTCGCGGCCCTCAGCACTCTCCTCACTCACCCGGTTCACCAGACCGCTGCCCTCGAAGCCCTGACGCGCATTCCCCACCCGGCCACCCAGCTTCCCCTGATCGCCGCCGTGGATTATACGGAGGGCGCGGTTAAGGCCAAGGTGATCGAAGCCCTGGGCCAGTTCGCCGATCCTGATCTATGCATTCTGTTTACGGAGGCCCTCCATGATCGAGCTTCCACGGTGCGGCTGGCCGCCCTGCAAAGCTTGATCGTGATTCGACGGCAGGTGGATGAGCCTGACTGGGTTACCTGGATTCAGCCCTTGGTGTACGACATCAACCCCACCGTTGCCCAGAAGGCCATCCAAGCTTTAGGACGCACCACGTCCGCCGCCGCCACCGAAACCCTCCAGACCCTCCTGACTGCTCACCACACCCCAGAAACCCTTCAACTCGCCACCGTCCAAGCCTTGGCTTGGCAGGAAACCGCCGCTGCCCTAGAGGCCATTGCCCAGAACTGGGATACCTTGACCACCGCTGCTCGGGTGGCAGCGCTGCAAGCGTTTTCTCGATCCCGTAGCCCGATGTTGCACGATCATCTCAGCCGCCTGGTGCCCCAGTGGTTGGGGGAACTGCCCCCCACCGCTGAACATAGCCTGCTGCGGCGTCATTTAGTGCTGCTGTTGGGGGCGGTGGGGGATCGGCAATCCCTTCCCATTCTGCAAGCCCTCAGCCACGATGCTGACCCTGGGGTGCGTCTCCACGCCGTTGCTGCCCTGAATTGGGGCTAGGTTAGCGGATCTCTGGGTTGGCCTCCCGCTGCCCAGCCGCACCGGGGATATACCTCTGGCCCAGGATGTAGGTGGCGGTTACGGCGCGGTCGTCACCCATGATCAGCAGGGAAAATAGGCGATCGGCCATTGTGGCTAAATCAGGAGTTAGGGGGGCTTGGTTGCGGAGGGCCAGCAGGGGGGTGGCGCTGGGGTTGAGGACGATGAAGTCTGCTTCGTTGCCGGGTTTAAAGCTGCCGATTTTGTCCTCTAAACGGAGGGCCTGGGCTCCACCGAGGGTGGCCAGGAATAGGGCTTGGAAGGGGGAGAGGGCCTGGTGGCGCAGTTGGGCCACTTTGTAGGCTTCGTTGGCGGTTTGTAGCATGGAAAAGCTGGTGCCTGCCCCCACGTCTGTCCCGAGGCCCACTCTGACGGGGCTTTCGGCGGATTTGGCCCGATCTAGGCGAAACAGACCACTGCCCAGAAACAGGTTGGAGGTGGGGCAAAAGGAAAGGGCGGCCTTGGCGGCGGAGAGCCGCTGAAATTCCTCCTCCGTGAGCTGTACGCCGTGGGCAAACACGGATCGCTCCCGCACCAGGCCGGTTTGGTCGTACACATCTAAATAGCCGCTGTACTGGGGAAAGAGATCCCGAATCCAGGCGACCTCGTTGACGTTTTCCGAGAGATGGCTATGCAGGTACACATCGGGAAATTCGTCGAGTAATTGGGCGGCCAGCTTCAGTTGGGCTTCGGTTGACGTGCCCGCAAAGCGAGGGGTGACGGCATAGGCCAAGCGCCCCCGACCGTGCCATTTTTCAATGAGCGCCTTGGATTGGGCGTAGCCTGTTTGGGGGGTATCCCGCAGATAGTCTGGGGCGTTGCAATCCATCAGCACCTTGCCACTGATCATCCGCAGGTTGCGGGCCAGCGCCGCTTCAAAAAAAGCCTCGACGGATTCTGGAAACACCGCCGCAAACACCAGGGCGGTGGTGGTGCCATTTTTTAAGAGTTCATCCAAAAACAGGTCGGCCACACGGCGGGCGTGGGCCAGGTCTTGAAAGTGGCGCTCCGTGGGAAAGGTGTACTGATTGAGCCATTCCAAGAGCTGTTCCCCGTAGGCGGCGATCATCCCGGTCTGGGGATAATGGATATGGGTATCAATGAAGCCGGGGGTAATCACCTGGCCAGAATAGTCCACCAGGGGCAGGTGGGCGTAGGTGGCCTGGAGGTCGGCAAAGGGGCCAAGGGCGGCAATGTGGCCCTGATCCACCACCATCAGGCCATCGGGAAAGTAGCGTACCGCCTCGGTATCGGGAACCATAAACGGGTCGGCGATGCAGTCCACCAGGGTGCCGCGCAGGGCAAAACTGGGAGCAAGGGCGTTAAACGGCTGACCCATAGTGACTCCGGGCATCTCGGCAAGAAGGTTCTTGGGATTGTCTCACTAGCCACCGGGGCATGACAATGGTTTCCCGGTTCGATGGAACCGGGGTGGCTGGTTTGGGGAGGGGGATGTGTCAGAATGGACTGTCTGCCCCGGGGAACCGTCGATCCCTGCCTGTTGTGAGGAAACCCTGTGACCATGCACGTTGAGTTTCGCGAGTGCGACTTTTTTAACCTATGGATTTGGCTGCGGTTTGAGACCGTGCCCTCCAGCCTAGAGCAGCAATATATCGATGAGGTGTTTTCCTCCTGGTTTTTCCTGGGCAAGCTGGGCGGCTTTAATGCAGAAAACCTTCAGGTGCAAGACACCGGGTTGGATATCAGTTACATGCCCTACGACGGCGGTCAACTGGAGAATAGCCTGCTGTCCGTGATGCACAACATGGGCGAAGTCGAGTACCAGGGGCTGTGGGCGCGGTGCTGGTTTGATCTGGGCACCAGCGATGCCCTCGCCTTAGATGTGCTGGTCAATGCCCTAGAGCAATTCAGCCGCGAGTACGTGGTGATCGAAGCCTGCTACATCGGCGGTGAAAACTCCGATTGGCTGATTCCCCGCAGCAGTCGCCCTGAATTTGTGGAGGATGAGGATCAATAGCCAGGGTGGGGAGAGCCTGCGCAGCCTGGGAAAGGGAGGAACCCGATGGATCGGCGGCATGGCCCTAGCCCCAAACGGTTCAGGACTTTGCGGTATGGTAGAAACGTACCTTGGCTGAGCCCAGCGGAGAAAAAGCCCGATGACCTGGAACAGTTCCCCCACCCTTCTCGACCGCGTATTTGCCTCTCTCCCCTATATTTTGGCCATCACCGCAGGGCTCCCCTATGGCGTCTTTGTGATGCGGGAAATCCCCGCGATTCAGATGGTGCTATTGCCCATTGCTCCGCTGCTTCAGGTCTATATGGGGCTTCAGCGGTCGATTCCCTTCTTTGGGCTGATTGTCTTTTTCGCCCTGATTTTGCTGGTGGTACGCAACGAAAACATCAGCCGCTTCATCCGCTTCAACACCATGCAGGCCATTCTGCTCAGCTTCATGTTGGCCGTGGGTGGTCTGATTCTGCAACTCTTGATGCCCGTCCTGGGGGGCGGTGGGCTGCTGGTGCAAACCTTCGCCAGCGCCCTATTTTTGGGGATGCTCGCTTCGGTGGGCTATTCCCTGGTGCAAACCTTCCGGGGAGAATACGCCGAAATCCCCACCATTTCCGAAGCGGTTCACATGCAGGTGCGCTAGGGCCTTCGACAAGCTCAGGACGACCGTAAACGACACGTTCGGGCTGAGCGGTGAGCGGTGAGCCTGTCGAACCGCCGAACCGTCGAAGCCCTAATTCTTAGTCTTGACACTGCACTAGGGCCAGAACCAGAGCTACCACGTCATCCGCAACCCTTGGTACACCATGTACGCCTTTAGATCGGGCATATAGCCCTGGGGAACGATATCGGCGGGGCGATTGGGGGTATCGGGTCGTAGCAACCAGGCCGCTGTGACGCCCGCTGCCGATCCAGCCTGCCATTCGCCATAGTGGACGCGGGTGGAGGCATTGGCAATGTGGGTCGCAGCGAGGGCTTTGCCACCGATCAAAAGGTTGTCTACCCCCTGGGGAATCAGGCTTTCTAGGGGCAACTGAATCGGGTTGACCTGGGGTTCTGGGGCGGGGGCGCTGACGGCATCCCCCGAGGGAAACCAATTCCGATACCGACAGCCATGGATATCGATGGCGTAGTGGCTGACCCCAACGGCGGTGGGGCCAAAGTCGCGCTGATCAGGAAATCCAATCCGCATATCGTTTTCGCGAATCATAAAGGCCGATTGGCCGTAGGCAGGGCGTCCGAGGATGCGGCGACCTTCCCGGAAATAGGGCACCATGCTCAGGCCAGACAGGGTACCCATGGGGCTGTCGGGGCCAGAGAGGTAGGCCAGGGGCATCTCTGGGCTGGCTTGGGTCTCGATCAGCCAGCGGGCAAAGACCAGGGCATGTTCCTCGGCAAATTGCAGGGCCGATTGGGAGAGGCCCCCCATCCAGTTTTGGTATTGGCCAGAGGCTGCCAGTTCTTCATCCTTCAGGATTAGCGGTGGATCCATCCAGTTCCAGTCATTGCCCCGGTTCCAGTTGATCATGGAGATATCTCCAGGGGCAGGGGTGCCGGTGTGGGCATCATTGCGGGTATGGCTGACAATGCGGCGATAGTTGAAGACGCCCTTGCCGCTAAAGAAGGGAAACCCCTCTAGATCGTAGACCGACCGATGTTCATGGATGTTGTAGGCCGGTTCTAGGCGGGCCAGGGTCGCGAGACTGTCGCCCCCATCGTTGCGGATGGCAATGCCGAAGGGATAGGTGAAGGCTTGGGTGCAGTCTGGGTTGTCAAAGGCGGCGGCATTGGGCTCCCCCGTGGTGGCCTTAGATTCTGACCCCAACCGGTAGGGAACCTTGGCCCAGGCCACCAGTTCCCCGGTGTCGGTGGCGTCAATGACTACCATGGTTTTCCCCTCGGGAGCTTGCATCCGAATGGGCACCCGGTCGTAGGCCTCGGTGGGCGACCAGCTATACCATTCTGCTAGATCCTCCGACAGTCGCCCCCTCGGGACATCGTTAGGATCCCTGGGAATGCGCTGCACGGCATAGACGGCGGTAATCAACTGCCCGGTGGGGTTAAAATCCGCCCCCTTAAAGGCCGTCATCGTGGCCCAACGACTATGGCCCGCCGCCCCCGTTTCCCGCAGAAACTGCTCGGAAGCTTTGGCTCCAGCCTCGGGCATAAAGCATAGCCCCCCCACCCAGCAGCTATTCAAATCTCTGGTCAAGCGGATCTTGCTCCCCGGGCTCCAGGCCGGGAGATGGACGACTTGTTCCTCAATGATCCGCCGGAACCGCACCCAGCCCGGGGAAAAGTTGTTCTGTTGGCGCATCCCCAGGGATTCATCAAGGGCAGAAACCCCCTGGGCGCTAATTTGCCCACCGAGCCAAGGCGCAACCTCAATCAGGCAGGTTTGGGCTCCACTGGCCATGGCATGACCCGCCGCCGCGACGCCGCCGAGGGAACCGCCCACCACCACCACTTCGCATTCCCACACCTCTTGGATAGCGGGCTTTGGAAAGATGTGGGGACGCCCATTAAACACCATGGAACTGGGGAGGGAGACCGCCTGTAGTTGGGGGGCTAAATCCGTGAGGTTGGTTTCAGGCGGAGACAGGCGAGAAGCCATCAGCCCCGCCAAGGCACTGCTTCCCAACATCCCAAACACCACACCCAAGGCACGATTTGGCTGAATTGGCCACCATTGTTTTGTCACGAACGGCTCCTGGCTAGGGGGTAGACCTTGGATCAAGGTGTGGGAACATGCCGATACATCTTAATCCATGGATGTCCCGTCCCCGTTGGAGGGAGCCGCCGCTGCGGCCTGGGCGAGGGCTTGGCGGGCAATGCGAGTGATAACGAGGGTCACAACGAAGGTGGCTCCCAGACCAATCAGGCGCACTGCCCACTGAAGTCCCAGATTGACCCGCGCTTGATCTGTGCCGAGGTAGGCCAGATCCCCCACCAACGCCCCCACATAGACATAGAGCAGCGTCCCAGGCAGCATTCCCACCGAACCGAGGGCATAGTCTCGCAGGGAAACCCCCGTTAAGCCAAAGGCATAGTTCAAGAGGTTAAAGGGAAATACGGGGGACAGCCGCGTCAGGAGGACAATTTTAAACCCAGCCCTTGCCACCGCCTGATCCATGCTGGCAAAGGCCTCTCGTCCCTCCAACTGCCGCCGAACCCAGTCTCGGGCCAGGTATCGCCCCACCCAGAAGGCCAGAATTGCCCCCAGGGTCGCGCCGATAAAGACCGCTAGGGTGCCCTTGAGCAGCCCAAACACCGCTCCGCCGCCCAGGGTCAGGGCCGAACCGGGCACAAAGGCTACCGTGGCCAGGGCATAGAGCCCAATGAAGGCCAATACCCCCACCCAGCCCAGTCCCTCAATCCATTGCAACGCCTCCAGGAGGTGGCCCTGAAGCCCAAGCCCCTCGGTAAGGGCCAGAAGCCCGGGGAACAGGAGAGCAGCCGAAGTATCACTAAGCATCGTTCAGGGGGAGCAGGGGGAACCCCCTTAATCTAGCGCCAATGGATGGCAAGAACGCACCGTCCCCACCTCCCCTCAGCCCTGGGCCGCAGGTCTAGGGGGTTTGCATGGCCTTGATCACTAGGGCCGGATCGACCCAAAGGCCTCGGTATTTCAGGCCCCAGTGCAGATGGGGGCCAGTGGTGGATCCGGTCATGCCGACGCGGCCAATCCGTTGCCCGGTGGCCACGGGTTGCCCCTGGCGGATTTCGAGGCCCCCAGGGCGGTCTACCATCACCCGCCCACCCGTTTGCTCGACCACAATGTGCCCCTGCATATGGCAATAGACGTGGGTCCAGTCGCCGGATTTCACGGTCACGTAGGTGCCGCAGGCGTTGTCGCTGCCCACCCGAATTACTTCGCCATCCCACCAGTTGCGAATGTAACTCCCGAGGGGTGCGGCCAAATCTAGCCCGTAGTGAAACCGATAGCCCCCCATGGGGTGCTGCCGATAGCCAAAGGGGGAGGTATAGGTCGTAAACTGCTCCACCGGAAAGGATGCCCCCTGGTGCCAAGCATTCTGGGATGCCGTGAGGGTATTTGCTGCCATCAGGGGCTCTGGCCCAAGCGGCGACCAGGATAAAGGGGCCATCTCCATCACCACACCGAAACCTACACTGAATAGAACAACCCAGCCCCAAGCCGGGACTCCACTGCGCTGCGCCACCATCGCCCACTGCTCCTTGGGAGTCAAGAACCGTCTGCCCAATCCCTAGACCGACCGGGCCAAGGATAGGGGCGCGGTTGCCCCACCCACTCACCCTAGGCATAATCCAGCCGGATTGAGCCCGCATTTAATGCATTTGAACTATATCGCGAAATCAAAAATAGTACAAGAAAACTATATTTACGGCGTAATTGACGGCGTATAGCCCCCACGGGCATCACAGCCTGTAGGGTGGCATTGCCCCTATTCTCCTCGTGGGAGACTACTGCTGATTGGGTAAGCTTGGTCGCTGAACCAAGCATCCTACTGGCTTTAGCTGTGGGGTTTTACCCCTCTCGTTCGACGATAATGACGTTTTCGGTGATGCTTTCAAAGGTGTCGTCGTGGCTGATGACAAACAGTTGTTTGAAGGATTTGATTCGGCTGATGGCTTCCGCAAGGCCCTGGCGGCGGGATTTGTCCATGTTGGTGGTAGGTTCGTCAAAAAAGGCGATGTCGATGTCGGCGAGCACCTTCAGCAGGGCAAGGCGAACGGCTAGGGCGGCACACATTTGCTCGCCCCCGGAGAGGTTGACAAAGCGCCGTTGGTGGGGGCCATCCTGCACCAGAATGTCGTAGTCGCGGGTCCATTCTAGGGCCACATCGGGACGGTTCAGCAGTTCTCGAAACAGGCGATCCGCCTGCACGGAAATGCTGCGGACGTACTGCTCCGTGATGCGGGGTCCGGCTTCGTTGTAGGCCTTGCGGGCAAAGTTGACAAAGCGCTTAATTTTTTCCCTGGCCTTGAGGTCTTCCTGGGCGGCGTCTCGTTTGGCAGCCAGGGCGGTGAGGCCCGCCAGTTGTTGGTCTAAATCGGCAAGGCGCTGGCGCTGCTGGGGCAGACTGCCTGCCAGTTGGTCGGCCTCGGTTTTGAGGCTGGCGTAGCGGGTTTCTAGGGCGGTGGCCTGGGCGGGGTCGTAGGTTGCTGTGGCTTCGGCATAGCGGCGGTCTAGGTCAGTCCGCTGGGCGGCGATCTGTTCCAAGTCGGCCTGGGTGGTGCCCAGATCTCGCTTCAGGGCGGCGCACTGGTTGGCCAAGTCCCGGTGGCGCAGGTATTGCTCGTAGGGGGCTTGGTAGGTGCGGCGTTGGGTCTGCTGGGCGGCAATGTCGGCTTCGAGGCTCTGAAGACCCTCCAGTTGGGCCGTAAGATCGGCCATCTGCTGGCTGATCTCCTGTTGCTGGGCGGTAATCTGGGCACAGGTTCGATCCACCGTGGCCCGGTCTTTGAGGGTGCGTTGCAGGATGGCTTGTTTTTGGCGGGGATGACCCAGGGTTTCCAGGGCGATCGCCAGGTCTTGCAGGGCGGCGTCCACCATGGTGCGCTGTTCCAACTGCTGGGTCAGATCGGCGATTTGCTCGGTGAGGGCGGTGTGGTCTCGCTGAAGCTGTTCGGCCTGGGCCTTGAGGGTGGCTTCCTGATCTAATTCGGCCCGCCAGCCGTAGCGCTGTTTGAGGTCGTTGGTCAGGGTGGTGAGATTTCGTTGCAGGGTGGCCTCATCGGTTTGATCGGACAAATCCCGCAGGATGCCATCTAGGGCCGACAGCAGGTCCCCGTGTAAATCCGAGGCATTTTGGAGGGCATTCTGTAGCTTTTGGACAACTTCCCCAGAAATCAGCGGCACACTGCGCACTAGGCGCTCAAAGTCCGCCAAGATGGCCTGCATATCCGCTGATTGGGCCTGTTGTTGTTGGCGGCTGTGGGCCACGAGGGTCTGAATATCCGCCTCAAACTGACGGGCAGCGGCCAATCGGCTGATCTGTTGCTGAAGGCGATCGCGCTGTTCCTCCAGGGCGGCAATCTCGCCCACGGCGGGCCGCCATTGGCCGAGGCGTTCCTGGGCTTGGGCCACCTGGCGCTGCTGCTGTTCTAGGCGTTGCTGCTGTTGTTGCAAGCCCTGAATCTGGGCCTGCACCGCCTGAAGCTGATCCCGCTGGGTCTGGTAGGTTCTCTGCTGAGCTTCAATCTGATCCTGCTGGGCCACTAGGGGTTGCAGGGCGTCCAACTCGCGGGTGGTCTGCTCCAGGGCTTCCATCTGGGTTTGCCAGCGGGCCAGTTCCGCCTGTTTTTGGCCATAGGTGGTTTGCAGGGCTTGGTAGCGGCCCTGGAGGGTTTGTCGCTGCCCCTGGCGTTGGTTTAGGTCAACCAAGGCCTTTTCCGCCGCTTGGTAGCCCTCGTAGGCTGGGCGGTTGGCGGTACAAATCTCCACCGCCCGCTGGGCCTGTTCCACCGCCTGCTGAAGCCGATCCAGATCCCGATCCTTCCCCTGTTGTTGCTGGCTGAGGCCCTGGATTTGCTGGGTCAGGGTTTGGATCTGCTGAGCCTGGGCCTTGGCGGCGTCCCGTTCTGTTTGGAGGGTCTGGAGATCCTGCTGGAGCCCGGTTAACCGTTGTTCCGCAACCTGAATCTCCTGGGTCAAGCCTTGCTGGCGTTGGGTCAGTTCGTCCCACTGGGTCAGGGCGTCTTCGTACTGCTGAATCTGCCCCTTCACCTGATTCACCTGGTCTTCGGCGTAGCGGCGCAGGGTGTTCATTTGCTTAAAGGCCTGCTTGTAGTCCTCCACCTTGAGGATGGCGTCAAAGACGGCCTTACGCTGTTCGGCGGTTTGCAAAAAATCCGCCGTGAAGGTGCCCTGGGGAACCCCCACGGTGCGGGCAAACAACTGGGGTAGATTCGTCGTCGGACTCACGCCCAGATGCTGCCGCAGCCAGGGCAATACCTCATCCTTCAGCCGGGTGTAGGGCAGGCGCTCGTCGCGCTGGGGATCAAACAGGGTATAGCCCTTTTGGGTGCAGCGCTGCACGGTGTAGGTACGGCTGTCATGGTTGGACACAAAGGCCACCGTCACCTGGGCGCTGCTGCTGCCGTTGCGGATCAAGTCTTCCTTGGCATAGTCGCCCTGGTGGTTGAACAACACCCAGGCAATGGCCTCCAAAATGCTGGTTTTTCCGGCCCCGTTCTCGCCGCAAATGGCATTGGTGCCAAGCTGAAACTCAAACACACGGTCTTGGTGAGCCTTAAAATTTTGGAGGCTGACGGACAAAATCTGCATGGCGCTATCCCCGGGCTGAAGCCACATTCCCTAGCATAGGAGCATTGCCGCCAACTGGGGCAAAAATCAGCACCCTAGGGCCGATGTACCGGGCAGCTATGCTATAGTGAAAAATCCTGGCACAAATTCAGTCTTAGAGAAGAATCTATCCCATGACTCTGTTGCAAGCGCGCAAGCAGGAAATCATTTCCGACTACCAAGTTCACGACACTGACACTGGGTCTGCCGATCTCCAGATCGCCATGCTCACGGAGCGCATCAATCGCCTCAGCGCTCATCTGCAAAAGAACAAGAAAGACTATTCCTCCCGCCGTGGTCTGCTGAAAATGATCGGCCACCGCAAGCGCCTGATGGCCTACCTGCAAAAGCAAGACAGCGATCGCTACCGCGCCCTTATCCAAAAGCTCGGCATTCGCGGCTAACTTCCCGCTTCGCCCTAGGCGATGGGAGCTGGGATGCTGGCTAGGATAGAAAACTAGGTCAGGAGCATGGTTCTCTTGGCCTAGTTTGGTGTAACAACAGTAAATTGGCAACGTTCCCCATTGGTTGGCTATGGCTCCAGAATCCTCCCGCAAGCGTCTCCCCTTTGAACCGGGCAAGAAAAGTAAGGGGATGAAGCCTGATGCCGACAGCCCCCCGGCCAAGGGGCCAGTCGAACCGGCTCCGGCCAAGGCTAACGCTGACGGCACCATTTCCGCCGCCGCCGCCGCCAAGGCTAAGGCCATTAGCGACAAGGCAAAAGCCCGATCCGAGAAAAAGGCCCAAGCCCAACAGCGAGCCGCCGCAACGGCGATCCCAGAGGTGGTTAGCCAGCGCATGTTGCGGCGTATGTTGGCCTTCTCGGGAGTCCCCACGTTTTTGGGGGTGGCCACGTTCTTTGGCAGCTATGCCTTGATTGTTAAAGGCAATGTTGACCTGCCGCCCTATGCCGTGCTGTTAACGACCCTGGGCTGCTTTGGCCTGGGGGTGGTGGGGCTCACCTATGGGGTCTTGTCTGCCTCGTGGGATGAGGAGAGGCCGGGGGACTGGCTAGGGCTCGATGAGTTTAAGGTCAACTTTGGCCGCATGACCAACGCCTGGGGACAAAACTCTCGGGGGTCATAAATGGCCCATGTCATACATGGCCCATGTTGGCCCCTAGGGCTTTTGAGTAGGGTTTTGGGCTGGATGGTCTTGGGTTTGGATGATCTGATTAATTTGACTTTCCATGGCTTTAAGCATACTGCTCACCGCCAAGAGCGTGGCGCTGGGGGATTGGTCGAGGGTGAGGTTGGTCTGGGCTCGCGCCCCGATCGCATGGATGCGTTGCTGGAGGGTTTGGGCAATGCCGAGGGCATCCCGTCCTAGTTGTTCAATCTGCTGCTGCTGGTGAAACTTCAGGGCGGCTCCCCGGAGCACCTGTAGGGTGGCCTCCTCCCCGTACTGTCCGGCGATAATCCGGAGGCGTAGCAGCACCCGCTCTTGGCGATACAGCCGCTCTACTTCTACCTGGCGGGTGGTGGTGATGGGCAGCAACGGTAGATGGGTCAGGCGTTTGAGTTCGTTGATGACACCTTGGAACAACTCTAGACTGAGATCGTTGATGGCCGATTGCAGAATGCCATCTTGGCTGCGTAATACCCTGCCGCTATGGGTCTGGCGCTCAAAATAAAGCCGACCAATGCCCTCGCTTAAGACCTGCTGCACCAGTAGCTGCATGAGGGCTTTGGGGGCTAGGCTGGCGGGATTTGGGTCTTGGTCGTTAACGTCCTTAGGGGTGTTCAGGTCAATCTGTAGGGGCGGGGCCGAAGGGGGAACGGCAGACGGGGAGGCAGGGGGATCCGTCGATGGGGCTGAAGGGCTGAGATTAGGGATTTCTGGGGGGCTATCCACAACGAGGGTGGCGGTGTCGCTGGGAGCGGTTGAGGGCCAAGCCGGAACGGGGCCGGTACTCGCGAGGTTTTTGGCTGGTTTGGCCTTGGCGGTATGGCTGAGGTACTTCGATAGGGTTTGCCGATGCCAGTCTGCTGGCACAGGCCACGGTATCACTGAGTAGTTAATGTAGGAAACCTGTTGCCGCACATAGTCCAAGGCCACCCGATCCGACGGATCGACCATGCCCAGGTTTAGGTGCCCCGATTCAATGGACAGGGGCATAACTTGATGGAACAGGCAGGCCTCAAAGGGCAAAATGCTAGCCACCAGGGACAACATCTGTTCAACATTCAACCGCTGATGGGCCAATGTATCGTCATGGGGAACGGAGAAAATTATCTCCTCAGATGGTTCCGGGGCGTTCAAATCCGGCATGGCTCTGGCGCAGAGAAAGACGGAGGCAAAGAATGGTTTCTATCCTAGATAGCCTACTCTAGCCTGACGAGGATTGCACGTGAAACGTTACCTGACAATTGGCCACAGACCAAAACAACAGACCCAGACAGCCGCAGGGGATCTAGCCTAGGCCCTGTCCATCCAGGGGGATCTGGGGTTGAGGGTTTCCATGTGGCGCAATTCTTCGTAGAGGGCTTTCTCTCGATCACTTAGGCGCGTTGGGATGACAACCTCCAACTCCAGAATCAGATCGCCCCGTTCTTGGCCAATGGGATACCCTCGCCCGACGAGGCGAATGCGCTGCCCGGTTTGAGCGCCTTGGGGGAGGGTGGTACGCTGGGGGCCGTCTAGCGTCGGGATTTCGATGGTGCTGCCGAGGGCGGCTTCGCTGGGGGTAATTGGCAAACGGCAAAACACATCGCTGCCCTGAAGTTGAAACAGCGGATGGGGCTCCACCTCAATCCGCAGGTAGAGATTACCGCCGCCGACCCCCTGACCCCTGAGGCGAATCCGTTGCCCGGTCATCATGCCAGCGGGCATATTTACTTCCAGGGATCGGCCATCCTCAAGGCGAATCCGCTCCCGTCCACCCCGAAACGCCTTTTCTAGGGGCACCACGAGGTTGGCTTCGGCGTCGCGACGCCCTCCCCGCCGAGGCTCTGGCGGAGCTTCCCGATAGCCCGGGTCAGGGGCATAGGCGGAGGCGTCCATGGTGGACTGGGCCGGGGCAGCCCGACGGTTGAGCAATTGGTCAATAAAGTGATTAAAGTCTGGAAATTCCCCAAAGCCAAAGTCTTCTAGGGAAATGCGCCCTCCACTGCGGTGGGCGCTCGCCTCGCGGGCTGCCGCTGCCTCGGGTTTTCGCTGAAACCCTTTTTGCTTCCAGTATTGGCTAAATTGCTCGTACTGCGCCCGTTTGTCCTGGTCTGACAGGATCTCGTAGGCTTCCCCCAGCAGCTTAAACTTTTCCTCGGCTACTTGGTTGCCGGGGTTGAGGTCGGGGTGGTACTGGCGGGCTAATTTGCGGTAGGCCTGCTTAATGGTGCTAAAGTCAGCCTCCCTCGAAACTCCCAGAATCTCGTAGTAGTTCCGAAAGTTTTGCATACCGGTCGTTTAAGAATGCGTCAGGACAGGGGATCGGGGCATGGCTGATCTAGAGCCATTCGTCACGGCTGGCCCAATCGCTGCCATAGTCGGAGTCGGGCGGCGGGCTGGGACGGCGGCTAGGGGGTTCGCGTCGGTCGGCCTCTGGCGAGGTGGGGCGACGTTTTGAACTGGTATCGGCCCAGGGGTCGTCATCCCAGTTCTCCAGGCTAGGGGGTTGACTCCCGGGCAGTGGCCTCGGGCGAGGGGATGGGTCGCCATTGAGGGAGGGCGCTCGGCCCGCCGTTGAACCCGATCTAGAGGCACCGGCGGAGGCACCGGCGGAGTCATCGGCGGCGGGTCTGGGGCCGAATCCTTCGTCCCTGAATCCTTCGTCCCTAGGGCCAGGAGGGCGATAGGTGGGCGCTTCGTAGGGCTGATTGTCGTAGGGCTGATTGTCGAAGGGCCGATTGTCGTAGGAACGGCCCGCCCCCTGGTTGCCGTAGCTAGGATCGGCGGGACGGTTGCCATAGCCGGAATCCTGACCGTAGCGATCATCCTGGTAGCCCCGGCGACCGTAGCCCGGATTGTCGTTAATGCCGGGACGATTATTGACAGGGGGATTATCGGCGGGGCGGTTCTCTGGAGGCTGATTGGGATAGCTGGGGGGCTGGCGGTAGCT
>JAYKHF010000224.1:0-5095 GCA_035285305.1 Leptolyngbya sp.
GGGGCGCTTGGCGACGCTTGAACTCGGCCCGAGCCACCAGGCGCATCACCCGATCTACCACGGCAGCCTCGTGGCCAGCGGCGACGATATCGGCGGTGGATTCGTGGCGCTGCACCAGGCGTTCCAAAATGTCATCGAGCACCTCGTAGGGGGGCAAGGAGTCTTGATCCACCTGCCCCGGTTTGAGCTCGGCGCTGGGGGGCTTGGTGAGGATGTGGTGGGGAATCAGCCCTTGGGGAGCCTGACCTCGGAGAGGGGCGAGGGCCGCGAGGGGGTCAGGGTTGGAGGGGGCCGATTGGGGTGTGGACGCCTCGAAGTCTGGGTTGCCCTGACTCGCTTGCCCCTGCTGGTTCAGCCAGTGGCAGAGGGCATAGACGCGGGTTTTGGGCACATCGGCAATCACCGCTAGGCCACCGTTCATGTCGCCGTAGAGGGTGCAGTAGCCCACGGCCATTTCAGACTTGTTGCCCGTAGACAGCAGCAGATGGCCGAATTTGTTGGAAATCCCCATCAGCAGATTGCCCCGAATGCGGGACTGGATATTCTCCTCGGCAATGCCCGGTTCGGTATCGGCAAAGAGGGAATCGAGCACCTGGTCGTAGCCCTCCATCAGCGGGCCGATGGCCAGGGTGTGGTGGGGAATGCCCAGGGTATCGCAGAGGGCAAGGGCGTCGCTGACGGAGTGGTCGGAACTGTAGGGAGAGGGCATCAGCACCGCCAGCACCTGATCGGGGCCAAGGGCCGCCGCCGCCATCGCCGCCACCAGGGCCGAATCCACCCCGCCGCTGAGGCCGATGACGACCTTGCGAAAGCCGCACTTGCGGGCATAGTCCTTCACCCCCAGCACCAGGGCCAGCCAGAGGGCTTCATTATCGTCGGCGGGCAGGGGGGCAACGGTTCCCGGCAGCAGGTCAGCCTTAGCGAGGTCATACTCCACCACCATCAGCCCGGTTTGGCAGGGGGGTAGCCGCGCCACTAGTTCCCCCTGGCGGTTAAAGGCCATGCTGGTGCCGTCAAAGATCAAATCATCGTTGGCCCCCACCTGGTTGGCGTAGAGGATGGGGCAACGGAACCGAGTGGCGCTGTGGGTCAGCATCGCCGCCCGCAGTTGGGGCTTTTGCACCGAAAAGGGCGAGGCCGACAGGTTAATCACCAGATCCACCCCGGCCTCGGCCAAGTCGGCGATGGGGTTGCGGGGATAGCTGCGTCCGCCCCAAAATTCCTCGTCGTTCCACAGGTCTTCGCAGATGGTGACGCCCAGGTTCACCTCGCCCTCGGCAGTGCTGAGGGTAAAGCGGCTTGGCCCCGTCCCTGGCGCAAAGTAGCGGTCTTCGTCGAAGACATCGTAGGTGGGCAGCAATTGCTTGTGGAACACCTGCTGTACCTGCCCCCCCTGCAAAAGGGCGGTGCTGTTAAACAGGGGCTTTTCCCCCCGCTGACGGGCATTGGGATTGGCCGAGGCAAACCCCACCAGCACCGCCAATTCCGGGGGCAGTTCCGCCGCTAAATCCTCCAACCGCTGGGCCATCGCCGCAATGAAACCGGGCCGCAGCAGCAAATCACGGGGGGGATAGCCACAGAGGGCCAGTTCCGTCGTCACCAAAACCTGCGCCCCCTGACTGTGGGCCGCTTGGGCCGCATCCACAATCTGCTGGGCATTGTGGGACAGGTCGCCGATGGTGGGATTGAGTTGGGCAATGGCGATTTTCATGGGGGAATAGGGAGTGGGGAGTCGGGAGTGGGGAGTCGGGAGTCGGGATGAAATCATCGTAGAGTGCATTCGCGAAGCAATGCACCAAACGCAATGCACCAAACGCAATGCACCAACAGGAAACATCCTCATCGACCCCTAATTTCCTCGTCAATCCCGTAGAAATTAGGCCGTGGGAATTGCCGGAGGAAACCACTGGCTGAGGGTGGTGAGGGTGGTGACCGCCGTAAGGTTGTATTGCAGCGGCGTAATCGAAATATAGCCCGCTTGGATGGCTTGGGTATCGCTGGGAATCGCGAGAATACCCTCCCGCTGTTCGGGGGGGTAGGGCAACTGGGCGGCAGGGTCTTCCACATCTTCGAGGACTTCTCCGGCCAGCCAATAGTAGGTTTTGCCCCTGGGGTCGGTGCGTTTGGCAAATTGTTCGTGGTAGCGGCGGATGCCCTGGCGGGTGACTTTCGCGCCTTTGATGTCCGTTGGCGGCAGGTCGGGTACGTTGATGTTGAGCAAGAGCGATGGCGACAGGGGCAGGTGGCCACCTGGGGCCAGCAAGTCCCGCACAAAGGCCGCAGCGAGGTCAAACTTGCCGCCTTGGTAGCTGGTGAGGCTAACGGCGATGGCGGGCATTCCCTCCAGGACACCCTCCATGGCAGCGGAGACGGTGCCGGAATAGAGTACATCCGTGCCCAGGTTGGCCCCGTGGTTAATGCCGGAGACCACCACATCGGGCGGAACGTCCATCAGCGCTCCTAGGGCCAGCTTGACGCAGTCTGAGGGCGTGCCGGAACAGGCCCAGGCCTGGATTTCGGGGGGATAGATATCGGTGACAGGTTCAGCCCGCAGGGGTTTGTGCATGGTGAGGCCGTGGCCCGTGGCGGATCGCTCCCGGTCGGGGCACACCACCGTCACCCGATGCCCTGCGGCGGCTAGGGTAGTGGCCAGGGTGCGTACCCCCAGCGCCAAAATGCCATCGTCGTTACTCACCAGGATGTTCATGCAGGTGCCCATACGCCATTAAAATAGTCAAAGCTTAGCCATCTTTGTACTATTGTCCCGCACTGCGTAACCCAGGATGACCACCGCACCCACCAGCCTAGAATCTGATTTGATGGCGCTGAAAGCCGCCGCCCAGGAGGCCATTACCGCCGCCGCCACCCTCGATGACCTGGAGCAGGTGCGGGTGGGGTACTTGGGCAAAAAGGGACAGTTGTCCAAGGTGTTGGGCGGTATGGGCAAGCTGTCCGCCGAGGATCGCCCCCGCATTGGTGCCCTGGCCAACGAGGTGAAGGATCTGATCCAAGGCCAGCTAGAGCAGTCTAAAACCGCCCTAGAAACCGCTAAATTAGAGGCTCAGTTAGCCACCGAAACCCTGGATGTCACCATGCCGGGGGTGTTTCGGCCCCAGGGGCGGGTGCATCCCATCAACAGCATTATTGACCGCATTGTCGATATTTTCGTGGGACTGGGCTACACCGTCGCCGATGGCCCGGAAGTGGAAACCGACTACTACAACTTCGAGGCCCTGAACTTTCTGCCCGACCACCCCGCCCGCGACATGCAGGACACCCTCTACCTGCCCAACGGCGACCTGATGCGCACCCACACCTCGAATACGCAAATTCGCTACATGCAAAGCCATGAGCCCCCCCTGCGGGCCGTGGCCATTGGCCGCTGCTATCGGCGCGACACCGTAGACGCCACCCACGCCGCCGTCTTCCACCAGATCGAATTCTTCGCCGTAGACAAAAACATCACCTTTACCGACCTGCGCGGCACCATCAAGGTCTTCCTCGAAGCCCTCTATGGCGACCTACCCGTGCGCTTTCGGCCCAGCTATTTCCCCTTCACCGAGCCCTCCGCCGAGGTGGATGTGCAGTGGCAGGGGCAATGGCTGGAAGTGCTGGGCTGCGGCATGATCGACCCCAACGTGCTCAAGGCCGTAGGCTACGACCCCGATGTCTACACCGGATTTGCCGCTGGCCTAGGGGTCGAACGCCTCGCCATGGTGCAGCACCAAATCGACGACATCCGCCGCCTCTACTCCAGCGATCTGCGCTTCCTGCGGCAGTTTTAGGGCAGGGGATTATTCATCCAGGTATTGCCACTGGCAGAAGGTGGCCGCTTGGCCACAGGGGGTGCCGAGGTCGTCGGTGACGGTCCAAACGATGGCGTTTTGGATGTAAAACCGTCGCCCAGATTTGGCGATGCGTATGCCCCGATAGTCTCGAATAAAGCCCTGCCGAGTCACGGCAGACAGCAATTGTGCCCGCTCTTCCCGATTGGGCAACTCCGCCGACAGCCGCGAGGGGAGGGCCGTAAATTCTTCCCAGGAAAACTCAAACAGCCCTTGGGCCATGGCGTTGGCGTAGTTGAAAATGGGGTCGGCCTCGGTGCCGTGGGACACCACCACAAAGTCCGCCTCGTATAGGGCTTGACCAGCCGCCAATCCGGTTAGGTCGGGAGGAATTAAATCCTGGCCCAGGAACCGACGAAAGCTAGACCGCAGCCGATCCACATGGTCAGCCAAATAATCATTGTGCGGGCTAGGGGCAGAATTCTTGGTCATGATCGTTGGAGGAGGACGGCGATCAAGGGCGACCCCATTTAACCATTGCCAACGCATTTAGAGTCGGGGTATAACCAGGACTAAAACGGCCCTGACATGTCAAAGCCCTTGTCGTGCAAGGGCTTTAGCGTACGGGCCATGCTGGAATCGAACCAGCGACCGACCGCTTAGAAGGCGGTTGCTCTATCCCCTGAGCTAATGGCCCTGGGGGGACATTGGTAGGCGGGGCTAGTTTCCCCGTGCGCCTATCTCAGACATCCATGGCGGCGATGAAACCGATGGATCTTAGCTACTCATCATAGACGACGACGCCCAGCCGTGGGCACCCCGTTCTGGCCGTTTGGTTGCACAGACCCATTCCAAGGCCGATTTCGTGTCTAAACGGTGATCCTGATTATGATTGAGGGGTCATCGTGCGCTACGAATCATGGCTATGAATGGGTCTGTGCAACCCCCAGGTAGTGAGTCACCTCAGCCACCATCCCGATCTCCTCGCTCCCGATGGCCCGTTGTGTTAGGGGGGCGGGTCGTCCGTCATCGTGCCCTGATCGTCGCCAGTGGCCTACTCATCCCTATGGCCATAACTCCCCTGGCCTGGGCCAATGGTCGCTGGGGCAGCGTAGTCTATGTCAACACTCCCGCCGGCTACGCGCTCAACAGCCGTTGGGGGCCAGGAACCCATTTCGGCGTCCACCAAAAGAATGGGCGCGGCTGTCCCCTCGAACTCTCTGGCGTGAGCCGTCAAGGCTGGCGGCAACTCACCAATGGCACCTGGGTGGCGGGTAATTGGGTGACGACCACTCCCCCCCGCGAGCGCA
>JAYKHF010000225.1:0-3200 GCA_035285305.1 Leptolyngbya sp.
CATCGGCTAAGAGCAGCGGTGGCGTATTCACCACAGCCCGGGCAATGCTCACCCGCTGTTGCTCGCCGCCAGATAGTTCGTCAGGGAAACACTGGGCCTTGTGTTGCAGCCCCACCATTTTAAGGGCAGGCCACAGGCGACGATGGATTTCCTTGCGCGTGAAGCCCTGCGCCCAGAGAACAAAGGCCACATTTTCGGCCACGGTGCGACGGGGAAGAAGCTTATAGTCCTGGAAGACGACACCAATGCGGCGACGCATCATCGCGAGTTTGTTGCCCCGCAGTTTGGCAATGGGTTCGTTGGCCACGAGAATTTCCCCAGCGGTGGGGCGTTCATAGCCATAGAGCAGTTTCAATAAGGTGGATTTGCCAGACCCCGACGGCCCCGTAACAAATAAGAAATCCCCCTGATTCACGGTAAGGCTGACATTGGTGAGAGCGGTGCTGCCATTGGGGTAGATTTTCTCGACCTTCTCCATAGCAACCATGGCTGGCGTGGGCGCGGCTTCCCCAGACGGCACAGCAGCGGGTACGGTCACAGGAACACCCGTCGGCACGGTTGCCCCAAACACCTCAGGGGAACCGGATTGGGGGCGAGGAGGCACCGGCTTTACCGCCGAGGATGAGGCTGGAACCACAAGCTGAAAACGCTCCTGGAGGTGCGCACGCACTGATTCGGGCAACTGATTAAGGCGGGAGTCATCCGTAGATCGGGGCATGGCGGGACGCATAGGAAAGTCCTAGGGAGGAGGGCGAGGCTCAAGCACCTCAGGCAATGGAATCGGAGATTACCCCGGAGCCAGCAGGACGCTTTTGGGTGGCCATTGTAGCGGAAAGGCATCCATTGGCCAATGGCCAATGGTTTTTTTCAACAAACTTAAGGCTTAGTTTTTCCTGGCAGCAATGCTCATGTGGGCAAATTGGCCGTTCACCCTGAGCTGTGAGCCTGTCGAACAGTCGAAGGGTGAAAAGGCTTCGACAGGCTCAGCCTGAGCGGTATTTTATTCGCCAGCCTAGTCATACTGAGAATTGCTGGCCCTCGGCAGGGCAATTGTGATCTACTAGGGACTTTGAGAGGATCTAGCTCCCCTCTCCCTCGGGGAGAGGGGCTGGGGGTGAGGGCCTCCGGGGGCCATGACACCTAGGGACTTTGAAGGGACTTTGAGAGGATCTAGCTCCCCTCTCCCCCGGGGAGAGGGGCTGGGGGTGAGGGCCTCCGGGAGCCATGACACCTAGGGACTTTGAAGGAACTTTGAGAGGATCTAGCTCCCCTCTCCCCGGGGGAGAGGGGCTGGGGGTGAGGGCCTCCGGGGGCCATGACACTAAGGGAGACTTCACCATGCTGACCTATGAGCGAATCTATGCCGTTGTGCGGGAAATTCCCCCGGGGCGGGTGGCCACCTATGGCCAGGTGGCGGAACTGGCGGGGCTGATTGGCAAACCGCGCCTGGTGGGCTATGCCCTCTACCGGGTGGATATGGCCCAGGATGATATCCCCTGGCAACGGGTGATCAATGCCAAGGGGGAGGTGTCCCAGTCGCCCCTGCGCAATGGCACCGACTACCTTCAGCGGGCCATCCTGGAGGATGAAGGAATTGAGTTTGACGTCCGAGGTCGAGTTGATCTGAGGCGCTATCGCTGGCAACCGGATCTCGATCACCTCCAGGCTGTCTTGGGGGCCGTTGCCGCTGAGACCGAGGACAGCGAGGCGGTGGAGGCATCGGACAGCCATCCCTAGACGGTTCTCGGTGGGAGGCCCTAGGGCGAGTTGGGTTAGTCATTTTGGTTAGATTGGTCAGGTGATTTATCCCCTATTTTTCTCCCGATCCCCAAAAATACCTGACGTTTCATCCTTGAGAGAAGTGGGTAAGCTGGTTAACCTTGCTTAAAACCTGCGTAAAGATCGTTTAAAGTTACTTAATATTTCCCTAGAATCTAGGGAAACTGGGCTAAGGCCGACCGCAAGCAAATTCCGTGTTCTCTGATCGTCTCGGCGGGTGCATTGATGTCTGAAATCAACAATCCAGCTTCGCCGATGACTGGATCGTCTGGGCTGGTGTCCTCTGCGGTTCAACAGCGGTTCTGCGAGATCGCCGCCTCCCTGCATCAATCGCGGCTGGATCAAGGGTTGACCCTGGTGGAGGTGGCCCAGCGCAGTTCCCTCTCTCCGGTGGTGATTCAGGCCATGGAGGAGTGTGATTTCAAAAATTTGCCGGAAACCTGGCCCAATGGGGTGTGTCTCCAGCGCTATGCCGATGCGCTGGGTCTGCGGGGGGGCGACCTGGTGAAGGGCCTCACCCGGCGGGCCAGTGCTCGATAGCCCAGACCATCCCCTAAGATAGCGGTGGCCCCTGATCGCGTTCTGTGGAACCTTGCCCTATGGATGGGTTGCTGCATCCCCTCAGTTACGACTTTATGCGCCAAGCCCTGGCGGCCAGCGTTTTGGTGGGTATTCTCTGCCCCGTGATTGGCACCTACTTGGTGGTGCAGCGCATGGCCATGCTGGGGGATGTGGTGGCCCACGGGGTGCTGCCCGGGTTGGCCCTGGCCCAGGTGTTGCGCCTGCCCACGCTGGTGGGGGCCTTTGCCATGGGTCTATGCAGCACCTTGGTGATGGCCGGGATACGTCGCCAGTCAAAGATTCAGGCGGATACGGCCATGGCAATCACCTTTTCCACCTTTTTTTCCCTGGGCATCATTTTGATCACGGTGTTGCAGACACCGCTTAGCCTAGAGCAAGTCCTGTTTGGCGACATCCTCAGCATTACACCCCAGGATTTGGTACAAATTGCCCTGATTACCGGGGCGGTGCTGGCGGGGGTCAAGCTGTTCTACAAAGAACTCCTGTTTTTCACCTTCGACCCCCTCGGGGCCGAAGCCCTGGGGCTGCCCGTCCAAGCCCTCAACCTCGGGCTCACGGCGGCCCTCACCCTGGCCATCATTGCGGGGATTCAAACCGTGGGGGTGATTTTGGTGGTGGCGCTGATGGTTGGCCCCGCCGCCACCGCCTACCTCCTGGTGAAGGAACTGCACTGGATGATGATCGGTGGGGCCGGGTTTGGGGTGTTGTTTGGCCTCATCGGCATGTACGGCAGCTACTACCTCGATATCCCCTCCGGCCCCGCCATCGGCATTACGGTGTTTGTGGGCTTTGGGCTGGCCCTGCTATTCAGCCCCCGCCAGGGGATTCTCACCCGAGGT
>JAYKHF010000226.1:0-9815 GCA_035285305.1 Leptolyngbya sp.
AGAGCTTGAGGGGGCTGAGGATTTGGCTGAGGCGGCGCAGTTGCTCCGTGGCTCCCATGCTGATGACCAAGTCCCCCGGACAGAGCAGGGTGTCGGCACTGGGGCCAACGATCAGGTTGTTGTCGGCGCGGCGGATGGCTAGAATCAGCGCCCCGGATTTCTTGCCCAGTTGGGCCTCGCCTAGGGTGCAGCCGATAATGGGACAGGTGGTGGGGGTGAGCAGGAATTCCTCCACGTAAACGGTGCGATCGGATCCGGTGAGAATACCATCGATGAAATCCACTACCTGGGGCCGCAGCGCCGCCGCCGCCATCCGCTTGCCGCCACTGATATAGGGTGAGACCACCACATCCGCCCCACCGCGCTCCATTTTTTGAATTGCCTCTTCGCTACTGGCCCGGGCAATGGTGCGAATACTCGGCGCTAGGGTTTTGGCCGATAGCACGGCATAGAGATTCTCGGCATCGGAGGGCAGGGCGGCGACCAGACAACGCGCCCGTTCAATGCCGACTTGCAGCAACACTTGATCTTCGGTGGCGTCGCCCTGGAAGGTCACATAGTTAAAGCTTTGAGCCAGTTGAATGGAGCCATCATCGGAATCCACCACGATAAACGGTACCTTTTCCGCCGCAAATTCCATGGCAATTTGGCGTCCGGTGCGCCCAAAGCCGCAAATAATGTAGTGGCTGGTGAGGGATTCCATAAATCTCCGTCGTTTGTGTAATCTCAGTCCGGCCTGCAAGTGCCCCTGCACGATGGACTCCGTGAAGTTATTGAGGATATAGGCAATCACCCCGACCCCCGTCAGCAGGAACACCATGGTAAACAGCCGCCCCCGTGCGGTCAGCGGGTTCGTTTCCCCAAAACCCACGGTGGTGAGGGTGATCACGGACATATAGAGGGCATCAATCCAGTGCCAACCCTCCACATACTTGTACCAAAGTGCGCCCGCACACAAAATGAGCGCTAGCGCCACGACTCCCCGGGTCAGGTGGCGGCGAGAGCGACGATAGTTTTCTTCGATGGTGCGCTCGGCGTAGCGAAAGCGTTTGCGGCGATCAGTCATAACCCTCGGCCCAGGAACGCAACGGCAATGCTGCGCCGCCTTCATTGTAAGGGGTCTCTTGAACCCTACCGTAAAGGTCGGATTAACCGCCATCTAGGGGTGATGCGACCGCCCTAGGGCGATTAAGAGGAGGCTGGTATGATGGCCTCAGTACAGCCCTTTGGGTCTGGGTCTCTCCGACTGGGCCAACCGAGCCCAGCCCATACTCCCCGTTTCGAGCGCAACTATGTTCTTCGATCCTATTTACCTCGTCCTGATGATTCCCGGCATGGCCCTGATGTTTTGGGCTCAAAGTAAGGTCAAGGGCACCTATCAGCGCTATTCCCAGGTTCCGTCTACCCTGGGGATGACCGGAGCCCAAGTCGCCCAAACTATCTTGATGAAAAAAGGGGTGAGTGGCATCCGCATCGAGCCCGTTGCGGGTGAACTCACGGATCACTACGACCCCAGCGCCAAGGCCGTGCGCCTGTCCGAGGGGATTTACAATTCTACCTCCCTCGCCGCCGCTGCCGTTGCCGCCCATGAATGCGGCCACGTCCTGCAAGATGTCGAAGGCTACCAGTTCATGAACCTCCGAGCGGCCCTGGTGCCTGCGGTGAACTTGGGATCCCGCCTTGGCCCGCTACTGATCATGGCGGGGCTTATTTTCAACCTGCTCAATCTCGCCTGGGTTGGTATTTTCTTCTTTGCCGCCGTCCTGCTCTTTCACCTGGTCACCCTGCCCGTAGAATTTGACGCCTCCGGTCGTGCCCTGCGCCTGATTGACGAACTCGGCATTCTCCAGGGGGAGGAAAACAAGGGCGCGAAGGCCGTCCTCAGTGCCGCTGCCCTCACCTACGTGGCCACCGCCTTCTATGCCTTCCTCAACCTGCTGTACTACATTGTGCTCATCAACCGCCGCCAGTAGAAGTGTTACCGCCCCGGATGGTCTACCCCAGGGATAGCCCTCCTTGCAGCGCTATCCCTGACGGTTTTGGCCCTTTGCCCAAGGATTCATGGTGTACTACCTCTATCTCCACGGTTTTACCTCTAGTCCCAAGTCTTACAAGGCCCGAGTCTTTCGGCGACGGTTTGAGGATCTGGGGCTGTCCCTCGCCACGCCGGATCTCAATCAAGGGGATTTTTCCACCCTCACCCTCAGCCGACAACTTCAGCAGGCCCGGGATCTCATCTTGGCCCAGTCCCAGCCCACGGTGATTATTGGATCAAGCTTTGGGGGGCTGACGGCGACCTGGTTGGCCGAACAGCCCGACCTTCAGCCCCATATCCAAACGCTGGTGCTGCTGGCTCCGGCCTTTCAGTTTGCGGCCCAGTGGTTGCCCCGGTTGGGGGAAGCCGCCCTTGCGGAATGGCAACGCCGGGGGGTGCGTCAGATCTATCACTATGGCGACCAAGGGGATCGACCCCTGAACTATCACTTTGTGACGGATCTTCAGCGCTATGACGAGGCCCAACTCCAGGCCCAAATCCCCACCCTGATTTGCCACGGCCTAGCCGATGAGGTGATCGCCATCGACGCCAGCCGCGCCTATGCGGCCCATCGCCCCTGGGTGAGGTTGCTGGAATTTTCCAGTGACCATACCCTCGGCGATGTGGAAGCTGATATTTGGCGGGCCATGGGCCATTTCCTGGGCCTCAAGGTCTAGCGCAGCGGCAGGTAGAGCACTCTCCCGCTGGTGGTTTGCCTCTCCTGGAGCCAGGGGATTTATCGTTCTAGCCCCGACGGTGGCGACCCAGAATCTGGGGGCGGAAGCCCCTGGGACGACGAAAAGTAGGCGATCGCCGCCATCGGCAAGGTCAAGGTCATCAAGGCAATGACGATACCGAGCAGATTGGAGAAAATACTGGGAGGTTCCCCCGGGGGGGTGTCAGGTTGACTGGCAGAATCCATGCAATTTTAGGACTGAAATCAGCAAAGCGGGCTTGGTTGACCGAGGGGGTCATGCCACGGGAAAACCCGTTAGCCCATCCGTTATCTCGCCGCAAAACCTTATATCAGACCATCTTAGACATCACACCACAACAAACGGTTCCCCAGGTCACAAAGCTATAAGCGTTAGCTATGAATTGCTGACACGTCATGGTCATGCGGATGGGTACTCACCTAACGCCGCTACCCGCTGACATTCATGATCGCCAACCTTCAGAAACAGCCCTAAGGCCCCTTCTAAGCGGATCGGCGCAGAGTGATCACCGTGGTGCTTGGGAAAATCCAGCGAAGCCCAACGTCTTCAACTAGGCCCATAGTTTATCATCCCCAGCCCGTGCTCGGTAGCCCTAAATTGTTACGGAGATTACTATCGCTACAGCCAGCGTCGTTAGGGTAATGCGTTCGCCCTGAGATCGTTCGCCCTGGGATCGCCCTTCGCCAAGCGCCTCCCCTGGGGTAAGGGTTTCGGCGGGGCCTAGGGATGAGCGTTCTCCGGGGGCTAATGGGGCAGCAGGGCATAGAGCCCCCAAATGGCCAGGGGCCGCATGTAGTGGCAGGCGCGATAGGTGCCGAGGGCGGTGATGGCCTCCGGGGTGCGGAATTGCAGGCCGTAGTCGTAGATTTGGCGGACGACGGCTTCGGTCATGGCCATGGCCTTGTCGGGGTGGCCCATCTGGGCATAGAAGGCGGCGAGGCCAAAGTTAATGCCCGTCCACACTTCCTGTTGGTGGGTGCTATCGGGGTCTTCGGGGGTGCCGTCGGGCAACACGCCGTTGGCGGCTCCGATGGGTTGCTTCAACGTAGCGGCGCTAAAGTTGCCGACCTGGGCTCCCTCAAACCTTTGGGATTGGGGCCGCGCCTGGGTTTGGGCCACCTGGTTAAAGTTGACGAAGCAAGCCTCGTAGATGGCCTCTAGGGTGGACTGAATGCAGGCTTCTTCCACCAAATCCGGCAGGTTCAGCAGCCGCGCCATGAATTGGCCACAGAGTTGGTCGGCCATCACCACCTCGGAACCGCTGCCCATGTCTAGGCGGTAGTAGCGCCCGTTCCAGAGTTTGGGGTGGTAGGCGTTGAACCCGCTTTCTAGCCAGCGCTGGTACTGGGTGAGCAAAATTGGGGTGTTGCCGGGGGCAAGGTTGTGTTCAGACAGGAGCTTACCCATCGCCAACGCGGCCTCCAGTGCCGCCAGCCACAGCCCGCCGCAGTAGGCACTGAGCCCCTTAAGCCGCCAGTCATCAAAGGTTTGGTCGGGGGCACCCTCGTTTTCGGGGATGCCGTCGCCGTCGCGGTCGAAGTGCTTGAGGTATTGCAGGGTTTCCACCACCGCAGGCCAGCAGGTTTGCAGAAAGTCCAGGTCGCTACTCCCGGTGAACACAAAGGCGCGATAGACCTGAAGCACAAAGTCGCTGCCTAGGTCTTTCCAGAGGTTGCAGTCTTGGTAGCTGGTGTAGTTGGTTTGCACCCAGGGCTGCTCGTTGGGGGCACCGAGGTCGTGGGGGGTGGCTCCCTTGGTTTTGCGCTGGGCCAGGGGGCTTTCTCCACCCATGGTCAGGTAGTAGCCGATGATTCGCCGTCGGTCGTCCTGGGCGGGAATGGCCTGGGCAAAGGCGCGGAGGATAGACTTTTCCAGTTCTGGCCACAGCAGCAGGGTGGCAAAGCCCCCGTAGAGCCGCACATCCAGGCTTTCGTACCAGCGATAGTCGATGCACTCTAGCACCGCAAACTGGCCCACGGGATCGGCCTCCGTTGCCGCACTCCACAGGGTGCCGCCGCTCGTGAGGTCGTAGAGCTCGTTAAACAGCGCCATTTTGAACCAGTCGGGCCAGTCGGGGCGGTCTAAAATCGGCTGCTGCCAGGTGATGATCTGCCGCTGCCAGTCCTGGTAATGCGTCAGGGCGGTATGGGCGATCGCCCTAGCATTGCGCCCATCCCGCCCAAAGAAATCCGTATAGCGACGGTGGTTGCAGATGCCCTCGGCAAACTCTGTTATGGGTAAATCCCAGGCCAGGACGATGGGGAATTGCCGCGTTTCCCCCGGTTGTAGGGTAAACCGCAGGGCCAGGGCACAGCCGACCTGCTCCCCTTCGCCCGCCGCCGTCGTATCCAGCAGGTTCATCAACCGCCCCAGTTTGGCCCAGGCATTCCACAGGTCGGCCCCATCTCCGGCGGGGTTCCAGCGCAGGTCGTAGGAAATTTCGATGTCTGGGTGATCCAGGGTGGCGACGCACCATTGGCCGTCGCCCTCCTGGGGTTCCCGCTGGCGCTGCCAGTCGCCGCTCATCAGGCAACCCTTGAGGCCGTCGGTGGATATCAGTTGCGTATAGTTGCCCTGGCTTTGGCCGATGGCGGGAACATAGTCGTAGTAGGGGCTGCCGTCGTCTCGCTGCTGCACGTCCGGGGATTTTTGCGTATTCGTAAACCAGCCCACCATATTTTGCCAGCTCACCATGACGCAGAGGGTGAGGGGCTGATCCGTGGGGTTATGGGCCGTCCAGTCAAACACCGCCACGGGGTAGCTGGCTTCTTGGTAGTTGTTGGCCCAGATGGGGGAAAACTGCTCGCAGGTGATCTCGGCCTTAAAGACGTTTTCGTATCGGTACCAACTGCGGGGATAGAGGGCGTGGTACGTCCCGGTCGAACGTTCCGCCGTCGAAGCGGGATACCACTGCCAGGTGGAAAGCGTCCCATCCTGGGGCGGTTCTGTGCTCAGGGCGTAGGCCTGGGTTTGGCCCCCAGCCGATTCAAACACACTGAACTGACAGCTCGCAAAGGTCTGAAACACATGCTCGCCGCCGTCGATGTGCCAAAGGTTGAAATCCCCCCTGGGCGAACGCCCCAGGCACCCAGCCCCAAAGCCCCCCAGCGGTGCCCCATGCCAGGGGCCATCGTCTAGGTTGCTGGCGTAGCGGACAAGATAATGTTGATCCCAGCCTTGGCCAAGGGGCCGCTGCCAGGACTGGACGGGAATGTGGGGCATAGTCGGTGTTTCAGTCATCTCCCGATCTTACCGGAGGGCGATCCCCTAGGGCGGGCTGAGATCCGCCGAACCCGTTCCCGGTTTACCGACCCGACAGAAGCCGCTGTCTCTATCCCCTCGGCGTTCCTTGCCCCGGCCATCCAGGCGCTTCCGCCTTGACCCCAGGAGCGGGGCAGGGCGACAAAAATCGGGGTAATTTAGGTCTTATTCTTGAATGTATACAATGGTGACGGTAGGCCAAAACAGCCCTAGGACTTTCCTTGACTAGGACATATCGCGGTTAGGAGCGTCTCAGATGTACAAGTTGAAAGTGGTGATTGTGGGAGCCGGAATTGGTGGGTTAACCACGGGGATCGCCATGAAGCAGGCGGGCTACCAGGTCGAGGTTTATGACCGGGTAACGGAACTGCGTCCGGCGGGGGCGGGCATTTCCCTCTGGTCGAACGGGGTGAAGGTGCTGAACCGGCTGGGGCTGGGGGAAAAACTGGCGGCCATTGGCGGCGAGATGAACGCCATGGAATACCGCAGCCACACCGATGAACAACTGAGCTATGTCGATCTCCATCCCCTGTTTGAACAGGTGGGACAGCGACCCTACCCCGTGGCTCGAGCCGACCTGCAAACCATGCTGCTAGAGGAATTTGGCCCTGAGCATGTCCATTTGGGGATGCCCTGTGTGGCGGTGGAGCAGGATGACCAATCCGCCACCGCCATTTTTGAAAATGGCCACCGCGCCACCGGAGATTTGGTGATTGGGGCCGATGGCGTCCATTCCGCTGTGCGGGCCTACGTCTTGGGGCGGGCGGTGTCGCGCCGCTATGCTCGCTACGTGAACTGGAATGGACTGGTACCCGCTGAAGCCGCCCTCTGTGCCAAGGATCGTTGGGTGATCTATGTGGGCGAAAGCAAGCGGGCCTCCATGATGCCCGTGGGCGGCGATCGCTTCTACTTCTTCTTTGGTGCCCCCATGGTGGAGGGCACCCAGGTCGATCCGGCCCACCGTCGCGACGAACTGGCGGCCATTTTCGAGGGCTGGCCCACCGCCGTGCAGCACCTAATTGAGGCCATCGACCCCCACAGCACCAACCGCCTAGAAATTGGCGACATCGATCCCCTAGAGCAACTGGTGCGCGGACGCATTGCCCTGCTGGGAGACTCGGCCCATGCCACCACCCCTACCCTGGGCCAGGGCGGCTGCCAAGCCATCGAAGGGGCTGAGGTGCTGACCCGCTACCTGGTGACCACCAACATCAGCGTGCCCGATGCCCTGAATCGCTACGAGAAAGCCCGCAAAAACCGCACGGCGGAACTCGTACTCAAGGCTCGCAAACGCAGCAGTATCATCTACGGCCACGATCCCTCCGCCACGGAACAGTGGTACCACGACCTCAAGCAAGAGCCGCCTGAATCGGTGATCAATGCCCTCGCCAAGGTGATCCTGACGGGGCCGCTGGGCTAGGGGCCATTCGGTCAAGGTGAATCGGTATCCACAAACCGCCCGGAACACTGTATCTAGGGTGATTAGATACTCCTGTTACGACTTATTCACTAGATGTAGCCCTACAAATCCGCTACCCTAAGGGTCAGTGAGACTGCTGTCGGGAGTTTCTCGCCCGGAAACCCCACTGTTGCAGCAGGAATTCAGTACCAATATCGAGCCGCCCTGCCATGTCCTTCGTCGGTCTCCACATCCACAGCGCCTACAGCCTGCTCGACGGGGCCAGCCAACTGCCGCAACTGGTGGAACGGGCCAAGGAATTGGGGATGCCCGCCATCGCCCTCACCGACCACGGGGTGATGTATGGCGCAATTGAACTCATCAAAGTCTGCAAAGGCTCTGAGGTGAAGCCGATTATCGGCAACGAGATGTACATCATCAACGGCGACATCACCCAACAACAGCGCCGCCCCCGCTACCACCAAGTCGTGTTGGCGAAGAACACCCAGGGGTACAAAAACCTGGTCAAACTCACGACGATTTCCCATCTCCAGGGCGTGCAGGGCAAGGGGATTTTTTCGCGGCCCTGCATCAATAAGGAATTGCTGGAGCAGTACCGTGAGGGGCTGATCGTCACGAGCGCCTGCCTCGGCGGCGAAGTGCCCCAGGCGATTTTGCAGAAGCGGCCTGATGTGGCGCGGCGGGTGGCCCAGTGGTATAAAGACCTATTTGGCGAAGACTACTACCTAGAACTCCAGGATCACGGATCCCCGGAAGACCGGGTGGTGAACGTGGAAATCCTCAAAATTGCCCGTGAACTCGACATTAAAATTATCTGCACCAACGATTCTCACTACATTTCCTGCAACGATGTGGAGGCCCACGATGCGCTGCTCTGCATCCAAACCGGCAAGCTGCTGACCGAAGACAAACGCCTGCGCTACAGCGGCACGGAATACCTCAAATCCGCCGATGAAATGCGCCTACTGTTCCGCGACCACCTAGAGCCGGAGGTGATCGAAGAGGCCATCGCCAACACCCTGGAGGTGGCTGACAAGGTGGAGGAATACACCGGCATCCTGGGCCAGCCCCGCATTCCCGACTTCCCCATTCCCCCGGAATTTAACGACGATGCCGGATCCTACATGGGCCATGTGGCGCGGGAGGGGCTGGTGAAGCGGATGAAGGCAGGTAGCTACGCAGCCCTGTCCCAGGACTACCGCGATCGCCTCGAATACGAAATCGAGATGATGATCCAGATGGGCTTCCCCACCTACTTCCTCGTGGTGTGGGACTACATCCGCTTCGCCCGCGACAACAACATCCCCGTTGGCCCAGGGCGCGGTTCGGCGGCGGGTTCCCTGGTGGCCTACGCCATGGGCATCACCAACATCGACCCCATCCACCACGGCCTGCTGTTCGAGCGCTTTCTCAACCCCGAACGCAAGTCGATGCCGGATATTGACACTGACTTCTGCATCGACCGTCGCGAGGAAGTGATCCAATACGTCACCCGTCGCTACGGCGAAGACCGGGTGGCGCAAATCATCACCTTCAACCGCATGACCTCCAAAGCGGTGCTGAAGGACGTGGCCCGCGTGCTGGATATTCCCTACGCCGAATCCGACCGGATGGCGAAGCTGATCCCCGTTGCCCGGGGCAAACCCGCCAAACTCAAGGTGATGATCTCCGAGGACACCCCTGCCCCGGAGTTCAAAGAAAAATACGACAACGACCCCCTCACCCGCCGCTGGGTGGATATGGCCATGCGCATCGAAGGCACCAACAAAACCTTCGGGATGCACGCCGCCGGAGTGGTGATTTCCAAAGATCCCCTCGACGAAATTGTGCCCCTGCAACGCAACAACGACGGCCAGGTAATCACCCAATACTACATGGAAGATGTGGAAGCCCTGGGCCTCCTAAAAATGGACTTCTTGGGTCTGCGAAACCTCACCATGATCCAAAAAACCCTGGATCTAATCGAGGCCACCCACGGCATCAAAATCGACCCCGACGATCTGCCGATGGACGATCCCGCCACCTTCAAACTGTTAGAAAAAGGTGACCTCGGCGGCGTATTTCAACTCGAATCCTCCGGGATGCGCCAGATTGTTCGTGACCTCAAGCCTTCCGGCCTAGAGGATATTTCCTCTGTCCTTGCCCTCTACCGTCCGGGGCCGCTTGATGCCGGATTGATTCCCAAGTTTATCGACCGCAAACACGGGCGTGAAAAAATCGACTTCGCCGACGAAATCCTCAAACCCATCCTCAGCGAAACCTATGGCATCATGGTCTACCAAGAGCAGATCATGAAAATTGCCCAAGACATGGGCGGCTACTCCCTCGGCCAAGCCGACCTGCTGCGGCGGGCCATGGGTAAAAAGAAAATGTCGGAAATGCT
>JAYKHF010000227.1:0-9438 GCA_035285305.1 Leptolyngbya sp.
CTGCCGTGATCCTGGCGAGTCAGAGCACCATGACAGGGGGGCGGCAGGTTCCGATTCCCTTTGAGCTGGTTTACAACCCAGACCAGATTGCCCCCCGGATGACCCTGGCGGTTCAGGCCCGGATTACCGTGGATGGGGAGCTTCAGTTCATCAACACCCGTCGTTTTGCCGTATCCACCCAGGGCCAATCGAGCCCCATCGAGGTGATCGTCGATTCGGTGCCGCGTTAGGGCTAGCTAAACAGGCGGGGGTAGATGCGTAGGGCGGCGAGGCGGGCCAGCAGGGCCATCCAGCCCAGCAGCCACAGCAGCGACAGCGGCCACCAGGGCGGCAACCCCAGGGGCCAGCGCAGCAAATCTACCAAGGCGGCTAAGGGTAATAACCCGGCCAACTGCGCCAGTAGGGGCGGCAGGGTGTCCCGTGGAAAGTAGGTGCCGCAGAGGGTGAACATGGGAATCACGATCAGAAAGATCGGTACGTTGACCTGATCCACCTTGTTGACCACCCCCGCCACGAGCAGCCCAAAGGCTCCAAACAGTAGGCTTCCCAGCACAATCAACGGTAGGGAAAATAGCAGGCTGGGGAGGTCGTAGAGTTGGGCCAGAACAGCGACAACTCCCGTGAGCCATCCGGCGATGGTGCCCTTGGTGGCGGCCCAAAACCAGTCGCCCAAGAATACGTCGGTGTAGCTGAGGGGGGCGGTGAGCAACGCCTGCCAGGTTTTTTGAAAATTCAGGCGAATGAAACTGCTGTAGGCTCCCTCAAAGAACGACTGGAAGAGCACACCAATGGCAATCATGCCCGGTGCCAGGAATTGGGGGTAGGGCACCGGCTGGCCGAGGTGCTGCACTTCGCCAATGAGCGGCGTCAGGCCATAGCCAAAGGCCAACAGGTAGACAATCGGCTCGGAAATGGGCGGCAGACAGTTGACCAGCCACGTGCTGCGATAGACCTGAAAATGCCGCCACCATACGGAATAGACCCCCCAGATCGTGACGGAAACGGGTTGGCATCCGACGATGGCTTTCATTCCAGCAGGCTCCCGGTGAGGCGCAGAAACACATCTTCTAAATTAGCCTGTCGGCGCAGCAGGCGGCGGGGATGGTGGGCTTCGATCTGGCTCCACAGGGTTTCGGGATCGGCGTTGGGGAGGGCCACCAAGTAGCCGCTGCCAAAGGGCCGAAACCAAGCGCCACAACCTTCGGCCAAGGCCTTGATTCCCTGCTCCGAGACGCCTTCGACTTCGGCCATTTCTCGACCCATGACCCGCAAGATCAGATCGTCGGGGGTGCCTTCATCAATTACTTGGCCCTGTTGCAGCAGCAGCAGGCGATCGCACAGCCGTTGGGCCTCATCCATATAGTGGGTGGTCAACAAAATGCCGCAGCCCTGGGCTTTGAGGTGCAGCACCAACCGCCAAAAGTCTTGCCGAGCATCGGGATCTAGCCCCGTGGTCGGTTCGTCTAGGAAGAGAATTTGGGGTCGATTCAACAGGGCGCGAGCCAACACCAGTCGCCGTTTCATACCGCCCGACAGATCCTCTACCTGAGCCGTGGCCCGGTCGGCTAAATGGACTAAGTCCAGCAGTTCCCCCGCCCGTTGTCGGGCCGCTGCCCCGGTGATGCGGTAGTGATGGGCAAAGTGAGTGAGGTTCTTGAAGACCGTAAAATCCGGGTCAAGGTTATCGTCTTGGGTAACGATGCCCATCCGGGAACGGGCCTGGGCCGCCTGGGCTGGAATTTGCCAGGGGCCAAGCTGCACAAAACCACGACTGGGAATCACCGTGCCAAACAGCATCCCTACGGTCGTGGTTTTTCCGGCCCCGTTTGGCCCCAGCAGCCCCACAATCTCCCCCGGATGCAGGGCAAAGCTGACCCCCTGCACCACGGGCACAGCCTTGTAGGTCTTCCACAAATCGTAGGCCGTTAGACTCAACACGTCAGACATCACACCCCGCCGTAGTTCCATCGTTCACTATTCTGTGCCACCGAGCCATCCACCCAGATCACGGTCATCCTTCGACGGAATATCTCGCAAAGTATCCTGATGGACTATGCCATCGCCGAATAATAGAGCGGTAGATGCACCCTGATGAAATCCTTGGCCCCTGGGCTAGGGATTTTTTTTCGCCTTATTTTTTGCGCCTCACGTTGGCCTTACGTTGGCCCCACGTTGGCCTCTTTGGGCTCACGGTTAGGCTCGCTGCTTTGCACCACCAGAACCGAGCAATGGGCATGGTGGAGCACATAGCTACTCACACTGCCCAACAAGGACTCCTGAAGCCGCCCCCGCCCCCGACGGCCAATCACAATTAAGTCGGCCTGGTCGTGGTGGGCAATATCGCAGATCTGTGGCCCCACTTCACCGCCACGCCAGTCCCAAGAGACCTCTACCCCAGCCTCCTGGGCTTGGGATTCCAGACTCGCCAACCACTGACGGGTATGTTCTAGGTGGGTATTCAGTTCCGCCTGGGCAATGGCCAAAAATTCCTTGGCACTGGCCCGGTAGCGATCGCCAAAATCGAGGTTGGTCGGCAGGGGCAGGGTGAAACAATGGGCCAAATGCAGATGCGCCCCCTGGGATTGAGCCAATTCTAGGGCGGTGGCAAACACACGCTCCGCTAGGATCGACCGATCGATAGCCGCCACAATTCGCTGATACTGACCCATAGCAACTCACCTGGAGAGACAACACGACCCCACCCGCAGGACTTAGCCCCAACCCAGAAAGGCCCACACCAGGATCTTAACCCCTGACCTCAGCAAACCATGATTGCCGCCATCACAGCCGCCCACTGCTGGGGCCAGCACCCGATGGGAAGGATCCCGATCCGAGGGATCACAGGCGTCGCCCCACCCCTTGAAAACATTGACCTTTCGTGAAAAGGTGAGGGCATTGTTCACCCTCCACCCTGCCCTATGACCGTTGGTAATCCTGCCTCTGATCCCGCCTTTGCCAAACTTCGCGAACTGCGCCCGCTGCTGCTGAAGGCACACAAAAACCTGATGGAGGCCGAAAAAGACGCCTACGAAGCGACCCACGGCCCCATTCCCCACAAGGGTGAATACCTACGCCTCGTCCTGAGCCATGAACAATTTAGCTGGCTGCGCCCCATCTCGCAGTTCATTGTGCAGATAGACGAGGTGCTGATGGCGAAGCAGCCCCAACCCCTTGATCGGGCCGACGAGATCATGATCGAAGCCCGTCATCTGCTCCAAAGGACGGAAATTGGCCACGCGTTCCAAGAAAGAAGTGCCCTAGCCGCCCAACGCGATCCAGAGATGGCGGCCATGGCGCTACGGATAGCCGAGTTGATCAATGCGCAAACGCCCTAGCGCGAACAGCGGCGGCTAGCCCAACATCACCAGGTGGTGGAGACGGTCATAATGGACTCGACCGCCGTCCACCAACTCACACAGGCTATCCGCCAGGGGAGTCATGATTTCGCACATGGGCTCATGGAATTGCTGAGCGCATTCTTGGGCCAGGTCACAAATGCTGTAAGCATGGTCGGCCAGCAGAGTGATCACCAACTGCTGAAGGGAGGCCATGAAGGTTTGATCCGAAGAGTTAACCATAAGTATATTTGCCTAACGCTCTAGGTTCTATTAGGTCATGGTTGGCTCCATTACGGCGTCTTTGTCACAAAGTTGATCAGAAACCATAGGGTTCTTCATACTCTGTTAAGGGTTGTAACCCCTCGCTCAGAATCGGCGATGCCCGACAGAACCATCACGAGGCGATGGGCCAAGCAGGCCGTGCCCCAGCCGCCCATCTCCCGCCCCTGACTCAGTTGCCCACCCGAGGCCCCATCCTGGCCGTCCGCCTAGACAGGATGCAGGCCTTGTCCCATCCTGTGTAAAGATGATAGGGCTGTGTAGATAACGATCCTCGCTGGTAATGGACGAGCGAAGGGATCCGAAGAGGCGAGTGTGTGTTTATGGATGTTGGAAATCGAGTTCGCGTTAAAGAATCGGTTATTTTTTACCATCACCCGCTGCACCGCAACGAAGCCTTTGACGCCAAAGGTCTAGAGGGTAACGTGGTGGGGGTGTTAAAGGATTACCAAGGTCGCCCCATCAGCCCCAACTTTCCCGTACAGGTCGAGTTTGCCGTAGACGGTGCCAAGCGCCCCTTTCGCGCCCACCTGAAGGCGGCTGAACTCGAAGTGTTGTAGCCCGCGAGGTGTTGTAACCCTGGTTGGCTGACAAAAGATTCTGCACCGGGCGCGGAAACCGCGCCCCTACCGCATTTAGGCCCTGTAGGGGTCAGGTCTCCTGACCCTTTGAGAAATCTGGGTTCTGGTAAGTTTTGTCAGTCAATCAGGTTGTAACCACAGACGGGGCTGATGAACCTGGCGTTCGTCCGATCACCGTCCACTAAACCACGCTAGGAGGTTCAGTTCACCCTGCATTTGGGCGAGGGTGGCTTGATTCTCGGCGGCGATGTGGTCGTACCACTGGCAGTGAGCCTTGAAGGCTTGCCGATGCTCCACCTCCAGGCGAAAGTCCTGGGCCGCTTGGTGCAGCACCAGATACTCAGTCACCTCCTGGGGAGACGCCAGGGAACGGGGGCGCAGGTATTCAAAGAGCATCGCGGCAAAGGGAAATATAAGACATGGACAGGCTGTCTTGGGGGTATCATAGCCTGCCCTCGGGGGGGGTGCCCGCCGCCCAGAGCCCGAGGCCAAGGGCGAGGAGGACACCGGGAAGGCCCTAAGTCGAGGTCGCCCCTAGGCAAGCCGCCACCACCAGACAGCCCCAACCCACCATCAACGCCAGCCCACCGAGGGGCGCGACGGCTCCAAGAATGCCCACCCCCGACAGGCTGAGGGTATAGAGGCTCCCCGAAAAGATGACGGTTCCCACAACCAAGGCCCAGCCGCCCACCGTCAGCCATAGCGCTTGGCCCAGGGCCGTGTGGAGGGCCAGGGCCACCGCGAGGAGGGCGAAGGCATGGTACATCTGGTAGCGAACCCCGGTTTCAAACACCTCTAGCAGGCGGGGGGACAGGTCGCTCCGCAGGGCATGGGTGGCAAAGGCACCGGCGGCGACAGCGGTGCCCCCCAGGAGGGCGGCCAGGGCAAAAAACAGGCGTTCTGTGGTCATGGTGGTCATAGGAGGTCGGGGGAAACGAAAGACCTAGGCCCCAGGATAGCGAACCGAAGGTTTCCTCTGGGGGCAATGGCTCGGCATAATAAACAGAGTTTTTGGTCATTGTTCATCGCCGCTTTCCATTGCCGTTGTAGTTAGGTATATCGCACCATGGCAGACCCATCCAATTCACCCTCCCCGGAGGAGACTCCCCAAGACTTGGCCACCAACGCCGCCACCGCCACCGAGGAGGGCAGCACCGCCCGCCAGTTATTGGGGATGAAGGGGGCAAAGGCTGGCGAAACATCGATTTGGAAAATTCGCCTGCAACTGATGAAGCCCATCACCTGGATTCCCCTGATTTGGGGGGTGGTCTGTGGAGCTGCCTCCGGCGGTGAATTTCGCTGGAGCCTAGAATACGTCCTGATTTCGGCGGCCTGTATGCTGATGTCGGGGCCGCTCTTGACGGGCTATACCCAAACCCTCAACGACTTTTACGACCGCGAAATCGACGCCATCAACGAACCCTACCGCCCCATCCCCTCCGGGGCCATTTCCGTGCCCCAGGTGGTGACGCAAATTGTGGTGCTGCTGGCGGCAGGGGTAGCCGTAGCCTACGGGTTAGATCGCTGGGCGGGGCATAGCTTCCCCACCATTACGGCCCTAGCCCTAGGGGGTTCCGTCGTGTCCTATATCTATTCCGCGCCGCCCCTCAAACTGAAGCAAAACGGCTGGCTGGGCAACTATGCCCTAGGCGCGAGCTACATTGCCTTGCCCTGGTGGGCGGGCCACGCCCTGTTTGGGGATTTGACCTGGAAGATCGTTGTCCTCACCCTGTTTTACAGTTTGGCGGGCCTAGGCATTGCCGTGGTCAATGACTTCAAGAGCGTGGAGGGCGATCGCCAGATGGGCCTCAAGTCCCTGCCCGTGATGTTTGGTGTCGGCACCGCCGCCTGGATCTGCGTGTTGATGATCGACATTTTTCAAGGCGGGGTGGCCACCTACCTGATGGCCATTCACCAAAACCTCTACGCCCTGCTCTTGATCCTGTTGATCATCCCCCAGATCACCTTCCAGGATATGTACTTTCTGCGGGATCCCCTCAAAAACGACGTCAAATACCAGGCGAGCGCCCAGCCCTTCCTGGTGTTGGGGATGCTGGTGACGGGGCTAGCCCTGGGCCATGCCGGACTCTAACGCTTGAAGAAATCCCAGAAACCCCCTAAAGTGCTCTTTAGCTTTGTCGGCCACAGCCGGAGATCTCCGTCCGTGGCCCTGAGGGGCGAGAACTGCGCCAGGGTTGGAGCGGGGCATCGTTGGGTGCAGGTCTGGGTTTGCTGTTGACGTGGTAGAGGGCCGCACAACAATGACACAATCTTGGTTAAATCGGTTGTTTTCGTCCCAGGCTCAGATGTCCCAGGGGGAAACCACGAACCATGTCAGAACCGCGCCCCCTCGGCGTCGCGGACTCCCTAACCCAGCCCAGCCGTCCACTCCTAACCAACCCCCTTCCCCCCGGCGACGGGGAGGGATCGCCCTCCCCGCCCTGGTGATCCTGGTGGCCCTGGTGGCTGGGGGGGCCACCCGCACCTACCGCCTGGTGAAAACCACCTGGGCCGATCTGCCGGACTCGGAACAGGCCCTCACCTATCAGCGGGATGGCACCATCACCATGATTTCGGCGGATGGCGTGATTTTGCAAAAGATCGGCCCTGCTTCCCGGGAAACCAGCAGCTATGAGGCGATTCCCGATCATGTCATCGCGGCCTTCATCGCCTCCGAGGATCAGCATTTTTATGAGCACCGAGGGGTAGACTATCGCGGTATCACCCGCGCCGCTTTGACCAACCTGCGTCGCGGTAGCGTGGTGGAAGGGGCCAGCACCATTACTCAGCAGCTAGCCCGCATTGTCTATCTCAGCCAGGAGCGGAGCATTCAGCGCAAGGCCCGTGAGATCCTCATGGCCCACAAGCTAGAGCGGAATCTGACCAAAGCTCAGATCATGGAGCGCTACCTCAACCTGGTTTACCTCGGGTCTGGGGCCTACGGGGTATCCGATGCCGCCTGGATTTACTTTGGCAAGCCCCTTGAGCAGTTGACCGTGGCTGAGGCCGCGCTCATTGCCGGAATGGCCCCGGCCCCCAGCCTCTATTCCCCCGGGGTGAACCCCGAAGCCGCCCTAGCCCAGCGGGATCGGGTGCTTCAGCGAATGTTGGCCACCGGATCCATCACCCCCACCGAAGCCGACACCGCCCTAGCCGAGGATGTCGCTGTCACGCCCAACGAACCCAAGTTTCTCTATAGCGAGTTCCCCTACTTCACCATTTACGTCGAGAAACAACTGGAACAGTTACTCACCCCGGAACAACTGGCGGCGGGGGGCTTGACGGTGGAAACCACCCTCAACGTAGACTGGCAGCGCAAGGCTGAGGCCACCGTCGAGCAGGCCATCGAGCGCTATAGCGGTTGGCAGGGCATTGAACAGGTTGCCCTCGTTGCCGTCGATCCCCGCAATGGCGAAATTAAGGCCATGGTGGGCGGCAACGACTTCAATGAAAGCCAGTTTAACCGCGTCACCCAGGCCCAACGCCAGCCCGGTTCTACCTTCAAAACCTTTGTCTACGCCACGGCGATCGCCACCGGGATGTCCCCCTACAAAACCTATACCGATGCTCGCTACGTGGTAGATGGCTACGAACCCAAAAACTACGGTGGCACCTTCAGCGGCGATGTCAATCTGATCAAGGCATTGCGGAATTCCATCAACATCGTGGCAGTGAAACTACTGGTGGACATCGGCTTTGACCCAGTCATTGAGGTGGCCCAGAAAATGGGGATTGAGTCGCCCCTGCTCGGCACCTATTCCCTCGCCCTCGGGGCTTCGGAGGTCAACCTCCTGGAGTTAACCAGCGCCTACGGCACCTTGGCCAACCAGGGTCGTCACGCACCCACCCACGGTATTCGGCGCGTGCTCAATAGTCAGGGCGACGTGCTCTACGAAACCAATGCCGCCGAGGAAACGGTGCAGGCCATCGACGCCGACACCGCTGCCATCATGACCTGGATGTTGCGCAGCGTGGTGGAGGGGGGCACCGGCAGCAATGCCTACATTGGCCGTCCCGTCGCCGGAAAGACGGGCACCTCCGAGAAAAACCGCGATCTGTGGTTTATTGGCTACATTCCCCAGTTGGCCACGGGCGTGTGGATGGGCAACGATGACAGTAGCCCCAGCAATGGAGCCAGTACCACCTCAGCGGCGATTTGGCGGATGTTTATGTCCCAAATTACCGACAGCATCCCCGTGGAACAATTCCCATCGGTGCCTCGCTTAGGGGGCCGGGAGGCTACGGTTGAGGCTGAGCCCATTAAACCCAACCGAGTGGTTGCAGACCGCAGTCCTAACGACAGTGAATCCTCCGACGATTCACCCACCGCTGATCGTAATCGTTCTGCATCGCCAACCGATTCAACCCCGTCCCCAAACGAGGCGAGCGAGTCTGAAGCCAGTCGTCCCCGCAATGGGGATGAAGAACCATCCGACCCTGTGATCGACCCCGGCACCAACCGTCGGCCCAATGGAACCCCAACCACCAGTCCTGCGGCGGCCCCTGCTCCCGTGGCCGCCCCCGCTCCCATCACCACCCCCGCGCCCGTGGCCGCCCCCGCTCCCATCACCGCCCCTGCCCCAGTTGAGGCGGTGACTCCGGCCCCGGCCCCCGTGGCCCCGCCAGCCCCGGCCCCTCCGGCCCCCGTGGCTCCGCCGCCACCGCTCAGCCCCAGCGGTGGGGAAGACAATCCAGCGACAGAGTAAGGCACTGATTGAGGCGAAAATGTCGCCCTCGGCTCGATGGCATCGAGCTTCACTAATCCTGGATATAGGGAACACCAGTCACCAACGCCTGTTCAGCCCGGGCGAACTCGCGGCCAAGGTAGGCCGCATGGTCTAGGTAACCAATGGGGCAGGCATGATCGGCATCCTCAAAGATGGCGATACAGATTTCCTTGGCCGTGCGTCCGGTGTAGATACGGGTTGGCACCCGCTCCACAGGGCCGCGCACGGGTAGGGGTTTTCCGGTCTCTGGATCACAGGCCAGCCCCTTCTCATTAATGGTATTCGTGAAGTGCTTGGCGCAGATTAAGCCCTGGTCTACATCCAGATAAATCAAAAAATAGCCTTGGGGATCCAGCTCAATGTAGCGCTTGGAGAGTTGGTTATCTAAGGCGTGGAGCGCCGCAGGGTCAACGGCGGCGGAAAGAGCGTTAGGAGTAGACATGCAGGCCAAATCAGCGTAATAACGGTTAGTTTTTTATTCTAGCCTGTCCACCCCCTTGCCCTAGGCCGCCC
>JAYKHF010000228.1:0-3783 GCA_035285305.1 Leptolyngbya sp.
AGCAAACTTGCTAAAACTTGATAAACTATGTACAAAAGATCAATTGCCGAAAGCCTTATCAAATCAGCGTAATCACGGAGAGGGTGGGATTTGAACCCACGTTAGGTGTGACCCTAAAGCAGATTTCGAGTCTGCCGCATTCAACCACTCTGCCACCTCTCCCGGTGGTGAAGGCTATTGTACCCTCTGACAGGATGCTCCGGCGATTGAGTCCAGGAAAATCCTATCAGAGGATGGGGTGGTTGCGATTGCCCCTACAGGGCCAGCAGTTGGTCTAGGGCTTCGACGGCATCGCAGGTTTCGGTCGCCAGGGCTTGGGTGGTATATCCCTTGGGGGCATATCCATAGGATGCGCCATAGGCGGGGCCAATGGGAGATGAAGCCCGTGGCGATGGGGCAGGGCTTCGACTATGGAGGTAGTCGTCACAGTAGGTGCGAAAGACCGCTTCCACAGCGGCGCGGGCATTTTTGAGGCCCCATTCGGCGGCGATCCGTTCTGCCTTTTCCAGCACATCGGGGCTCAGTCTTACTTTGTTGTCATGCATAGCTGGCGTTCTCCGGTGGTGAGCAAGAGGCCTCGCACGTTGGCAAATTGGGGATCACCCATGACCGCAAACAGGGGGTGGCCCTGAAGGCGATCCGAAATCAGGTGGGAGCCACCGCCCGTCACCAGAAAGCGCGTGACGCGGGGCATGTAGGGTGTGTATTGGGCCTTGACGGTTTGGAAAATGCCCTTAAACCAGGGGTCGAGGTATTCATTCAGCCAGTCTGCCCAGGCGAGATCGGTGTCGGCGTAGGTGTGATCGACCCGGAAGCCATCCATGACGATACAGGGATCGGCGCTGCTGCCCAGGGCATCGGTGAGGCGACGGTCGAAGCTGATGGCTACGGCCAGTTCGTAGGTGCCACCTCGGTCTAAGACGTTTTCATCGATGACTTCGCTGTCGGCATCCACGAGCCGGGTGATCCAGGTGCCGCCGCCGATGTCGATGACGATGGTGTAGCCGTTGGTGGGAATCAGGCCCTGGGTTTTGGCATAGTGGTAGGCTCCCATGCCTTCTCGCTCCACGGTGACGCTCTCCACCATTACCCGGAAGGCCAAGCCATTGCGGGTAAACTCGTGCAGCCCCAGTAGTTGTGCCTGGATTGCTGCGCCGTTGCGCTGGGGGTCGGGGGTTGAGATCAGCAGATGGAGGCTGTACTCGGTGAGGCCCCCGGCCAGGGGTTCTAGGCAGGCATAGAGATGCAAGCGGGCCAAGTCCACCTTATTTTCAATCACCGTTTGCTGCTGGCGACGATACTTATAGGCCTGGGCTCCAACGTGGTAGCGGCGACCATCGGGCAAATCAATCAGGGGAGAGGCCTCGGAATAGCTGACCGCATCGCGCCCTTGGGGGAGTTGATAGCGCACCGACCGGATCGCCTTGGGATGGCCTTGACCGCTGCAAAATTTGAGATCGTAGTTCCCGGCATCGAGCGCCAGCACGGGAATCGCGATGGGGGCTGTGGCAGGACGGGACTTGGCCCTGGGCGTGGATGTACGCCCCTTAGAGGCCACTGTATCCGCAGAAACCGCCGCCGAGGGCTGAGAAACAGAGGTAGTCATAGGGCTTATTAGGGGGGACGACAGGGGGACGACTGTCCCCATAAGTACACTTGAATTATATTAGTGAATTTGTACTATTCTGGCAACCCCTACCCCCCATCTACAGCCATGCCCAAGAGGACGCGCCTCCGTTCGGGCTGAGCCTGTCGAAGCCCGAACGGAGGCGACCCAAAATAAGCCTTGCTGCCCAATTTAGCTGACGAGACCCGATCGCAGGGCTCGGACGGCGGCTTTGGTGCGGTCGTCTACGCCCAGTTTGGTGAGGATACTGCGCACATGGGTTTTGACGGTGCCCACGGTGATGTAGGCCCGTTCGGCGATTTCAGCATTGCTAAACCCGGCCACGATGAGTTCGAGAATTTCGAGTTCTCGCTCGGTGAGGGGGCAGGTGGCGAGGAGTTGCTCAAATTCTGGGGCTACGGCCTCAATTTCCACCGTGCGGCTACCAGTCGCCATTGGATTGGATTGACGCACCTGGCGCAGCACGACATTGGCCACGGCGGGGTCAATCCAGGCGTGGCCATCACAGGTTTCGCGCACCGCCACGATCAAGTCATCCATCTCCGCCTGTTTCATGCAGTAGGAGTCGGCCCCGGCGGCAAAGGCGGCCATCACCACCGATTCGCTGTCGTGCATGGTCAGCATCAGCACCTTGGGACGATCTTGCCCCTGGCTGGCCTGGAACTGTCGGAGAGCCTCGACGACCTCCAGACCGTCTATGTCTGGCAGGCCAATGTCCACGATGGCAATGTCGGCGGGCTGGGTTTTGAGTAGGGTCAGTCCCTCTCGACCTGTGGCCGATTCCCCCACCACCTCCATATCGTCAACCTGGCTGAAGCCTGCCTTCAGGCCCATGCGGGTGAGGGTGTGATCTTCAATCAAAATAATCCGAATCATGGCGATGGATGAAGGGTGAGTAAGGCTAGGCCGGCAACATCCCCACTAGCTGTCCCCATCATAGCTATGCTGTCGGCACAGGATGGTCTTGTCTGGTTGAACCGCAATGGGGGAGAGATTCAGTGACGCCACAGTCCGCTAACCCACAGTCCACGAATCCACAGTCCGCGAATCCACAGCCCGCTAACCCACAGTCCACGAACCCACAGGCAGAAGACCCGTGGCTGGGGCTCGTGGTGGGCAACAGCCGCCTGCACTGGGCCGCCTTTGCCGGAACCCGGTGGCTGGGCACTTGGCATACGCCCCACGGCACCCCGGCCCAGGGGCAGGCCTTGATCGAGGCGGGATTTGCCGAGGGTGCTTGGGAACCTTGGGCCGTGGAAGCCGTGGAATGGGCGGCAGAGGCGGCGAAAGGCCGGTCTGGGGGAGGGCGGCTACCGTTGCCGTGGAGGGCGACGCCGCCCCAACTCTGGCTGGCCTCGGTGGTGCAGGATCAGGGCGCGATCTGGGCGACCTATCCCCGTTGCACTCGGGTCACGACGGATCAGGTGCCCCTCAAAAACCGTTACCCGACCTTGGGGGTTGATCGCGCCCTAGCCCTGGTGGGCGCAGGGGATGTCTACGGTTGGCCAGTGCTGGTCGTGGATGGGGGCACCGCCCTCACCCTGACAGCGGGGGCCGATCAGGGTCTAGTGGGTGGAGCCATTCTGCCCGGGCTCCGCGCCCAATTTCGCGCCCTGCACGACTACACCGATGGTCTCCCCCTCGTGGTTCCCGCCCTGGCGTCGTTGCCCCCCCGCTGGGCCACCACCACAGCGGAGGCGATGGTCAGTGGGGTGGTCTATGGTCAATTGGCGGGGTTAAGGGACTTTATTGCCGACTGGCGGCAACATTCCCCCCAGGGACGGGTGGTCTTCACCGGGGGCGATGGAGCAACCCTAGCCACGGCATTGATCGACCAAACCCCACCTTGGCAAGACTTCCTCCACATCGATGCGGCCCTGATGTTTTGGGGCCTACGGGTGTGCCGCCAGCAGGGCCAGTCCTAGACGAGGCCCAGGGTATAACTGCCCGTTGCACCCTGGGCACGGTGCTAGAAACCCCTCTAGAAATCCCTCTGGAAACCCCGAAGACACCTTGGTCGTCATGGGGTCTGATTTGGATCAAGCGATCCCAAGGAGGCACCCGTGATGGCCATGCTACTAGGACTGAGGATGGGATTTGTGGTGGGAGTAGCCCTGCTTGGCCCTCTCTTGCCCCCCGTGCCCCAGGCCCAGGCC
>JAYKHF010000229.1:0-5445 GCA_035285305.1 Leptolyngbya sp.
CCCCGACTTTGACAGATATACACATAGGAGTTTCCTTCTATGCTGCCCTGCCTAATTCAACTGCTAAGCACATAGCTGAACTAGACCTTTGAGCCCGACGAGCTACCAGACTGCTCTACCCCGCGTCGGCTTGTTCACTATAACAAGAAATGTTCGGGGTTGACCAGTTTTTTGAAAATTTTCTCAAGAGGGGCAATCCATCAGGAAGAGCGAGACGCCAGCGGCTGCCAGCCCGGTTGCCAGAGGTCGCGGTTTTTCAACTGTTTGGCGTTGATCCACAGCCGCACCGAGGGATCGCAGGAGGCCACCAGTTCCGCAAAGACCCAGTCCCCGTCCTGCTTGCGGTTGGCCACCTGAAAGTGCCGCCAGCCTTCCGTGGTGTGGCAGGCCGTCCATTTGGATCCAAGCAGGTGAGGGAATTTTTGTTTGCGGGCCATGGGAACAATTGAAATGCAAGGATTTTGTTGTAGCGTACATTCGTGGATCAATGCACCACAGCCATACCAAGAGCAATTCGTAATGGATGGGGTGTTGGACTGTATACCATCCAATCACCCTGGATGTTAGGCCGAATTGGGCCGGGGTGAATAGGGGCAAAATGTTCCCATACCGTTGATGACCCGCACCGGAGTAGGGCTAAGGATCCAGACGCTCACTGGCTAGAAAATCGGTATAAGGTAATAGACTAAGGCGCTTTAGGAGTCAACCGATGTCAGATGCTGTGCTATCGCCGAGCCCGCGTCCGGTGAGTCCCGTTCTCGATTTGGAGGCGGTGAATCGACAGTGGGCCGATGCCGACGCCAGCGCCCTAGTGCAGTGGGGCTATGACACCTTTGGCGAGGGGTTGGTGCTCAGCACTAGCTTTGGCATTCAGTCGGCGGTGATGCTGCATTTGGTGACTCAAATCGTGCCCCAAATTCCAGTAATCTGGGTCGATACCGGGTATCTCCCGGTGGAAACCTACCGCTTTGCCGCCGAATTGACCGAACGCCTGCACCTCAACCTCCATGTCTATCAATCTCCCCTGAGTCCGGCCCGCATGGAAGCCCTCTACGGGCGACTGTGGGAGCAAAACGACGTCGAGTCCTTCAACCGCTACGACCAGATCCGCAAGGTAGAACCCATGCAGCGGGCGTTGCATGACCTGGGGGCCACCGCCTGGTTGGCGGGCCTCCGGGCCGACCAAACCGAGCACCGCCGCACCCTCAGCCGCATCGGCTTCCAGGGCGGACGCTACAAGCTGATGCCCATTCTCCAGTGGACGGCCAAACAGGTCTATCAATACCTGGTAGCCCACGATCTGCCCTACCATCCCCTCTTCGACAAGGGCTACGTAACCGTCGGAGATTGGCACTCTAGCCGCCCCATTACCGCCAATGACAAGAACGAGCGGGATACCCGCTTCAAGGGGCTAAAACAAGAGTGCGGCCTGCACCTGCCCCAATCCCCCGAAGCCGCAGCCAGCCTAGACTCCAGTTCGCTGTAGGGGCCAGTTCTCCATAGGTCAAGGCACCCTCGTCTTCACCCCCTAGGCTGGGCCAGGGGCCAGCCACCCTCACCCCTACAGCCCCCCAGGCAGTAGGGCCTAGTTGCCAGTTCCAGTCCAGACGCTTTCCCCCGACTCCCCACTCCCGACTCCCCATTCCCCAGCCCCAGTTCGGCTTTCAATACCTAAGGAATCTCACAATCTCTGACAGAATAGAGCCGTGGGTTGCTCGGTAGCCCGTTGATAGACCCCCACCCTTGCAGAGGATTGCTCGACCTATGGATACCAACAACCTGCTACGGCAACTGCTGATGATTGGTGTGGGAACCACCTCCCTGGTGGCGGAGCGCTTGAAGCAGGTCACGGAGGACTGGGTGCGGGAGGGCAAGTTTAACTCTGACCAGGCTAAGGGCTTGGTCGATGAGGTGATGGCCCAGTTGAATGTGAACAACGCCGCCATCGAAGATCAGTTTCACCGTCTCTTTCGCAACACGCTGCAAGACCTGGGGGTTCCTCGACAGGCGGAGATGGACGAACTGCGGGGCAGGTTAGATCGCCTCGAACGACAGATGCGCGATCTGGAAAATCGCACCTGGAAATAGCCCATGCCATGATGATGCAGTCGTTTTTCGATGGGGTTCTCGGTGGGGTGGCCGCGCTATTCCCCGTCGTCGATCCCATTGGCGCGGTGCCCATTTTTCTGATGCTCACCACCGGAGTGTCGAAGGAGCTACGGCATCGCTACGCTATCACCATCGCCCGCAATGTCGTCCTGTTGCTGGTGGGCGCATTGCTGGTGGGCGGCAGTCTGCTGGACTTTTTCGGGGTGTCCCTAGCGGTCGTGCGCATCGCTGGGGGGATGATTGTCTTCCACGCCGCCTGGAAAGCCGTGAACTCTGACCCCAAGCTCAGCCCGGTGGACAATCAAGACGCGGCCCAGCGACGGGAACAACACCGAGATATTGCGTTCATGCCCATGACCATCCCCCTGCTGTCTGGGCCGGGGGCCATCGCCGTTACGGTGGGTCTCGCCGCCCAAACTCGCACCACATCCATGCCCCTGGGCCTCCACCTGATCGCTATCACCCTAGCCATTACGCTGGTTGGCCTCAGTATCTTCCTAGCCTTGCGAGCCTCCAGCCTGCTGCTGCGCCTATTAGGGGTCAGCGGCATCCAAGCCATGAGCCGACTCCTGGGCCTGTTCGTCATGGCCATTGGGGTGCAGCTTATTCTAAATGGTCTGGCGGATTGGTTGACGGATCTGAACCTGAGCGGTGGCCGGTAGGGGCAGAGAGTGACAGACCTTGGGGGGCCGTAACGCCGACCGCTAATCTTCCTCCACCGAAGCTGCGGGCGGGGTGGGGGCAGGATTAGACACCGGAGCCGAGGGCGGCACCACCGGGGCGGGCGGAGCCGCTGGGGCAACCGGGGCAGGCGGAGCTGCTGGGGCAACCGGAGTGGACTGGACAATGGGGGCCGTGGGTTCTGGATCTGGAAGCCCTAATTGTTGGCGGGCTTGGCTGAGGAGATAGGCTGCACCAGATTTCACACTACTCAAGAGCGCCTCTCCAGTCGCTTCCATCGAGGGGGGCTCAGCCTCGGCACTTTTGGTACTGAGGCTGGTATACCAGGTGCGGGCGCTGCGCCCTAGGCTGACGGAATTACGATAAAACCACTCGCCGCCCACAAAGGTTAAGCAGATCACGAGCCACAGGAGAATCCCGGTTTCCCTGAGGATATCCCAGGTGCGGCTGAGCATTTTTTTATAAATCTCGCCGGTTTCGCCAGCGAAAACCAGTTGGCTAACGACGCTGGCCTGTTCTTTAATCTTATCCATCGAGGATAGTCCTCCTAAACGATCAATTGACGGATGGGGAATTGATGGGTCAAGGGGTTGGTCACCTAACCCATCTACTCTAGCCGAGGGTGAGGCCCTAGAAAAATCTAGAGAACCACCGATGGATCAAGGTACTTGGGTGGCCAGTCACGAGGTCTCGCTTTTCCCAAGCTGAGGTCTAGCCTTTCCAAATCGTTTGGAGCACCGTAGCTGGATCTAGATCCGCTAGTTTTCCAGTCGTCGCGGCCACATTCACAAACCGGTTTCCCGCTCCGGGCGGGGCAGCCACGGGATCGGCACTGAGGCCCACGGTATAGACCTCTAGGGCGGCGGCGAGGGCAATCGGATAGCCCTGAACGGCCACCAGCAGGTTCGCCCCAGCAATCAACGCCGCCAATTGCCCCAAGGTGTCGGGCTCTAGGACGGTGATCCCTGGCAGGGCTTGGCGCAGGGCGGCGTTGTTAGCCACGGTGTCGGCGGTTTGTAGCAGCACTAGGGGTAAATCCGGTTGGCGCTGCTGGAAATCTTGGAGAATGGCCATCCAGGCTTCGGTGGGGTAGGCTTCACCGTCGGCGGTAGCGCCCGCATAGACCGCCACATAGCCCCCCTGAAGCTTCGCGCCCCGGCGTAGGGTTTCCACCGCCTTCAGGTCGGCTTGGGGCAGGTTAAGGCTGGGAGGAGCCAGGGCTGAGGTCACATTGAGAGCCCTCAGAAAAGCCGCATCGTCAGCGGAATCGCTGGCTTGCGGGATGAGCGTCGTCAGGAACCAACCGTTGCTGCCGCCAGCATAGCCGATGCGGGTGGGAATGCCGCTGAGCCACAGCAGCAGGCCAATGGACCAGGATTCGGTACAGGTGATCACCGCCTCAAATTCGCGATCGCGCACAATCCCCAGCAGGTTGGCCCAGTCAGCAGGGCTGTTACTGGCCCGAAAACTGTAGGGGACAACCTCGCTCACCACCTTGGACAGTTGATAGATTTCCTTAGCCTCCGGATCGACGACCACGGCAATCTCAGCCGCCTTGACGGCCTGCTTAATTTCCCGCAGCACAGGGAAGAACTCCAGTTGGCGTTCAATTCCCCCCGGAACCAGAGCCAGTACCCGCATAATTCACGTCCATGCCTGTTCGCAAGTTATTGTAGTGGAACCTGACCATGATTACCTGCGTTCTGGCGGACAAAGGGGATTAATTTTCTCTCCTTTGGCGATTTTTCATGACCTTCCTGCTGTTTATTCGTTGACGCTATGGCCGCTGTCCACCTGCTGATTCCCGCCGCTGGCATGGGTCGCCGCATGGGGGCCGACCGCAACAAAGTACTCCTCACCCTGCTAGGACAGCCGATCATTGCCTGGACCCTACGCGCCGCCGAGGAGGCCGAAGCCGTCCTGTGGATTGGGCTGATCTGCCAGCCCAGCGATCAGCCCTTCCTGCAAACGGTGGTGGATGATCTCGCCCTGCAAAAGCCCGTCGTCTTTCTCCCCGGGGGCGACACCCGCCAGGATTCGGTATACAACGGCCTCCAGGGGCTACCGGAGGACGCCACCCAGGTCTTAATCCACGATGGGGCGCGCTGCTTGGCCACCGCCGACCTGTTCAACCGCTGCGCCGCCGCCCTCAATCAGCACCAGGGGCTGATTGCGGCCATCCCGGTCAAAGACACCATCAAAGTGGTCAATGCCGACCAGCAAATCACCGCCACCCCCAACCGCGAACACCTTTGGGCCGCCCAAACGCCCCAGGGGTTCGATGTGGCCCTGCTGAAACAGTGCCACGAGGAAGGCCGTCGCCAGGGCTGGGCCGTCACCGACGACGCCGCCCTGTTTGAGCAATGCGGCTTTCCCGTCCACATCGTGCCGGGGGAGGAAACCAACCTCAAGGTCACAACCCCCGTGGATTTGGCTCTGGCAGAATTTATCTTGCAGCAGCGGTAGGGGTCAGGATTCAGCAGCATCATGCCTTTCGACAAGCTCAAGGCGAACGGTGGGAGGAAACACCGTTCGGGCTGAGCGGTGAGCGGTGAGCCTGTCGAACCGTCGAACCGTCGAAGCCCAGCAGCATCATGCCTTTCGACAAGCTCAAGGCGAGCGGAACGGTAACGGACGAGCCAACCTGGGTATGGC
>JAYKHF010000230.1:0-3888 GCA_035285305.1 Leptolyngbya sp.
ACGCCCTATCCTCTTGCCTACGCCCCAACATCCTGATTGAATAGGGGCATCAAAAGATGAACTTTTTTAAACGGAGAGCCGCCCATGTACATCGTGCAGATTGCTTCGGAATGCGCTCCGGTGATCAAGGCCGGGGGGCTGGGCGATGTGGTCTATGGCCTCAGCCGCGAGCTCGAAACGCGGGGCCACTGCGTTGAAATCATTCTGCCGAAGTACGACTGCATGCGCTACGACCACATTTGGGGGCTGCACGAGGCCTACTGTGATCTCATCGTGCCCTGGTATGGCACCGACATTCTCTGCGACGTGTATTGCGGCTGGGTGCATGGGCGGCTGTGCTTTTTCATCGAGCCGAAATCCTGGGAAATGTTCTTCAACCGGGGCTGCTACTACGGCTGCGACGACGACCCGATGCGGTTCGCCTTCTTCAGCAAGGCGGCGATGGAGTTTCTCCTGCGTAGCAATAAGCGCCCGGATGTGATCCACTGCCATGACTGGCAAACCGGGCTGATCCCCGTCATGCTGTTCGAGATTTACAAATACAACGGCATGGAGTTCCAGCGGGTGATGTACACCATCCACAACTTCAAGCACCAGGGCATCGCTGGGGTGGATATTCTGGAAGCCACCGGACTCAATCGGCCCGAATACTACTTCCAGTACGGCCAACTGCGCGACAACTTCAACCCCTTCGCCATTAACTTCATGCAGGGGGGGATCACCTACGCCAACCACGTCAACACCGTGTCGCCCTACCACGCATGGGAAGCCCAGCACACCGACCAGGGCTTTGGCCTGGGCCACACCCTCCACACCCACCAGCACAAGTTCTCCGGGATCCTAAACGGCCTAGACTACGAGGTCTGGAACCCGGAGGTAGATCGCTACATTCCCCACCACTACGGTATTTCCACCTTTGAAGACAAGGCCCTGAACAAAAAGGTGCTGCGGGAACGGCTGATGCTGGCCCACGGTGAGAAACCCATCGTCGCTTTCATTGGCCGCTTGGATGACCAAAAGGGGGTTCACCTCGTCCACCATGCCATCTACCACACCCTTAGCCGAGGCGGGCAGTTTGTGTTGCTGGGGTCTGCCACCGAAAAGGGCATTAACGACTGGTTCTGGCATGAAAAGCTGCATCTCAACGACAACCCCGACGTGCATTTGGAGCTTGGCTTCAACGAAGAACTCGCCCACCTGATCTACGCCGGATCGGACATGATTGTGGTGCCCAGCAACTTTGAACCCTGCGGTCTGACTCAGATGATCGGCCTCAAGTATGGCACGGTGCCCATTGTGCGCGGCGTGGGTGGCTTGGTGAACACCGTGTTTGATTGGGACTACGACGGCTACCACGAACCCGAAGAACGCAATGGCTTCGTTTTCTTCCAAAGTGATACCGTCGCCCTAGAGTCGGCGATGAATCGGGCCTTTGATATTTGGGAAAAAGAGCCTGCTCTGTTCCAGCAGATTGCCCAGCAGGGGATGCAGTACGACTTCTCCTGGAATAACCCGGGGCACGATTATGTCGATCTCTATGAGCGCATTCGCCATAAGTAATCCGTAAGGAGGCGATCACTCAGCGAGGAACAATCTCCCCGTCAGCGGATTGAGCCCACTCTCAGTAGGGTGGGCAATGCCCACCCTACCTCTCGACCGGCTCACCGCTCAGGACGACCGTAAACAGCACGTTCGGGCTGAGCGGTGAGCGGTGAGCCGGTCGAACCGCCGAACCGTCGAAGCCCTAATTCTTAGTCTTGACACTGCACTAGGGCTGATTCGTCTTGGCGTCTTTGACAGCGGCATAGAACAGCACCCCCACCAAGGGCACACACAGACCGAGAATCACCGTCGTGGGGCCTTGGCCCCAGTCGGGACTGCCGGAGGATAGCTCAAACACAGACCCCACTGCCGCAATGGCCGCGATGCAGGAACCCGCTAGAAACAAACCACTTTTTGGGGTCACAAACTCACTCCTCAAAAAAGACGATTAGACACTCCCATCGGGTAGGCAAGACTCACCCAATGGGGTTCGACAGATAGGACTTTTAGGCTTTGACGGGCTGCACGTCCTTAGCAAAGAACCCGTTTTTCTTCAGTTCTTGGTTCAGGGCTAGGGTATTGTCCACCCGATCCACAAAGAGCACCCCGGTGAGGTGATCCATTTCGTGGAGGATGCAGCGGGCTAGTAGATCCGCCGCCTGAATTTTTTGAGGCCGACCGTTCTCGTCTTTGAAGGAAACCTCAATGGCAGCGGGGCGCACCACGTCTAAAAAGACGCCAGGAATACTGAGACAGCCCTCTTGGCCCACGGCCAGTTCTTTAGAGACGCGCAGAACTTTGGGATTCACCAGCACCAGGGGCGGCGCAGCGGCATTCTCAGGATCCACATCCACCACGATGACCTGCTTATTCACCGCTACCTGGGGGGCCGCTAGCCCAATGCCGTCGGCGCTGTACATGGTTTGCAGCATTTCCTTGATCAGCAGGCGGAGGTCGTCGTCTACCTTGGCCACCCGCTTGGCGGGCTGACGCAGCACCCGGTCGCCCAGGGTGTGAATGTCGAGGGGAGGCTGTTTAACCTTGGCTTTTTCAACTTGAATAGTGGCGGACATAGCGTGTTAGAGAGGGGTTGATGGGGAAGTAGGTTAGAGGCCGATGTTGTTACCTATCCTAACAAGTCAGATTCACTTCGAGATAGCCCCCGGCCTACCCAGTTTCCCGACTTCCCTGCCAACTGGCCACCATCGTGGTGCCCAAAATAAGGCTACCCCCCGCGAGGGTACGCAGGGTGGGAATTTCTCCCAGCAGCAGGGCCGCCAAAGCGATGCCATAGACCGGCTCTAGGCCGCTGATGACGCTGGCTACCTGAGTGCGCAGCACCGATAGGCTCTCAATAAATAACGTATGGGCCACCGCCGTGCACAACACCCCCAACACCAGCAGCCACAGCCAGTCGAGGCCCGCAATGGTAAAGGCGGGTAAGGGGGAGATGGCCATCCACCCCAGGAGGCTGAGACAGGCGAAGAGGTTTTGCTGAAAGGCAATGCCCAGGGCCGAATAGCGCTGCCGGTATCCCCGGTTCAACAATTGCAGTAGCGCAAAGGAGAATCCCGACAATAGCCCCACCACCGCTCCCAGGGTGACAGCGGATCCTAGCCGATACTCCGGCACGACTAGGGCAACCCCCAGCACCACGAAGAGAGCCATAGCCCCATCCCGCCAGTGCCAGCGGGTGTTCAGCAACATTGGCTCCAGCACCGTGACAAACACTGGAAAACTGGAAAACGTCAGCAGCCCAAGGGCCACCGTGGAAAGCTGAATACTCAGGAAAAAACTGACCCAGTGAAAGGCCAGCAACACCCCCAGCAGCGCTAATCCCAGCCCGTCGCGGATTGTCCTGGGCCAGAGGGGTTGCCGTCGCCAGATTTGCCACAGACCGAGGGCTCCCGCTGCCAAGCCCGTCCTGCCCAGCACAATGGCGGTGGCGGGCCATGCCAACCCCTTGCCAAACAGCCCCGCTAGGCCAAACAAAAATACCGCCAGATGCACCTGAACCAGCGCCCGCCGTCGGATCGCGATCCCTGCCCCTGGCGGCTCAGCCCTCGTCTTGGCCGTCGATGAAGACTCAACCGGCTGCCTGCCTCTGGCCATGACCCTTGCTCCACCCCATGCTTACCAAGACGATGCCTGCAAGCATCATCAACAGAAACATCATCAACGAAAAAAGCCCCCAGATTACTCTGAAGGCTTTTTCACAGATTTGGTGGCGGGGCATGGATTTGAACCATGGACCTTCGGGTTATGCGTACCACTACAGCTTTCGCTGCCAATCCACCGAAGTGGATGTTTGATGGTCTGGACTGTCCCTTCACCCTCGGCTATCCG
>JAYKHF010000231.1:0-8206 GCA_035285305.1 Leptolyngbya sp.
CCCGGTGCAGAATCTTTTGTCAGCCAACCAGCGTTTACGGTCGTCCTGAGCTTGTCGTTCGCCAAGCGTCCCCCGTGGGGAAAGGGCTTTGAGGATATCTGCAACCCTAAAATTTAACCCTGACAAAACCCTAGGCCGCCAGGGGCAGGGAGGTTTCGGCGAGGACTTGGTGGTAGAACTGCTGAAGCTGACGGGTGGCGGCGGCCCAGCCCCATTGTTCGGCTTCGGCGACGGCATTTTGGCGCATGGTTTCCCGTTCGGCGGTGGCTTCGATTAGGCGGCGGGTGGCGTTGATCGCCCCAGCGTCGTCTTTGGGGTCAAACAAAAAGCCGTTGACGCCATCGGTGACGATGTCGGGGATGCCGCCGGAGTTGGCGGCGACCACTGGGCAACCCGCTGCCATCGCTTCCAGCAGCACCAGCCCCAGGGTTTCGGTGCGGGAGGGGAATACGAAGGCATCGGCAGAGGCATAGGCTGAGGCGAGGTCTTCGCCCGCTAGGTAGCCGACAAAATTCGTGGGCGTATCGGCAAAGTGGGCCTCCAGTTCGGCGCGGTAGGGGCCATCGCCCACTAGGGCCAACCGCGCACCGGGGATGGCTTTGAGGATGGGCTTGATCCGGTCGATTTCTTTTTCGGCAGAGAGGCGTCCGATATAAAGCAACAAAGGCGCTTCGGGATGCCCCTGGGACAGCCGATCCCGCATGGCGGCACTGGCCAGTTCAGGCCGAAAGAGTTCGGTATCTACCCCTCGCTGCCACACATCGATACGCTCTACCCCATGCTCCGACAGTTCGGTTTGCATGGCGGTGGAGGTGACGAGATTGACGCGGGCCTGGTTGTGCATGGCCTTAATCAATTCCCACATCACCCCTTCCAGCATTCCCAAACCGTAGTGCTCTAAATACTTGGGCAGGTGGGTGTGGTAGGAGGCCACCAGGGGGACATCCAGGGTTTTGCTGTAGTAGATCCCGGCCAAGCCCAGCACCGCCGGGTTGACGACATGGATCAAATCAGGCCGAAAATGCTCCAGCGCTTCCCCAATGGAGGGCCGAGGCAGGGCGAGCTTCAGTTCGGGATACAAGGGCAGCGGAAAGCCCGATACCCCATGAATTTTGGCTCCTCGGTATTCGGCTAGGCCGCCCTCGGGGGAAAACACCAAAACCTGATTGCCCTGACGCTGAAGATGATCGACGGTGTGCTTGAGGCGGGTGACAATGCCATCAACCTTGGGCAAAAAGGTCTCGGTAAAGAGAGCAATTCGCATGGGAAACCAGGGAGTTAAGGGAAAGGTGAAAAGGGAGCCCGTGGAACGCCTAGCAAGATAGCGTCCAAGGCTTGACAGGGATTGGGTTCGCTGGGCTGTGCCCAACCGACTGGGCGAGACCGTAGTCCTTTGCCCTAGGCCGCTGCCGCTTGAATAAAGGGTCAGTGTCTCAGGAGAACACTGACCCTCATTGTGAACTAGCTACGACGCCACTGTACCTTGGGTAGGATCTGGCTGTGATCGACGCGATCCTTGTACTTCACGGCGAAGTTCAGCAGGCTATCCAGCAGGGAGTCGGACAGCATGTGGGGTTGCAGACCGAGATCGAGCAGGTTGGTGTTCTTGGCGTTGAAGTAGTGGTCTTCGGCCTCCACGCGGGGGTTGTCGATGTTGTTGATTTCCACATCGATGCCCATCGTGGTTCCGGCTTTCTTCACCATCATGGCCAGGTCGCCGACGCTGAACATTTCGGTGAACTGGTTGAACACCCGGAAGATGCCGGGATCACCGGGGTTGGCGATGGCGATTTCCACACAGCGCACGGTGTCGCGGATATCGAGGAAGGCGCGGGTTTGGCTGCCCTTGCCGTAGACGGTGAGGGGGTGCCCCACAGCGGCCTGGATACAGAAGCGGTTGAGGGCGGTGCCGAAGACGCCGTCGTAGTCGAGGCGGTTGATCAGCAGTTCATCCATGCCGGTTTCTTCGGTGAGTACGCCGTAGACCACGCCCTGGTTGAGGTCGGTGGCGCGGAGCCCCCACACCTTGCAAGCAAAGTGGATGTTGTGGGAGTCGTGAACCTTGCTGAGGTGGTAGAAGGAACCGGGCTGTTTGGGGTAGGGGAGGGTATCTTTTCGGCCATTGTGCTCAATGGTGATGTAGCCCTCTTCGATGTCGATGTTGGGGGTGCCGTATTCGCCCATGGTGCCCAGCTTGACCAGGTGGCAGTCGGGGAAGTTGTCCCGCAGGGCGTAGAGCAGGTTCAGGTTGCCAATCACGTTGTTGGACTGGGTGAGGACGGCGTGCTCCCGATCAATCATGGAAAACGGGGCGGAACGCTGCTCACCGAAGTGCACCACCGCTTCCGGCTGGAAGTCCAGCATGGATTTTTCCAGGAAGGGGTAGTCGTTGATGTCACCGATATAGAGGTCGATGTGCTTGCCGGTGAGTTCTTTCCAGCGCTTGAGCCGCGCCTGAATCGGGGCGATGGGGGTCAGGGTCTCGATTTGCAGTTGGGCATCCCAATGACGCCGCACCAGGTTGTCGAGGATCCCGACTTCATAGCCACGATTGGAAAGATAAAGAGCGGTTGCCCACCCGCAGTAACCGTCACCGCCAATTACAAGGACTTTCATATCAATGCTTCATTCTCGTTGCTGATACCAAGACAATCTATCAGGTTTAGCGACCCTGTTGACCACCGATCTGGAATTATCCGTAAAGCTAAATAGGGTCTTAGGCGGATGAATTGGGGCCAGTGAACCGGATGCTTGAATGGGCAAAACCCACCTAAGAATCAGATCTTCAGTGTCGCCCTTGTAGCCGCAACAGAATGATTTGGGTAGGCCGTCCGGCCTCAAAGTTGTTGTCACTGATCAGGATCAGGCTTTGGCTCCCGTCGGGTAATCGTGGGCCTAGGGTCATGCCCTCCAGGTTGTCGGAGGGTATGGCGGTGTCAGCGAAATCTAGCACCAATTGCTTGCGAATGGGCGCTAGGCCCTCCGCACCACGAAGGCTGGCGAGGGTGGAGGTATCGGTGGCCCCCCCCGTGGCCAGTTGGTAAAGCCGCACGTTAAAGCCCCGCAGGCCAAAGGCCCGTTCGAGGGCGAGGAAATGTCCGCCTTGGTCGAGGACGAGGACATCGGTCAGGCCGATCATCACGGCCCCAGAGGGTTCTAAATCCAAGGGGTAGGCATGTTCGGCAATCAGGGTGGACTGATCTTGCCCTAATAAATAGTGTAAAAAACGGCTGCGGAGGGGTTGATAGGGGTCTGCTTCGTAGTCCTGCACCAGGGCTGATTCGGTGGCTATGAAGAGACGGAAGGGTTCGGTTTGGCCAGCGGTGCCCGGTGCGACGTTGATGGCCAGGGACTCGAAACTGAGGTTGTTGCGGACGCCCTGGGTGGGGGGATTGGCATCATCGGGTAAGAATCGATCCGGGAGGCGGAAGGAGGTCACGAGTTGCCCGGTTTGGCGGTCAAATTCCCCCAGAAAGGGCGAGCTGCCTTGGGCGATGTTGCCCTCGCTGCTGATGAAGACGGTGTTGCGAGGCGACAGGGCTAAGCCCTCTGGGTCAAGCTGCCCCTGGCGGTAAGGGTTGCCCTCTGCATCGGTTAAGGTGGTCACAGACTGGATCGACACCCCGCGAAATCGGGGTTGACGGTCTTCGTTGCGATCAAAGTCCATGGCCAGTTCATAGAACCGGGGTTGGCCAAATCGCCCCTGGTCGTCGGACAGGGCATAGAACCGATCCTGGGAGCGGTCGTAGGCTAAGGCCGATAATCCGCCCACGGTGGTGCCTTGAAAATCCTGGGGCGGTAGGTCGTAGACATCCAGAACCTCCACCGAGAGGGGCAAAAATAGGCGTTCCTCCGCCTGAACTCGGGGAATGGCGCATCCGCCCAAGGCTAGCACCAGCAGGAGTCCGATCCCCCAGATTGCCCCCCTCCACCGGGTAGCCCGATCCATCGGTCGCCGATTGGTTCCTTGATCGTTCACCCCTGCATGGCCTCCGCCAGGGCGACATGGAGGCGGTGACTGGCCTTGTAGGCCACCACATGGGCCTGGGGCAAGCGCCCTAGGAGCCCCAGATCGCCGATTAGGTCGAGGAGTTTGTGGCGCACGGGCTCTTGATCGAAGCGCAGGGGCGGGTTCACCCAGCCCTCATGGCTGCACACCAGGGCATTGTCTAAACTGCCGCCCTTGATTAACCCTTGCTGCTGGAGGGCCTCAATCTGGTGAGCCAGCCCGAAGGTACGGGCCGGGGCAAGGGCGGTGGCAAAGCCCTCTGGGGCGAAGGGATCCGTCGTGGGCTGCCAGCTAAACCACTGGTGGCCAATGGCGGCGACCTCAAAGTCAATGCCGTAGGTGAGGCGGGGGGCCGCCGCCGGGAATGCCGCAATCCAGGCCTCTCCCTGCTGGAGGGTGATGGGTTGGGCGAGGGTGATCTGGGTGGCGGGTTCCCCCTGATCCACCCGCCCTGCGCCCTGGATGGCCTCCACCCAGCCCAGGGCCGAGCCGTCTAGCAGGGGCAGTTCTGGGCCGTCGATTTCCATCCGCATATTGTCTATCCCTAACCCCACCAGGGCCGCCAGCAGGTGCTCTACGGTGCGAACCGTGGCCTCGCCCTGGCGGAGTTCCGTCGAGAGCAGGGTTTGATCCACCGCCGCGACCTGGGCTGGAATCGGGGGATGATGGGGCAAATCTGTCCGCACAAACACCCGCCCGGTGTGGGCCGGAGCCGGATGCAGGGTGACGGTGGTGATCACACCGGAATGTAGCCCTACCCCTTGACGCTGCACCGTAGCCCCCAGGGTGGCTTGACGGGGAGGCTCTTCGGCGATCCAGTCCCTCCCAGGGGCAGGGGTTGGCGGCGGGCTGAAGGGGGGAACCGGAGGATGGGTGCTCACCATTAGAACCGCTCCCCGATGCCGAAGTGGAGTCGGCCTTCGCCGGAGTCGCTGAAGCCGTAGTCAATCCGTAGGGGGCCAAGGGGGGTTTGCACCCTTGCGCCCAGGCCGTAGCCATAGCCACTGCCCGGTTTGCCCCGCGATGGCCCCGGTGCCCCGGGTACGGCGCGGCCACTACCCAGGTCTGAGCCTGCGTCTAGGAACAGCGCCCCCCCCAGGAAGGAGAACAGCGGGAAGCGATACTCCACCGTGAATTGGGCATAGCTGCGCCCCGAACCGACATCCCCTTCTTCATAGCCACGAATGGAGTTGGTGCCGCCTAGGGAAAAGGCTTCGTAGGGCGGGGCATCACCCAGAATGGTGCCGAGTTGGGCGTTAAAGGCAAGGGCTTGGGGGCCATCGTTGAAGTTGAGCCACTGCACGGGGATGTAGTGGCTGTAGCTGCCCCGGAGGCGGTTCATGAAGATACTGCCCTGGCCGATGGGAACGGACTGCTCGCTATTGAGGCGCAGAATGCTGCCGCTGGTGGGGTTAAAGGGTTCGTTGCGGCGGTCGAGGGTGGCGGAAATCGGAAACGTCCACAGCAGATCGGTGCCGGTGCCGCTGAGGGTGAGGGGGTTGCCCGCCGCATCCACCGCGTTGACGGTGCCGTTGGCATCGCGGGATGACACGGTTTGGGCGAGGGTGCCCACGGCCACCACCCAGCCATTGTCGAGGGGCCGACTAAAGGTGATCCCAGTCCCTAGCCGCCGAACGCGCACCCGATCCCCATTCGGGAGATTAATGGGCGTAGGGCCGCCGTCAAAGTTGAGGTTGATGGCGCGACGGGCAAAGGCCGTGGCGGTGTAGGAGGTGCGGTGGGGGTCGCCAGCGATCCACGGATCCGTGAAGGACACGTCAAATAGCAGATCCCGGGTGCTCACCTGGGCCTCGGCAGTGAGCTTTTGGTTGTTGCCACCGAAGTTGTCCTGGCGATAGCTGACGGTGCCAAAAATATCCCCCGTGAAGTTAAACCCTAGACCCGCCGCCACCGATCCGGTGCTGCGTTCGGTGACGTTGACGATCAGCTTCACCTGACGGGGGTCTTCATCCCCCGGTTCGAGACCGGGCCTCACGTCTTCAAAAATTTGCAGACCGAACACCCGCTGAAAGTCGCGCTCAATCTGGGCTTGGTTGAACACATCCCCAGGCTCGGTCTGGAATTCGCGGGTGATGATGTAGTCGTGGGTGCGGCCCTGAAGCGGGTTGCCTTCTTCGTCTACGCTCTCCCCTTGGTCATTGAAGAACCGTACTTCAATGGTTTCCACCACGCCTTCGGCCACCTCCAGCGTCACCACCCCGGCCTCGGTTACTCGGGGAGCGGCGACCACCTGGGCCAAGACGTAGCCATTGTCTTGGTACCACTGGTTCAGTTCGAGGATGCCCTCCTGGAAATCCAGCAGGTTAATAATTTCGCCCTTTTGGTCGTCAAAGATGCGATCCACCTCCGCCTGGGGAAGGACTTGGTTGCCGGTCACCCGCACCTCCGTCAGCACGGGGTTGGGCTGGGCCAAAAAGGTCACGCGCACCCCCAGGTTGGTGTCCTCCGGGCGGGCATCCACATCGGCGAAGAACCCGGTGGCAAAAATACTGTTAATGTCTTGCTGAAGCTGGGTGCGGGTGGTGGTGCGTCCGGCTCGGGTTTCGATGACGCTGTAGATCAGATTCACCAAATCCGGGGATAGATCCCCCTCGGGCGCGGCAACCAACACTTCGGAAACTAAGACCCTGGGCTCCTCGGGCTCGGTGGCAGCGGGGGTGGGCTCGGTGGGCTCGGTGGCTGCCGGGGGTTCCTCTGGGGCGGTCTCTGGGGCCGGGTCTTCGCTGGGGCTGGCCTGGGGCTGGCTGCGACGCTCTACGGCACTGTCTAGGATGCGCTGGGCCTCCTCCGGGCTAATCTCACGGGGGCCAGACTGGCTGAGGGTGGCGTCATCGGCTACTGGGCTGTCCTCCGTGGGTATCATCCCTTGCAGGCTGGGGCTTTGGCTGAGATCCAGGGTGGGCTGGGGATAGGCCGCCATGACCTCTAGGGCCGCCTCCGGTTGATACTGATTGACCACGGCTTGCACGTCTTCGGGCACGGTGCTAACCGGGATCAGGGTGGTCACCTCCGGTAGCCCCAGGGGCAAGGCCTGATCCGCCGGGGGCCATTCCGCCACAGCAGCATTGGGCTCCGGGGGCTGGAGGTCATCGGCGGAGAGGGCCGCCGTTGGCAAATCCTGGAGCGTACTGGCGACTTCGGTTGCCTCTGGGATATCTGGATTGGCCTGGGCCACGGGGGCCAACCATCCCACCAGCCCGGAGGCGGCCAGAAGCGCTAACCATTTAGGAGATACCTGCATCCACACACCTACTAACGACATCCGCACACCACAATTCCAAACCTGCGGCCCCTAATCTGTGGTCAGACCAGGCCGTACCAGCGTGGCCCTGGAGCAAAGCTGCCCCCAGGTCGGACAAATTCTACCGCATCGACGGATTTCAATGTTGGTTGGCCTGTGCCATTACCCGCTCTAGCACAAGCTGGTAAGCCTGTTCGATTTGGCCCAGATCCTGGCGAAACCGATCCTTGTCCATCACCCGCTGGGTTTCGTCCTCGGTGGCTTGATCCCACAGGCGGCAGGTATCGGGGCTGATTTCGTCGCCCAGAAGGATCTGCTGTTGGTGATCGAGGCCAAACTCGAGCTTGAAGTCCACCAGGGTGATGGCACAACTGGCGAAGAACTCGGTCAGAACTTGGTTAATGCGTTGGGCCTGACGCCGCAGGGTCTCGATCTGTTCCTCGCTGGCCAGATTCATCACCCGCATCCGGTCGGGGGTGAGCAAGGGATCGCCGAGGTCGTCGTTTTTATAGTAAAACTCCACCAGCGGCGGTTCGAGCCCCTGGCCCAGGGGCAGGCCCGTCTGTCGGCACAGGCTACCCGCCGCCACATTGCGCACCACCACCTCCAGGGGAATGATGGTCAGCGCCTTGACCCGCATCTCGCGATCGCTGGTGGTTTCTAGCCAGTGGGTGGGCACCCCCGCTGCTTCAAGCTGCTGAAATAAATAGGTGGAAATGGCGCAGTTGATCTTGCCCTTGTCGGCAATTTGCCCCCGCTTCTGGGCATTAAAGGCGGTGGCGTCGTCCTTAAAGTAGGTCAGCAGCACCGCTGGGTCGTCGGTGGTGTAGATGATTTTGGCCTTACCTTCGTAGAGTTTTTCGCCAGCCATGGTGCTAAGGAATCGATTTATAAGGAGCGTCCCTATCTTAAACCCTTTGTTCCTAGCCTTTCGG
>JAYKHF010000232.1:0-3574 GCA_035285305.1 Leptolyngbya sp.
CCCTGGGCGATCCGATGCAGCCCGTAGTCGCCGGAATGGCCCTCGCCGCCAGCCGCACCCAGCCCGTGCTGCTGGCGGGAGGAACCCAGATGCTGGCGGTCTATGCCTTCATGGCCACCTTGGCCCAGGTCGATGCCCTGGCCTGGAAGCCTGAAAACATCGTGGTTGGCACCACCCGCTGGGTGGCTGCCGATCCCACTGGGGATACGGTGGGTCTGGCTCAATCCATCCAGGCCTGTCTGTTGGCCACGGATTTATCCTTTGCCGAAGCCCGCTTTGCCGCCCTCCGCGCCTACGAGGAAGGTTTTGTCAAAGAAGGGGTTGGAGCCGGAGCCTGTGCCATTGCCGCCACGCTTTACCAAAACTGGGGACAAGCGGATCTACTGGCCGCTATTGAGCAGGAATTGGCCCAAAAAGTTGAACTGGAAGATCAAGCGCTGATTAACTGACAAAACTTACCAGAACCCAAATTCCTCAAAGGGTCAGGAGACCTGCCCCCTACATGGCCTAAATATGATGGCCTAAATGCGGTAGGGGCGCGGTTGCCGCGCCCGGTGCAGAATCTTTTGTCAGCCAACCAGGGTCAAAGCGTTACAGTGCTGCAAGCAAGGCCCACGTCTTTTAAGCGTGGGATGTAGCGCCGTGCGGCTTTAGCCGCCGCCGTAACGGGTATCATTAGACTAGCGGGCAGGGTAATCAACCGCTCTAAAAACCCAGTCGCCGAAAGACAACACACCTTGAAAACTGAAGTTATGGGGTTCCGTGCCGGAAAGCTTGCACGGGTAAAAACTTCAAGCATCAAGCACAGAGATCCTGGTTTTTGGTTTTCTACAGTACGGCGGGGCACGCCGAAACTGGCCCCTGAAATGGGGTAAAACGCTTGGGGAGATCACCATCTCTGGCAGAGAAGGGAAACCCACTCTGGTAAGTGGACTCGCTGAACCAAGAATCCCACTGGCTTTAGCCGTGGGAGTGTCAAAATGGGAAACCATCGCCGATCCACCTCTTCCCTAGCGCCATGATTTTGTCTGCCACCGAGGCCCCTTGTGTAGGCCAAACGCCAGGGCCAAACCCGAGAGAGGCCTATGTTGCCGTGCGTCAACTCAGCGAAACCCTCTGTCAACCCTTGGTGATTGAAGATTATGGGGTGCAGAGCATGGCCGATGTGAGCCCGCCCAAGTGGCACTTGGCCCACACCACCTGGTTTTTTGAAACCTTCTTGCTGGTGCCCTATTTGGAGGACTACGCCGTCTTCCATCCCGGCTATGGCTACCTGTTCAACTCCTACTATGAAGCGGTGGGCAGTCGTCATCCGCGACCCCAGCGGGGGCTGATTTCTCGCCCCACGGTGGCCGAAGTTTACCAATACCGGGCCTACGTGAATGAAGCGATGGATCGCCTGATGGGCCAGCGGGGGGAGGAACCGGATATCGCGGCCCTGATCACCCTGGGTTTGCACCACGAACAGCAGCACCAGGAACTTTTGCTCACCGACCTGAAATATAACCTGGCGATCAATCCCCTGTATCCTGCCTACCGCGAAGACTTGGTGCAGTCTGACCGGGCGGCTCCAGCCTTGGAGTTTGTAGGGTTTACCGGCGGGCTGTACGACATCGGCTACCAAGCGTCAGGAAACCATTTTGACCAATTTGCCTTTGACAACGAAGGCCCCCGCCACCGGGTTTATCTGAAGGATTTTGCCCTGGCCAACCGCCCTGTTACCAACGGCGAATACCTAGACTTTATCGCCGATGGCGGCTACCGCACGGCGCAACACTGGCTCTCTGAGGGCTGGGCGATGGTGCAACAAGAAGGCTGGCAAGCGCCCCTCTACTGGCAGCAGCAAGGCCAAGATTGGTGGGTGTTCACCCTCGGCGGCCTGCGTCCCCTCAATCCCAACGAACCCGTCACCCACATCAGCTACTTCGAGGCCGAGGCCTATGCCCAGTGGCTTGGCTGTCGCTTGCCCACCGAGGCCGAATGGGAAGTGGCCACCGCCACCGTTCCCATTCAGGGTAATTTGCTCCTGGGCGACGCCCTCCATCCCCAGCCCGCCCCAGACCATGGCCCCCTATGCCAACTCTATGGCGACACCTGGGAATGGACGCAAAGCGCCTACCTGCCCTATCCCGGCTTTCGCACCGCCCCCGGAGCCGTGGGGGAATACAACGGTAAATTTATGTGTAATCAAATGGTGCTGCGCGGCGGTTCCTGTGTCACGCCCCCGGGGCACCTGCGGCCCAGCTACCGCAACTTTTTCCCACCCCAGGCCCGCTGGCAGTTTAGCGGGATTCGTTTAGCGCGTTAGGGCATGGGTACCGCCCCGGTGCATCCTGGGGGATGATAGGAAGGGAGACGCGGCAACCGTAGCGCTTTTGCGGCGACGACCCCGCAGCGGGCCAGCATCGTCGGATTGGTGCGGGGCGTTAGCCCTCTCCCGGCGAATTCTAAGGTTTTCTATGTCTTCCGGTGCGTCCTTTCAAGCCCCGCCCCAAGCCGTTAAGCTGTATGACTTTCATCCCCCCATGGAGGATTTTCGCAGCGCCGTTTTGCAGGGGTTGACCCAGGCCCAAAAGGCGCTACCCTCCCATTTTCTCTACGATAAGCGGGGGTCAGAACTGTTCGATGCCATCTGCCATCTGCCGGAGTACTACCTGACCCGCACCGAGATGGCCATTCTCAGCACCCACACCGAGGACATTGCCCGTGCCCTAGATCACCGAGTTTTGGTGGAATTGGGCAGCGGCAGCAGCCAAAAAATCCGGATTTTGCTCCAGGCTGCGCCCCAAATGCAGACCTATGTTGGGGTGGATATTTCCCGGCAGCACCTCCAGGAATCCTGTCTTGCCCTGATGCAGGACTTTGACGGTCTCCAAACCATTGCCCTCTGCGCCGACTACACCCAGCCTTTGCCCTTAGATCAGGTGCCAGAACTCCACCAGCGCCCCACCCTCGGCTTTTTTCCCGGTTCCTCCATTGGCAACCTAGAACCCGCCGAGGCCGTGACGTTCCTCAAGACCGTGGCGGTGCTCGGGGAGTTGATCGTGGGGGTAGACCTGAAGAAATCCGCCGCTATTTTAGAACCCGCCTACGACGATGCCCAAGGGGTTTCTGCGGCCTTTGCCCTCAATCTGCTCACCCGAATTAACCGAGAACTGGGGGCCAACTTCGATCTGAGCCAGTTCACCTACCAAGCCCACTACAACGAAACCGCTGGACGTATCGAAATGGGCATCGTCAGCCAGCGGGATCAGACGGTTCACCTCGGCGACAAGGTGATTTCCTTTACCCAGGGCGAAATCCTCCGCACCGAACATTCCTATAAATACACCGTGGAGGAATTTCAACTGTTAGCCATGGACGCGGGATTTCAACCCGTAGAGGTTTGGGTTGACCCCGATCAGTACTTTAGTCTTCACCACTTGAAGGGCTTGTAAGCAAATTAGGAGAGACTGATCAGAATTTTGTGTAAGCGGTCTAGAATCCCGATACTTAAGGAGACCGCACCATGGTACGCAAGAAGAAAGAACCGAATCACATTGACGCGATGCTGGACGACCTATTGGCGGACTGC
>JAYKHF010000233.1:0-24388 GCA_035285305.1 Leptolyngbya sp.
CGAATCATATCGAAGTTCTGCCCGCTGGACGGTTGTTAATTCGCAATATTGCTGCTGTGTTCGATACCTATCTAAGAGGCAAGACCATTCGGCAGTTTTCCCAGTCGGTTTAAATCCCCTTAGGGGCTTCTACTAAGTACACATCAGTCCTGTTTGACCTTATCTCCCCCACTTTAGGCCCCCTCAATCCCCCAATTCTGGGGGACTTTGAAGTCCGATCCCCCCCGATTTCGGGGGGCTAGGGGGGCTAAAACCGACCAAAGGAGCTGGTTGGCTGACAAAAGATCCTGCACCGGGCGCGGTTCCCGCGCCCCTACCGCATTTAGGCCCTGTAGGGGTCAGGTCTCCTGACCCTTTGAGGAATCTGGGTTCTGGTAAGTTTTGTCAGTCAATCAGCCAAAGGAGACCTCAGTTTTCCATTTCTTCGTTGACGGGGAAGCGGTTGAGCAACTCCTTGGCCTGACGGGCGGCAAGGCGCAGGTGATCCGCCAGGTAGGGCACATGGGGAATTTGGGACAGGACATCCAGGGTACGGCGGAGGATGCGAACGATGTCGCCTTCATCGAGGCTGGTATGGTTGCAGAGCGTCACCCAATTTTCCCCCATGGCCCACTGTTCCACGATGGGCACCAGGTCATACTCCAGCCAGATCGGGGCATCGATGCGGCGGCGGTGTTGCTGTTGGAAAAGCTGGCGACGCAGGCTGTGTACGCCCCCTAGGGCTTCGTCCACCACGCCAGAGAGCTTGTAGCGGCACCAGCTATCGGGGCGGGAGTTTTCCGTTACCAGGGCGGCGAAGGCGGTGGCAAACTGGGGCGCGTCTAAATGGTCAAATTCCCCGGAGGCCAGGGCTAGGGCGAGCCAGAGCTCGTTGTCGCCCCGGATGGCGGCGGCCATTTCCCCCAGTTCCGTGGGGCGGTTGTTGGCCGCATCGAGGGCACCAAAGTGCTTCAGAACCGCCATGATGTTCTCAAATTCCTGCCAGTAGCGCCCGGTGTATTTAGCGAGTTTGTCGGTGCGGTCGGCCAGTTCATCGCGCAGGTTTTGTAGGTACTTTTGCCGCTTGAGTAACCCCGTTGGGTTCTCCCACTGGCGGGCTGGGTGGTTATCAAGGGCGATTTCCACCTGCTGCATCCGGTCAAGTTGCTCCTTCACTTCGGGGGCTAGTTCTTCCAACGTAGGTGGCTTCACCATGCGGGAAACCACGGCGGCGGTGTCGGCATCCCCTCGGCGGTGCTGGCCGGGGGTGGGGGGCAAATCCGTCGGCGGTGCGAGGTGATCCACCGCTTGCAGCCGGGGAATATCGGCATGGAGACCCACCACATCGGCGGCGGTGACGACGTACCAGTGATTGTCGTGGGTGAGGCAGACTAGGTAGGGGAACTGGCCAGAACCCTGCAATTTCGTCACCAGCACAGCGGGAATGGGCTGGGGCACGGGGATATGTTTGCCCTTGAGGGAGAGCAGGGTACCGGCGATGGCGAAGGGCACCATTTTAGCGACATCTTCGGCCAGGACGGCAGCGGCCTGTTGTTGCAGAATTTTCAGCAATCGCCGCTCTTCTTTAATGCGTTCCTTCAGCTTGGCGTAGTCGGCGAGGATGGCCTCATCCACGGTATCCAACTGGGCCTGGTGGTGGCCGATTTCTTTCTCCAGCCGCGCAATTTCCTCCTGCTGGGGTTGCAGGTGCAGGGTGGCGAGGTATTGCCCAAAGCTGCGCTCAACAAGGTCTTTGGCCTCATCCAAACTGTGGGTTTGCAGCAGGTTCAGCACCATGCCATAGCTGGGGGTGAACTGGCTAACCAGGGGATCTGGCCCGGAGGTCGCCAGGTGAACGGCCTCCCGCGACCCCTCAAAGGGGCTTTCTACAGTGACCACGTGGCCCTGTAAATCCATGCCCCGCCGTCCGGCTCGGCCCGCCATCTGCAAAAATTCCGAGGCGGTCAGCAGCCGATGGCCCATGTCCGTCCGCTTCGACAGGCTAGAAATCACCGTGGTACGGGCGGGCATGTTGATCCCGGCGGCCAGGGTTTCCGTGGCAAAGACGACCTTGATTAAGCCTTCCTGAAATAACTCTTCCACCAAGCCCTTCCACAGGGGCAAAATCCCGGCGTGGTGGGCGGCAATGCCCCGATAGAGCGGTTCCACCTGTCCGGCCCGTCCGGCGTCGGGGTTGTGGGCGAGGAAAATATCGATGCGTTCCTTCAGGCGGCACGATTCCTCCTCATTCACCAAGGACAAACCGCTGACCTCATCCACGGCCTTATCGCACCCCCGGCGACTGAAGATGAAGTAAATCGCCGGTAGCATATCCCGCTGCTGAAGCTGCCCCACCACAAAGGCAAGGCCCACCCGGTTTTGGCTGCGGCGACCGGGCTGGCGCTGGGGCGGACGCTGCTTTTTAAGCTGGGGGTGCATTTTTTGGTTGCTGCTGTCTAGCAGGGGCACCAGGCGCTTGGTGGTGCAGTAGTGGAACTCCAGGGGCACCGGGCGAAAGTTGGAATAGATTAACTCCGTGGGGCCGTGAACTTGTTGCAGCCAGTCGGTGAGTTGGCCGCTGTTTTCCACCGTGGCAGAGAGGGCGAGAAGCTGAATTTCCGGCGGACAGTAGATGATCGATTCCTCCCAGACGGTGCCCCGCTGGCGGTCGTTCATATAGTGGCACTCGTCCAGCACCACGGCCTCCACCTGTTGCAGGGTCGTCCCGGTTTCGCCGATGCGGGTGCCGTAGAGCATGTTGCGAAAAATTTCCGTGGTCATTACCACGATGGGCGCATCCCGGTTGATGGAAATATCCCCGGTCAACAGGCCCACCTGATCGTGGCCAAACTGCTCCCGAAAGTCCCGCAGCTTTTGATTCGATAGCGCCTTCAAGGGCGTGGTATAAAATACCCGCTTGCCGTGGGCTAGGGCGCGATGGATGGCATATTCCCCCACCAGGGTTTTGCCCGACCCCGTGGGCGCACAGACCACCACCGACTTCCCAGCATCCAGCGCCGCCACGGCCTGAAGCTGAAAGGTATCTAAGGGAAAGGGAAACAGTTGGGCAAGATCAGGCACGGGGTGGGTACCAAGGGAAAGGGAAAACGGAAAAACGCTAGCGCCCTTATTTTAATCTGGCTAGGCCAAGGCGGTAGCCCTGCGGGTGTATCGAGTCGATAGCCGATACAATTATTCCCATATCAAGCCACACGACTTGCCCTCTCCTGCACCTATGGCTAATCAATTGCCCAATGGAGCCTCAGCCGTGATCCCGATGGAGAAGTTGGTCAACTATTGCCTGAACCCAGACCACTCATCGGGTAAGCACAAAGCCAGGGTTTTTGCAGCAGTTTTGGGGATCATGGTTGACAATGCAGAAGATTTACGACAACTGATTGCTAGAGCGGCTATTGAGGGTGAGGTTGTCCAGCAAGACGCTACGGTATTTGGCCAACTGTACAAAGTCGATTGGGGCATAATTGACCGTGATGGCGTTGTCTTGCGCACTCTGTGGGAAGTGCGCACTGGCCAAACGTCTCCCCGCTTGGTCTCAGCATTTCTGAAGTAGGCTCTATGGTTGCCCTATGGTTACTATGACAAGTCTGGATATGGTTGCGAACTTAAGCCCTATTAGTCGGGATCGCCTTACGCTGGTTGAGCCTGAGTTTGAGGGGATTCAGCAGCTTCCCGTGGGGCAAGTGGGCACAGTGCTGGAGGTTTATGAGGGAGAGAGCCTGTGTTACTTAGTGGAGTTCGCTGACAGAGAAGGTCGTGAATACGCGATGGCAATCTTGACACCCGATGAAGTTCTCCCACTTCACTATGAGTTGCCGTTAGCGAGCTAGGACTCCTTTGCGATGTCATTTCCCCCGGTGTCTGCGAAGGTCAGGGCAACTTTGATTGGCTTTACGGCCATTCTTATGTGGGCCACCTTGGCGTTGCTCACCCAGCTCAGTGGGCCAATTCCACCGTTTCAGCTCACGGCCATGGCCTTTACCTTGGCCTTTGGGGTTGGGGTAGCGCTGTGGCTGCGGTCTGGTGCTAACCCTTGGCGTTATTTGGCCCTGCCCGCTGCGGTGTGGGGGGTCGGGCTATTGGGGCTGTTTGGCTATCACTTTTTCTACTTTTTGGCCCTGCGCCATGCCCCAGCGGTGGAGGCTAGCCTGATTGCCTACCTCTGGCCGCTGCTGATCGTGCTGATGTCGGCCTGGTTGCCGGAGGAACGGCTGCGCTGGAGTCATGGCCTGGGGGCGGGCCTGGGGTTTCTGGGGGCGGGGCTGTTGATCACCCAAGGACAGGGCTTCAGTTTTCGGGCAGAGTATGCCACGGGCTACCTGGCGGCGCTGGCCTGTGCCTTCATCTGGTCGGGCTATTCGGTGCTGTCGCGTTGGTTTGGGGCCATTCCCACCCCGGCGGTGGGTGGGTTTTGTGGGGTCACGGCGCTGCTGGCGTGGGTCTGTCATGGCCTTTGGGAAACCCCAGTCTGGCCCGTCGGGAATCAATGGCTGGCGGTGGTGGCCCTGGGTCTGGGGCCGGTGGGGCTGGCCTTTTTTACTTGGGATTACGGCGTCAAACAGGGTCACCTCCGCACCCTGGGCACCCTGTCCTACCTGGCCCCGTTGTTGTCTACCCTGCTGCTGGTGGCCACGGGTCTGGCGGATCCCTCCTGGAATTTGCTGGTGGCCAGCGGGCTGATTGTCGGCGGTGCCCTGATTGCCTCGCGGCCACAGCGGTAGACGGGGGCGGCCTTCCCCACTGCCCCGGCCCGTGGCAAAATGCTGGCCATGGAGAATCGCTATTTCACCGGCTGTGCCGTTTGGGCCTACAAAGACTGGGTGGGGTCGTTCTATCCCCAGGGCAGTCGGGCGGGGGATTTTCTGCGCCTCTACGGGGATCGCATGACCGCCGTGGAGGGCAACACCACCTTCTATTCCCAACCCGATGCCAAAACCATCCAGCGCTGGGCCGAAACCATGCCCGCTGGCTTTCGGTTCTGTCCCAAGCTGCCCAAGGTCTTTTCCCACCAGGGCAAGATCCTCCCCCACCTGGCCCAGGCCCAGGCGTTTATGGACACCCTCGCGCCCCTAGGGGATCGGCTTGGCCCGGTTTTTCTACAACTGCCGCCCACCTATCGCCCCGCCCAAGGGGCTGACCTGCGGGATTTTTTGACCCAGTGGCCCCGGCAGCGCTACCCCATCGCCGTGGAGGTGCGCCATCTCGATTGGTTTGCTCCCCCCATCGCCCACCGCCTCACCCAAGTGCTGACGGATTTGGGGGTGGGGCGGGTATTGCTGGATACCCGCCCCATTTACGACGGGTTGGCCCACACCGACGAGGATCCCCAGCTTGGATCCGAACGACGCAAGCCCCAGGTGCCCCTCCAGCCCGAGGTCACGGCCCCGTTTACGATCATTCGCTACATCAGCCATCCCAGCTTTAGCCTGAACGATCCCTACCTGGCGGAATGGACCTCCCGCCTTGCCCAGTGGCTCGCCGCCGGTACCACCGTCTACTTCTTTGCCCACTGCCCCCAGGAAATTCATTCCCCTCGGGTGGCCCAGGCCATGTACCACCGGCTGCAACAGGCAGGCGTGGCCCTGCCCGCCTTGCCCTGGGAAAGTTGCCCATCGCCATCGGCCTCAGCGCAGGATACCTCGGCACAACTCAGCCTGTTCTAGGCTTAGTCCCTCTCCCCAGCCGCCATTCTCAGGATGACTGGGCTGATGAAAACAATACCAATCTGGCCGATCTGGTCAAAGCCTTTTCACCCTTCAACCAGATCAGGGCGAACGGTGAAGGATGCTGAGTATGGCCTTTTCCCCATGGGGGATGCTGGGCGAACGACCCGATCAAGGCGAATGGAGACGCCCCCAAAGAGAATGGCGGAATGGGCAGACGGGAGTTTACACAGCGCTTTACTATCCGGTAAGATAAAAGACTGTGTCTGTCATCCAAAGGTTTTACGGCTAGGAAACTCCATGGCGAAAAAAAGCATGATTGCCCGCGAGCGCAAGCGGGAACAACTGGTGGCTAAGTATGCCAAGAAGCGGGAAGCCCTGCTTGAAGAATTCAACAACGCCCAGTCCCAACAGGAGCGGGTTGAAATCCACCGCAGGATTCAGCAACTCCCTCGCAACAGCGCCCCCACGCGCCTCCACAACCGCTGCTGGATGACGGGGCGTCCCCGTGGCTACTACCGCGATTTCGGCCTTTGCCGCAACAAACTGCGGGAGATGGCTCACCAAGGGTTGCTTCCCGGTGTGGTGAAGTCGAGCTGGTAATCGAGTCCTCGCCCAGCCCTCGGAAGAGCGTCGAGCCCTCGCCCAGAGCCTCGCTTCAGGGAAAACCCGCTCTGGGCATCCCTTGCATTAACTGAATCATCCGTAGGTTTGCCGCGCTTTTTAGCATTGTCTAAGGGGCGCGGCATGGCCTATTTGGGGGCATCCCTGGTGCTGGGTGATGGCTATCCCCTAGGTGGCATAGCCATGCTCGGCTAGAAAGCCCAGGGATAGGTCTTCTTGGGCCGAGGAATCCCCGTGGGAACGACCGTGGATCAATTTCTCGACGTACTTCCCGAGGATATCCCCCTCTAGGTTCACGACTTGGCCCGGTTGCAGGTATTGCAGGGTGGTTTCTTGGTAGGTGACGGGGATTACCGCCACGGAAAACCCATCGCCGCTGGGGCTGCAATCGGCCACCGTGAGGCTGATGCCGTTGACGGCAATGCTGCCCTTGGGCACGATGTAGCGGGCAACCCGAGGATCGGGCACCGTGAAGCGGATCATCCAGGCGTTGTCGGTTTGGGTGGCGGATTCTAGATGGCCGCGCCCGTCTACATGCCCGGTGACAAAATGGCCACCAATTTTGCCCCCCACCCGTAGGGAGGATTCCAGATTGACCCAACTGCCCTCCGGTAGTTGGCCCAGGGTGGTACGGGCCAGGGTTTCGGGGGAGACCGCCGCCACAAAGCCCTGGGGCAGCAGGGTTTCCACCGTTAGGCAAATGCCATCGACGGCGATGCTGTCGCCCAGGGCCATATCCGCCAGCAGGGGATGGGTGGGGGTCGGGTAGTGAAGGGTGAGTTGGCCACTGCCGCTGTGGGACAGGCGACCCATGGCCTGAATCAGTCCGGTGAACATGGTGTTGTGTAAAAGGTGACGTTGCCCGGGGGAAATATGGAGCGCTCTTAAAAACTCAGATCCAGGATCGCCCAGGGAGGTTAGGATCAGGGCATACTGAGTTAGCAGGAGGCTGATTTCAGTCTACCCTGTGCCGATCCATACCCTACGGGCATACCCCGAGGCAGGGGGTTTATCCTGCCTATCCCTGGAGCCAAGAGGCTAAGCTGATGATTGAAATGAAAGTCGCCGGGATCGCCCTTGATGCGGTATCACGTAGCCCTGTGATTCTCCTGCGGGATATCACGGAGCGGCGACAACTTCCGATTTACATTAGCCGAGAGCAGGCCGGATCTATTATCGGGGCCTTAGAAAACCAGGTATCCCCCCGCCCCCTCACCCACGATTTGTTTGTCAACCTGATCGAAGATTGGGAGATGACCCTAGAGCGGGTGGTGATCTATGCCCTGCGAGACAACACCTTCTACGCCCTGCTTACCCTCGCCAAGGGCGAAACCCGCCGCGAACTGGATGCCCGCCCCAGCGACGCCATCGCCATTGCCCTGCGGCTGGATGCGCCGATTTGGGTGATGGAAGAGGTGGTGGCCGAAGCCTCGATGCCCGTGGATCGGGATGCGGACGAAGCGGAAAAGCAAGCCTTCCAAGCCTTTTTGGCCAACCTCAGCCCGTCGGATTTCATTCAGCGGGGGGGGCGTTCCTCCACCAGCAACGACGCCTTTGATAGCTAAGCCGTGACGGTTCCGCCTACGATCACCCAGGAGTTTGCCGCCGCAACGCCCACGCAATATCGGCGGTTTGGCCAAACGGATCTGCGTCTATCGGTCTTTTCCCTGGGCACCATGCGCGGCTTGGACAACCCCGACACCTTTGCCGCCACCCTGGAACGGGGGCTAGATTTGGGTATCAACCACATCGAAACGGCCCGGGGCTATGGGCCAAGTGAGCGCTGGCTGGGAGACTGGCTACACCGACGCGGCCAGCCCCAGGATCTCATCCTCACCACCAAAATTCCGCCCCAGCCCAGCCGGGAGGCCATGGCCCAGGCCCTAGCGGATTCCCTGGAACGGCTGCGGGTGAGCCGGGTAGACTGCCTCGCCATCCACGGCCTGAATACGCCAGACCACCTGGCCTGGGTGCAGGATCCCCAGGGCTGCATGGCCGCCGTGGCCGAGGCCCAGGCCCAAGGGAAAATTGGCCATGTGGGATTTTCCACCCACGGCCCCCGCGAGGTGATTCAAGCGGCCATGGAAACGGGCCTGTTTCGCTTTGTGCTGCTGCACTACTACTACTTTTTTCAGCGCCATGCCCCGCTGATTGACCTCGCCCAGGCCCTAGACCTGGGGGTGTTCATCATCTCCCCCGGCGACAAGGGCGGGATGCTCTATACCCCGCCGGACAGCCTACGCCACCTGTGCCAGCCCTTTGATCCGCTGTTTCTCACCTACCGTTGGTTGCTGAGCCAACCGGGCATCACCACCCTCAGCGTCGGCCCAGCCTGCCCTGAGGAATTGGATTTTCTGACCACCCTGGCCCACCGTACCGATCCCCTCACCGCCGCCGAACTCGCGGCCCTGCAACGGTTGGATCAGCGTCCTGCCACCGTCCTAGGTACCGACCTCTGCCGCCAGTGCTATGACTGCCTGCCCTGCCCGGAGGAGATTCAGATTCCCGAAGTGCTGCGTCTCCGCACCCTGGCCCTGGCCTACGAGATGCAAGGCTTTGGGGAATATCGCTACCGCATGTTTGAAAACGCGGGCCACTGGTTCCCAGGCCGCAGGGCCAACCGCTGCACCGACTGCGGCGACTGCCTGCCCCGCTGCCCCGAAACCCTGAATATTCCCCATCTGCTGCGCGACACCCACGACCGTCTCAAAGGCCCCAGCCGCCGCCGCCTCTGGGAGGACGGCTGACCCTAGGCGATGGCGATGCGGGGTTGGGCATACCACTGGTAGGTGGGGCTGTTGGGGTCGGAGTCAATGTCGAGGGGGCTTTCGGCTCCGTCGATGATCAAGCGGACGAGGTAGGTGCCCGGTTGGATGCCTCGGACGGTGATGAAAAGTTGGTCACTGTCTTGGTCGCGGGAGGGCACCTCCACCAGGTAGCTGGCGGGCTGTTGGGTAGACCACTCGTAGAGGGAGATCAGCACCCCTTGGCGGGCTCCCACCGGAGGGCTAACGGTGAGGGCAAGGCGGGCCACGCAGGTATCCCCGTCGTGATCGGTGATGGCATCGACCCGAACGGATTGCACCAGGGGGCAAAGGCTGAAGGGGACGGGGCTAGAACTGAGGCCGAGACTGGGCGGGCTGGGGTCTGTGGGGTTGCGGATAGCCTCTCGGTGGTGAATGACTTGAAGGCTTTGGATGCCCGCTCGCAGGGTGGGCACGGCGGCAAGCGGCAGGCTGAGCCGATCATCTGTGAGGTCTTGGGGCACGAGGTCTTGGGGCGCGAGGTCTGGGTGGCCTAGGCGAATGCGGGTTTGGGGGCCTTTCAGATGGGTTCCCTGGATGTAGAGGCAGGTGGTGGGCAGGATGGGGTGGTATGGCCCCTCCTGGGCCAGGATACGATCCACCTGGGGCCGACTGGGGAAGGGGGTAATGCCCTGAATCGGGCGTTCCCGGACTTGCAGTGCCCGATCTGCTGGGTCTTCCCCATCAATCACCACGGCCATGACCTTGTAGGCCATGGAGAGGGCGTAGGGGGTTTGAAAAAACACCGACCACACCTTTGACAGATCATCCAAGGACAAGTCCTCCGGCGTAATTTGGAGTTCCTGCACCTGTTGCGAGAGATCGGACTGATCCAGATAACTAAAGGTGGAATCGCTCAGGGTGTCTTGGATCAGTTGCGTGGATAGGGTGGTGCGGTCGTTGAAGGTGCGGACAACACTGCCCATCAATCGCTGGGGTTCCAGTTCCGCCTCGTTGCCATAGAAGCTCAGCATATAGTGCAGTTCCAGGGCCGCCTGTCGCCAGGGGGTGCGCTTGTTGCGGGCGCGTTGGGTCAGGGCGTCGGGGTTTTTCAGGGCGTTGTTGCGGCTGACGTGGTAGAGAAACAGGTTGATACCCGTTTCGGGGGTGCCCTGGCCAATGCGATGGGGGGCAATGGTGGAGATGCGGACCGATTCTACATGGCGCTGCACACTGGCCTGGAGGGTGCGCTGGAGAACAGCGGTGACGGTGGCAATGGCGAGGTGGTTGCTCATGCGGAAACCAGTCCGAGCTTGAGGGCTTTAACGATGGCCTGGGTGCGGCTGGTGACGCTGAGTTTTTCAAAGATTCCGGTCAGGTGGGCCTTCACCGTGGCCACCGTGACATGGAGATGGCGGGCAATGGCATCGTTGGAGGCTCCCTGCACCAGCCAGTGCAGCACCTCCTGTTCCCGGTCGGTGAGGTGGACGGTGTGGTCGCTGTGGCGGGGTTGGCCGCCGTAGAACCGGAACAGCCGAAAGAAACTGGCCGCCAGTTGGGGCGATAGGTAGACCTCGCCCCGCAGCACCGTTGTCATGGCCGTGATCAGTTGATCCGCCACCCGGTCTTTACACACATAGCCCTGGGCTCCGGCCTGCATGGCCCGAAACACCCATTCATCCTCCCGATGCACCGACAGCACCAGCACCCGGGGAGCCTGGGGCAACTCCCGCAGGTGGCCGAGGACGCCGAGGCCATCCCCCTGGGCCAGTTCCATATCTAATAACATCAGGTTAGGGCGTTGGGTTTGGGCCAGTTTGATCGCCTGGGGGGCGGTCACAGCCTCCCCCACCACCACCACCGGGGGCGAGGCGCTGGCATTGTAGAAATCCAGCAGCGTCCGTAGCCCCTGGCGAAAGGGCTGGGAATCATCGACCAACAGGAGGGAAATCGGGGCAGGGGTGTCCATAGATCACAGGAAGCAACGACCAACGGTGGAGGGTAACGAGGCAGACCAGGAGCGGGAGGATCATGTCGCCTCACCGGCTCCGCCCGCCGGATTGGGGGGGCACAGGTCTGGGGCTAGGGGTAAGGCTAGGGAAAACTGAGCCCCGCCCTGGGGCAAATTCTCGGCCCAGAGTTTGCCGCCGTGCTGTTGCACAATCTGGCGGGCAATGGTGAGCCCCAGCCCACTCCCCTGGGGACGGTTGGAATAGTAGGGTCGAAACAGATTTTGCAGATCGCTGGGGGAGAGCCCCGGCCCCTGATCCGCCAAGGTGATCACCACCTCCCGCTGGAAGCCTTGCCATTGAACCGTGATCTGCCCCTGGGGAGGGCTAAAGCAGAGGGCATTGTGCAGCAAATTAGTGAACGCCTGCACCAACTGAGCCCGGTCTCCCCACAGGGTCAGGGGCTGATCCGACAAGACGAGGCGAACCTCCTGGGTTTGGGCCAGCAGTTGCAAGCCCTGCCATGCCTCGGCCCATAGCGATGACACCCCACAGGCCTCCGTCTGCACCGGGGATCGCTGGCACCCGGCGATTAAATCAGTGAGATGGTCGCTTAGGTGGCCCACCGCCTCACGGATGGTTTGGGCCTGCTGGCGATCCTGATCGGAGGTCAGCCCGTTTTGCAGGTTGGCCGCATAGAGATGCACCATGGCCAGGGGATGGCGCAGTTGGTGCTCCAATCGGCGCAGAATCTGCTGATACTGGGCCACCTGCTGGCGCTGGCGCTGGGTGTCTTGATCCAGCCGCAGGGCCGTTCGCAGTGCGGCCACTTCGGAGATCAGCCGAGCCGTTCCCCCGGTTCGGCCCCCAGAATCTCGGTTGGGGCCGTCCGACTTGGCCCCACTAGCGCCACCGGAGCCCAACGGATCGGGAAACCACAGCAGCAAATACAGCCAGGGGGCGCTGGGCGCAAGGCGAAACCTCAGGCCTTCGATCCATCCCTCGGCGCAGGCGGAAGCCCGCTGGCAAAAGCCCCACACCTCCGGCTGAAGCTCGTGGCATAGGGGCAACCTCTGGGCCAAAAACGCCGACGAGATCAACCGTTGAACTGGGGGCAAATCCGCCATCACAACCCCCGAAACCACCACAGCATAGGGCCTACCGTCGATAGGGGGCTCAGCGGCGGCGCAGCCATCGCCGTTGCCATCCGATCCGGGCCTCGCCCCATCCTCGACGATCCACCCGGCAGCGGCCCCCCAGCGCTGCACCACCCCCATGAGTTGCAACTGCCCCGCCGACTGGCAGGTCTCCCAGTTCAGATCCCGAGGCATCGCATTCTCATGCGGAATCGCCGAAGACAAGGGTGAGGCCACGGAGGTCAACATAGGGCGATCTATCCAGGGGGCTAAGGGATCGGAACTGGTCGTTTCAACGGAGTTGGATCAGAAATGCATGGAGTTATGCGGGGCAATACTTAACAAAAACTTAAGCTTTGCTGGTTCATCTGCGAGGCTCTGAATCACCGAGCTGGGGACGGATTAGAGCGTAAAAATCCAGGCCTTTAATCGTGGTATAAATTGCCTCATGGGCAATACTTAGGAATTAAAAAATGACCTATTATGGTCTCTTTTTGAGGAAAACCAATGGGAAAACCTAGGTGTACGAGGATTTAGCCGTTGGCGACGAGGATGAACCTAACGTCTTTTGATGGGAAACATTGTGGAAGCAAGTCCAAGGAAGAATCCTAAAGGGAGAATTGATGGTCTTAGTGTCGCCTGTCTATCCCTAGAGTGTCCTCTTTTTTCAACAAAATTTAGAATTTCCCGACGATCCCATCCCTGGTTATGGAGCAGAGGCCGCTGGCCCGAACACACTTTTCTAACTCCAGGGTGCCTCCGTAGGGAGGCCTCTAGGTCAGGGGCTGAGGGCTGGTGGGCGGACAAAAGATTCTGCACCGGGCGCGGGAACCGCGCCCCTACCGCATTTAGGCCATGTAGGGCTCAGGTCTCCTGCCCCTTTGAGGAATCTGGGTTCTGGGTCAGTCAATCAGGGCTGAGGGCCCCTGGGGCTGGGATAGGCCGCTATCCCCCACCATGTCGGGGGCCGTCCGGGTAGCCAAAGTTTCGACCTAAGTCTAATCGTGACCAACGGAGGACAGGCCTAAGCTGAACCTGCGCACCTAGTTTGGTCAGGTCTATGATCTCTGCCATTGCCCAGGCGGTAGCGAACCTACTGGCATCCGGCCCCACCCTCACGGGCACCGAGCAGATTGACTTTGGCTATCCGGGGCAGATTTCCCACGAGCTCAAGCCCTGTCTACACCTGTATCACTACGAAATTCAGTCGGCCCAGAGCCCCTATCCCCAGCCCAGCCTGTGCCCCTTGGATGTGGACATGGGATCCCAGCCGATTTGGTTTGATGTGGTGTTTGCGCTGATGGCCTGCGACCACACCGCCCTCGGTGAGCAGACCTTGCTGTCAGAAAGTCTCAGTCTGTTGTTGCAATCGCCCCACCTGCCCCATCGGTTTCTGTCGCCCTCGCTGCGGCGATATCCCGCCCTACCGCTACGGGTTGCCCCGATTACCCTGCTGAGCCAACCCGCCTTCTGGCTGACGTTGGGCATTCCCCTGCGTCCGGCCCTGCAAATTGCGGTGACGGCTCCCTTTGAAATTCCCCTGGGAGATCGGCTGCGGGTCAATGATCTGCCGCTGCCCCATGCGCCGCCCTGAGCGGGAGCGGTGGTATTTATGCGCTCAATTTCCCGATAGACCCCAGACCCAGTCCCTAGCTTAGAAAAGGATGGCGGCCCATGGCCCTAGATTATTTTGCTCCCGGTGTATACGTCGAAGAGGTGGATCGCGGTAGTCGCCCCATTGATGGGGTTAGCCTCAGTGTGGGCGGCTTCATTGGCTTTACGGAAGATGTGCGCGGCGATGCCGAACTGTTCAAGCCCATGCTGGTGACGAATTGGAACCAGTACCTCGAAGCCTTTGCCAAGCCCGGTTCCGATGGGTTTACGGATTTCGACGCCTACCTGCCCTTTGCAGTGAATGGCTGGTTTATGAACGGCGGCGGTCGCTGCTGGGTGACGAGCATCGGCACCCGCCTGCCCGGTTCCCCCGTGCCGCCCCCCGAAGACACGGGGCACAAACTGATGACCTCCAGCGGCAAGCCCGCCCTGCGGTTTAACCTACAAGTGGCCGAGGCCAGCGATACCCCAGCCCTGCCCCCCGCCGGAGGCAGCCGGGTGCGGGTGGTGATCATCGATGGCGAACCCAAGCCCCTAGGCGAAGATGCCGACGAAGACGCTGAACCGCCCCTCAACACCGGGGAATTTTTCACCGTCATCGTCACCCAAAACGGTGAAGAGCTAGAGCGCTACCCCAACCTGACCATGAACCCAGATCCGGAAGCCGACGTGGCCGACTACGTCGTCACCGCCCTAGCGGCTTCGGAATATGTCACCCTGGCGGATATTTCGGTGTCTGGCCAAGCCCTCTCCCGTCGCCCCGCCAATGGGGTCTATGAAGTGGCTCCGCCGCCCTATATTTCCCCCGAAAGCCGCCTCTCCCGCGATATCCAGGGCCAGCGGGACGACCGCACCGGGATGCAGGGCATGTTTGAGGTGGATGAAGCGGCCATGATCGCCTTCCCCGACCTAATGCGGGTTTACCAAAACGGCCTGATGGACATTGACCAGGTGCATGGGGTGATGGAATCCATGCTCAGCATGTGTGAGAATTCCTTCCCCGGCCCCGCCTACCGCATGGCGGTGCTGGATGCGCCTCCGGTCAAACCGGGCAAGAGCATGGATCCGGTGACTCCAGAACAGCAAAAACCCCAGGACGTGGCCCAGTGGCTGAGTCTGTTTAACCGCCGATCCATGTTTGGGGCGCTGTACTATCCCTGGATCAAGGTGGCCAACCCTCGTAACGCCGGACGTCCGATTATGGTGCCCCCCTGCGGCCACATGATGGGCATTTGGTGCCGCACCGACGAATCCCGAGGTGTGTTCAAAGCCCCCGCCAACGAGACCCCACGGGGTGTCATCGGCCTCTCCTACGAAACCAACATGCGCGAGCAAGAGCTGCTCAACCCCATGGGCATCAACTGCATCCGCAACTTCGCCAACTACCAGCGGGGACTGAAGGTGTGGGGTGCCCGTACCCTAGTCGAGCCCGACAACGTCCAGTGGCGCTACATCAGCGTGCGGCGCTTACTCAGCTACATCGAAAAATCCATCGAAATTGGCACCCAGTGGGTGGTGTTTGAACCCAACGACCAAGACCTTTGGGCCAGGGTTTCCCGCACCGTCAGCAACTTCCTCGAACGGCTCTGGCGCGAAGGGGCTCTGTTTGGCGCTTCCCCCGCCGAAGCCTTCTACGTGAAATGCGACGGCGAACTCAACACCCACGAAACCATGATGCTAGGTCGCCTCTATGTAGAAGTTGGCGTTTGCCCCGTCCGTCCGGCAGAATTCGTCATCTTCCGCATCAGCCAGTGGGCACCTAACCAGTAAAGCACCACCGTCCTCTCCTTGAGTCTAATTGGCAGCCAAATCCGCATTGAAGAACCCCAATTCCCAATCCGATAAACCGTAGGGGCGAGGCCTCCTCGCCCACTAATACCAGGGGTAAACAAACCGGATTGAACCTGTAATTTTAAGGAGAGGATACCCCATTTACCTATGATTTTCAGGAGGAAATGTCGTTATGGCAGATCTGAATAAACCCATTGCTCCCAGTAGTTTTTACCTAGAAATTAAGGGAGTCGCAGAGGGAGAAGAGGCCATCTTTAAGAGTGTCAATATTCCCAACTATCAGCCCAAGGTTCAGGGGGGGCAGCAGGCCGTAGGTACCACCAAAGGTGGTAAAACCATTTGGCAGGTAAACTCCGCAGGGTTTGAAGGCCTATTTACCTTTGACTGTGTTTGCATTGCGAGTGGTGATAGCGCGAGCACCAGTGTCAAAATGTATAAATGGTTTCAAGACTGCCTACCTGCCTCTAATGGTGGAACTAGTAAGTGGAGAGACAGTACTAAGGAAGGCAGTATTACCGCCTACGATACCGATGGCAAGGAAGTGGCTCGCTGGGATTTCCTCGTGGCTTGGCCCTCTAAATATAAGTGTGCAGACTTAGACATCACCACCGATAGTTACATTGAGGAAACCTATACCATTACCTGCGAAAAATTTAACCGCATGAAGTAGGTCAATCCTTCAGGAGGGTGAGGTATTTCATTGAGATTTTCTAGAACATGACGGTGCTTTGAGGAATCAACAACCATGGTTCAATACTTAACAAGTTCACGGTTTTACTTTGAAATTGATGGCGTCACGAGTTTATTTGTCAAAAAAGTAACTGGCCCTTCTATTTCCCTCAAAGTCGCTGGGGGAGATGCCGCTATTGGGGTTTCCAAGGATGCCAAAACCCAGACCCAGGCTACCATTGGTGGCGTAGAGTACGATTCTCGAATTACCCTCACCTATGTGGGCGGCAATGAAGCGGATCAACAAAAGCTCTACGATTGGTATAACAAATGCCACGTAGATACCTACTCTGGCGGTGGCTCTGAGGCTACCAAAAGTCGAAAAACGGGATCCCTAGTGATTTACGATCCTGACGGTAAAGAAGCCATGCGCTTTAACTTTACGGATCTTTTCCCAGGCACAGCAACCCAAATCAATTCCCTTTCCGTTGATAGTGGTGGCCAACTGGCTGAGGATAGCCTAGAACTCTATTTCACCCAAGTAACCCGAAAGGTCTAGGAACTTAGCGATGCCAGCTTTTCCAGAAATTCTCACCAGTGCTCGGTTTTACCTAGAAATAAAACTCGATGGGAGTACCGATGCTGTGGACGGAATCTTTATGGATTGTAGCGGTTTTCAGTCTTCCCAGGAGGTGATTGAAATTAGCGAGGTCACGCCCCAACTTTGGGGCAAGAAGGGCGATGCTAAGGGAAGGGTGGTTCGCACTAAACTGCCGGGGAATGCTACCTACACTAACCTCACCCTCCGGCGAGGGCTGACCACATCCATGACCCTCTGGAATTGGCTGGACAAGGTGCAATCTGGACAATGGGCCGATCAACGTCGAGATGGTTCATTAGTAATCTACAACCAAGCGGGAGCAGAACAATTTCGATTTACCTTTGAACGAGCTTGGCCCATGCGCTATAAAATCTCTGATCTCGATGTTAAAAGTGGCGACTTTAATATCGAAGAAATGGAAATCGTGGTGGAATCCCTCAAACGATCTGAAGTCCAATCCACCTAACCTAGGGTGCATTTGTAACGCAATGCACCACCCACCTGAATCTCACAAGACTAGGTGAACCATGGCCATACAGATGAGCAATAACCTAGATTTACCCCCCGTGGTTAAATCTACCCCGGCCCAACCCTCGGTTGCGTCGGGGGCTGTAGCGTCTGGGATCTCGACACCAGAGCCAGCCGCTGCCCTCGGATCTACAAAATTCCAGCTAGAGTATGCCTTTGAATTGCCCAAAGGGTATCTAGACAGCAATGGCAATTTGCACCGACAAGGCGTGATGCGCCTTGCCAAAGCCATGGATGAAATTGTGCCCATGCGTGATCCTAGGGTGCGGGCCAATCCTGCCTACGCGACGGTATTAATCCTATCGCGAGTTATCACTCGACTGGGCACACTGTCTGAGGTTTCACCCCTAGTTATTGAAGATCTTTTTGCCTGCGATCTCGATTATTTACAACGGTTCTACCGCCACATTAATGATCTCATTCCCTGAACTGTATTACCCCTTGAAAGCCTACATTAGTCGATTCATCTCCAACGCGTTATTGATCAATTTGAACCTTTAACCCCCTACTCCCCTATGTCTTTTTCCCTCCCACCGACAGAGTTTTCCTTTGAACTCCCCCGTGGTCTGGTGGGGGGTGATGGCGTCTTGCGACGGGAAGGAACGATGCGCCTCGCCACCGCCCGCGATGAGATGACGGCGGTGCGAAATCCCCAGGCTCACACCCAACCGGGCTATGGGGATTTAGTCATGCTCTCCCAGGTGATCACCCGTCTCGGCGATCTCACTGATCTCGCCCCCGCCACCCTAGAAGACCTATTTACCGTAGATTTGGCCTACCTGCGCGAGTTTTACAACCGCATCAATCAATCCGGCGAGGCCCATATTTCCGCCCAATGCCCCCAATGCCAACATGCTTTTAAAGTGGGGCTTGTCCTAGCGGGGGAATGGTGAGCTACCCCGCCGCCGACCTGCAAGCGGAGGTAGCTTTTTTGTCGATGCAGGTGCACTGGACGCTAGAGGAAATTCTGAGCTTAGAACACCGTGACCGTAACCGTTGGATTGACCAAATTAATGACCTCACAGAATAACAATTGCCCGGATACATCCTGGTACATTCAAACCTATTTCAATCAGGCTTTTACCGATGAAAAATCCTCTAGATCTGAGCACCTTAACCAGCCAATTTCCTACGGTACCTCGTCCATCCCAGGGCCCTCCTTCCATTGGCAGTCCCCTTGCCCACTGCGATACTCTCTCCCACGAAGATCGAGTAACTATTGAACAACTTGCCGCTGAACTGCTCGATGATCCTATTGCTCTTCAGCATCTTTGCGATCACATCTATGCCCTGATTCAGCAGGATCTCGCCCACCAACGTACTCGATAGTCCTTCTGGATATCTACAACCTATGCCACCTACTTCTTCTCAAAATACTAAAAATGGGGCTGATAATTTCGGCTTAAACTACGTTACTGCCAATCATTTTTATGTAGAAATAGAAAGTCAGATCACAGCTTCTTTTAGTGAATGCAGTGGATTGGGTGTACAGATTAAGAAAGAAGTCTTAATGGAAGGTGGTGTTAATGAGCAGCAGCGAATTTTGCTAGGGCCAGCGGAGTTTTCTGATGTCACTCTCCGACGTGGTCTGAGTAATGATCCTGTTTTCTGGGACTGGATTTCGCCTCTTTTAGTTCAGTACTCTGGGCAAGATAAGCCACCGAGCTATCGTCGTAATATCAATATCCTAGTATTCAACCAAGCTGGAGAAACGATGCAGTGCTGGACTTTAATTGGAGCCGTTCCTATTAGTTGGAAAGCGCCATCTCTCCAGGCTGATTCATCCACCGTTGCCATTGAGGAACTTACCCTTGCCTATGAGGGATTAAAAGTCATCTTCAAAGGGAGTAGTGGTGGTGCATCTACAAATCTCCGTCGTGATTCCTCTGGCTATTTTTCCAGTAACTAAGTCTGTTTCCGCTTTGCCTCTCCCCTGCCATCTATGGTCGATTCTCTCTCCCCTGCTATTCATCAACCTCTAGGACATCATCAACCCCTAGGGACACCTAGCCTAGGCATTCTTAACCTAGCCTATTTCTTTCCTGCGGGCTTACCAGATATTGAACCCATTGAAGACGATAGCAATCAAAGTTCTGAACAGTCCTTGATCGCGCAACAAGTAGCGTCAATTCAGACCGTTCAGCTTTCCCCACAGGATTCTGTCTCCGAGGTAGTTCAGCAGGATTCTGTCCCCGAGGTAGTTCAGCCTCTTGCCCTAGAGGATTCTGACATTAAGGTAGTCCATCCTTTTCTCCCCCAGGATTCTGACGCTAAGTCTGTCCAGCCTTTTACTTTTAACCCTTCCTCAACGGATGCTTCGGTTTCAATAAGACAATCAGAACAGTACTCAAGTTTACGTGGTTCGTCCTCGGAGAGCGACGAATCCCCCCAACAACAGATTCCAGCAAAGAGCATCAACCATATTTCGTTGTCGCAGGATGCTGACTTAGGGGTTAGTCGTGATTCTTTGCCGAACCGCCTAACCCAAAACTTAATCACTCGAAAAGATGTAGCTTTCTTAGATCAAGATACCCCTGAGGAGCTAACCAATAGCGAGGCAAAAGCCGAGAATTTGACTAGGGATAACAAGTTGATAGTTCAAGGAGATTTATCCTTAGAACAGACTTCATCAGTCAGCCTACCTGCTTCAAATCTAACGTCCGACAATGATTATCTCTTTCAAAGTTCTTCTTTAGATACTGATGTTTTTAATCAGTCGAATTTAGGTCAATTGCTAACACCAAAGAATGAGAAAAATCAACATTCCGATTCACTTAAATCTAGTGCTAGCACAGACTCAAACATGGCTTCTGCTATGTCCGAGATAGCGAATCTAGAATCGACTAATCTAATAACGGGAGAGGCTTCATCGACCTACGATTTTCCAGCAGAAATCTCAGATAGCGATGCAACTAAATTCCCACCTAACTCATCTCCTAGTATTCAGCCTAAAACCGCGCCAAATGAACCTTCTTCTAACTCTTTAAACGTTACTAATACCCCATCTATTCCTAGCACGAATCCAGGAACGAAACCGTCAGCAATAGCCAATCATGATCTACTACCTATTATTGTTGATTTTTCGGTGCCCCCTGCACCATTGCAACGCCGGTCAATATCGAATCCTAGTGATTTTTCAGATCATCAAGAGGCTATAGAGGAGGGAAATACTAAAAAGCCGGTCGAATCAGAATCGTCAACGGAAGATTTTGCCTCTGATGACTTGATATCAGAGATAAATAAGGCAGCTCAAGTTTCTGCCGCTGACAATTCTAGAGATGAATTGCCCGCACCCATTAACTTTAACGATAGTCAGCTATCGACACCTTCCTTTAGTTCTCATTCTACAGCTTCTGGCGAGGAGCAGTTAAGGAATCAATCTCACCTTCAGAGGAAGGATAGGGTTGACTTTAATGTCACTGGTTCTAAATCAATGACAACGCCTGAAAGTCTGATTTCTGCTAACCTTCAAAACTCAAGTCAATCTGAACCTGATCCTGAAATAGATGTTAATACTACTCTTTTGAAAGATTCATCTAACCTTCCAAGTCTACAAAAAAACAGCCTTGAAGATCCCGTCAAGAATCGAAAAAATACGCTTAGTGATCTATCTTCAGAAGTAGACATATCAACAGAAACTAAAATTCTAGAATCGTTACCGAATCATAATCTTGAGCATTCAGCACCTTTTTCTGTCATTCATAGCCTACCTCCCAATCTACAAGATATCTCGACCTCTATTCAAAGCTCTAACGTAGTTCCCTCCTTTCAAGGAACTGTTCTCAATCTTCCATCACCCAATTATGCAAATTCAACTTTGGATAGTTTCTCTTCATCGGTGAATAGTTTATTCCGAGAAAACGTAGTTGATTCAGGGGCATTATCTAAACAGACTAGTGTTTTTCCTATTCAGGCCAGTCTTGTACAAAAAGATGATGCTCTATCCCATCACTCTATTCAGATGGATGAGGCTTCCTTTGCGTCGAGTCACTACGCTTATTTGGAAGCTAAATCGGACAATTATCATCTGATAATAAATCCGCTTAATATGATCGGTGATTCTTCCTTGCTTAAAAAGCCTGACCTTGAATATTCTGAAAATTTTGCCTCAACGAATCAACTTCCATCTTTCAATATCGAGACTCAAGGTGAATCGTTAGAAAGAGATAGTTCATCGATTATTTTTTCTGTCATCGATAATGCCGCTCAAGGGATACCCAGACTGCAACGTGATTCCTTGACCGAAGATATTCTCTCCAATCAACATAGGGATGAATCGATAACCGTGATCCCTCAGGAAGATCAAAATCCTAGTGAGCGTCATAGAACTGCTATAGAAAATGCAAAATTTTCTTCTGATGCTTCAGAAAATTCCCTATCGAGCTATGGCGCTCTACCAGTCGTGGTTGATTTTTCCGCGTCACCAGAGCCACTTCAGCGACAGACCACATTGAGCCCTAGTAATTTGCTAAGCCAAGATTATTTGACTGATTCAGCAAGTTCACATGACTTGACAAACCTGTCTGATATGAAATCTGAGATCTCTGAGTCAAGCTCAACGGAGCTAATCTCTAATTCTCTGGATAATTCTAAAGAGGCAATTTCAGAGGCTAAATCTCCTACTATGTTGAACTCGGGATTAAGTCTATCAGAGTCATCAACCTCGCTTCCGTTACAGTCTCTTGCCGATGTGAACGTCTCATCTAGATCGCAGAGCAATTACAGGAAAATAGAGGAATCTGCTGTACAACCCATTACCAGATCAGCCTATCTTGACACCTGGATAGAGTCGAATAATACATCTGATTTGGATGACTGGCAGGATATCGGACAAGGAAATCCGCTTTCTCTTAATCGTCAAGTTGAAAGTCATAATCTTGTAAGTCAGGATTTTTCTAGCAATTCATTATCAACACTCCACCAAGAAATAATTTCTGATAGCTTTGAATCTCTATTAGATTCTTCACCTCATCCTAGCTTCATCAATACGGAAGAGCAGTCTACTTCCGATACTCAAACGCAAAAATCTAATTCTGCTCAAAATTTTAATAATACGCTATCTACTTCTAGCGAGAATTCTGAAACTATTCCACCAAGCAACAATCTTAATACACCAGTTCTGCAAAGATCTGCGGAAGAAAGTACAGCAAATACTCAAGAATACGACACGGAAGAAAAGCTTACTTCCGATACCCAAACGCAAAAGCCTAATCCTGCTCAAGGTTTTCATAATACGCTATCTACTTCTAGCGAGAATTTTGAGATTATTGCGTCAAATAACGCTCTTAGTACGCCAATTCTGCAAAGGTCTGTGGAAGAAAGTACAGCAAATACCCAAAAATATGATGTTGATGATTTAGCTTCTAAACTAGATTTATCGTCAACATCTCAATCTATCAGAAACCTATTAGAGATAGAGGATGTTGCTGGTGAGATGACCTCTATCTCCCACAGTACTCATCAAAATAGTACCGCACCTTTAACCGATCAGAGATCTTCGTCTATAGAAGAGATTTCTGATCTCGATGTTGTCGATGGCGTTCAAAATGTATCTTCTCTACAGAAGCGCCAAAATCTGGATCACAGTTATCTAGACTCTGCACCTGAACCTACATCAAACTTAATCGATCATCCCCCTAAGGTCGTAAATCTAGAAGATGATTTCATAAACCATGAAGAAAATCAGTCTGATATAATGCCAAACCCTTTCCTCCGCCAGACCACTTTATCCCCTAATATAAAATCCACATTTTTACCAACCATTGAAAAATCTGAAACATCTATATTCTCGTCAGGGATAAACGATCTGGATAGCTCTACTATTGATGATCCGTTACCTAGTACTATTGCTGCATCCCAAGATCCGTCAAGTTCTGATGCCCTACTTCAAGCAAAAACGACATCTAATGAAGATGTTCAGAAAGCTAGTGAATATCCCTTAGTGATTCGCGAAAATTCATTAAAAACCGAAATGAACTTGGTTGACTCTACTGATTGGCTTGAAGACAACTCTGGCAAAGATGATTCTACTTCTACTGTGGATACAGCTTTGATATCTGGTTCTAACTCCCAAAAACTCGATTCTAACGATAGTTCTACTGTAACAGTATCTCAACACAATCAAGACTTTAGTAATTCTGTTTTCTCTGAAATCGCAGACTCTAAAGCACGAGAAAAATTACCAGAATCTACGACTTCAGACCCCGAACTGTCGTCGAGTAATAAAGACTTAAATAATTCTATATCTCGAAAGCTCGATTCTAGAGAAAACACTAGTTCTTTTTTGTCGTTAGATTTAGGAAGTCATGCCTTTGATTTTGAAGTTCGATCTGATGTGCAAAAATCGTCTGATGATGATTTATTGAAGGCTTCTCAAGACTTTGTTAGATCTCCTGAAATCGACACATCTATTGAACCGCAAGTAGTAATCCCTGAGAAAGATGAAAATCCATTAGAGATCAAGACTTCTCCTGATAAAAATAAAACTGTCTTAGGAAGAATTCAAAGAGATGTTGCAATCCCTGAGAAGGATGAAAAATCATCAGCATTCAAGACCTCCATCGGCAATGAACCAGTCTCAGAGAAAGCTCAAGGAAATAATAGTCTTAATTTCTCCTCTTCGATTATCTCTGAGCAAATGTTTTCTGGGCAAGAGCATAGGCTTGAAAATATTCAAAAAAAATCTGATGATGGTTTAACCTTCATGGGTAATGATGACTCGGATCATTTGTCCATCCATGGTGTGGCGCTAGATACCAATCAACTATTGTCTGAGACGATTCAAAAAAATGATAATAGAGTGCTAGAGGATCCTAATAATCTATCACCCTTTTTCAGTATAAATCCTGTCAACCTTGCGATATCGCCTCAGACTGAAGTGTTGTCTAATAAAATAGCCCAAAGAATGAGCGAAGATAACTCTTCCGTTTCCTCAACAGGATTGCTAACTTCTATTGAAGGTGGATTGAACCCTCAAGAAACATTAGACTTAGAATATCTATCGAAATTTGATACTGAATCAGCATATTTGCCTTCGACGGCTCATCGTTGGGTAGGAGATAATGACAAAAAC
>JAYKHF010000234.1:0-3905 GCA_035285305.1 Leptolyngbya sp.
CAGGGAATCAAGGGAGGGATCTGCCCAAATTCTACCGCCCCTCTCCCTGGAAACTCAGAACCATCACCCAAGGGAAGCCCGCCTGACCCGGCCTAGTGCAGATCAGGGAACCGGACACCACCCAGACAGATCATGGCACGGCCAAGGCGACTGATGCCTAGTGGTTTGTCAGGGTTAAATTTTAGGGTTGCAGATATCCGCAAAGCCCTTCGACAAGCTCAGGACGACCGTAAACGACACGTTCGGGCTGAGCTTGTCGAAGCCCTAATTCTTAAGCTTGACACTGCACGAGGGTTTGGTTAGCGCAGGAAACTGCTGACCACCCAGAGGGCAAGGCAACTAACGGCGGCGGCGATGGCGTCGGGGCTGGCCCAGGCCGCTTGTAACCCTTGGGGAATGAGCCACTGACCCACCGTCAGGCCCAAGCCCAGGCCCACCGCCAGCCCCGCTAGGGTGATCAGCAGCGATCGCCAGAATTGATTTTCCTTGCGGTTGAGAAAATATACCGAGGCCCCAAGGGCTACGGCCAGAGACAGGGAGGGGGCGGCAAACCCCAGCAAGGCCAGTCCGGCAAAGGTGATGGCTGGCCAGAGCACATCATCGCGGCTGGGGGTATCGACGAAGTCAGACAGCCAATCGGGGCGAGGCATCGAGGGAATGGGTTTGGCGGCGGCGACGGGCTCGGGGGCATCCTCCGCAAACCGAATCCGGTCAGGCACCTTAATTTTGCCCTCCTGCCGCAGCCGCAGCCGCTCCATCAGAATGGCATCGTAGGCGGCTTCGATGTTGGCCTTTTGCTGGGGTTCATCGCCACAGGCTTCGACCAGACGATCCCGAGCCGCCTGAATTTCCTCGAAGGTGGAGGCTTCGGTTAGTCCTAGTAGTTCGTAGGAATTGTTATCACTCATCGGCAACACTCCGAAATCCCCAGAGGAGGTTGTAGGTTTGGCGCAATGGAATGGGTCTACTTTACCAAGTCAACGGTCATTATGCTTTCCAGTGTACCTACCGATTGTGAAAATTAGCTTTGAAAGGGAGCTTTGAAGGGGAGCTTTGAAGGGGAGCCCCCGTTGATTCCATCGGGCGCGAAAACTGCGCCCCTACCGCCTGGGTTTTAGGTTAGGGGTTGGGTTTTCTGCCCCTTCGACGATCTAGCGCCCTGCTATGCTGAAGCCTGGATGGCGTCAGGCTGGATGGCTGACCCAAAATTCTGGGTTGGGCGCGAAAACCGCGCCCCTACCGCCTGGGTTTTAGGTCGGGGTCAGGTTTCCTGACCCTGCGACGGAGATGGATTCTAGCCCGTTTTGTCAGTCAACCAGGACGTCAGGACATCTCGCGAGAGGACAGATTGCGATGCGCCGACATCTCCTGGCTTGGGCCGCGATTCCCTGCCTGGGTGTCCCCCTGGGGTTTATTCCCCTAGGGCGGCTGGCGACTTTACTCAGGGCAGACCCAGCGCCCACCTTTCAGCCCCTAGGGTTGCAGGGGCAACGGCTAGTGGCCGATTGGCGATCCGCTTGGATGGTGGGGCTCACCGCTGACCCGGCCATTGACCAAATTTTGGCCCAGTACTTGGCAGGGCTAGGTCAACAGGGCCGAGATATCCCTCAGCAGGGGATCTGGATCCAGGCCCAGGATAGTGTGGTCGCCCAGCACCAGGGGCAAGCCCCCCTGCCTGCGGCCTCCCTCGCCAAGCTCGCCACTACCCTGGCGGCTCTCCAACGCTGGCCCCTGGATCATCGCTTCGATACCTGGGTCGGTATGCAAGGCACCCTAGAGCATGGGGTTTTGCGGGGCGACCTCGTGGTGCGGGGCGGCGGCGATCCGCTGTTTGTGTGGGAGGAGGGCATTGTATTGGCCAACCATCTTCAGACCCTGGGGATTGAGCGCGTGACTGGGGATTTGGTGATCGGGGATGGCTTCACCATGAACTTCTCTGAGGATCCGAATACCTCCGCCGCCCAACTCCAGCGGGTCATGCATAGGGACACCTGGAACTCTGACATTCGCACCGCCTACCGCCGCCTAGATGCCAATACCGCCCAGCCCAGCCTCACCCTTTCGGGGCGGGTGCGCCGCCTCCCGGCCAGCGATCTCCCGGCCAATGTCACCTGGCTGGTGCGCCACCAGTCCTTGCCCCTGGTCGCCATCCTCAAAGCCATGAACATCTACAGCAATAACGCCATGGCCGATCAGGTGGCCGCCTTGTTGGGCGGGGCGGACGGGGTCACGGTAGCCGCCTCGGCGATGGCTGACTTGCCGCCGGGGGAATTGAGCCTGATGAATGGGTCGGGGCTGGGCATAGACAACCAAATGTCGGCCCGGGCCGCCGTTGCCATGGCGGTGGCCCTACAGCGAGAACTGGAACGCCAAGGCTATTCCGTGGCCGATGTGCTGCCCGTGGCGGGGGAAGATGTGGGCACCTTGGTGAACCGTCACCTTCCGGCCACCGCCGTCGTCAAAACGGGAACCCTGGCCGATGTGAGTGCCCTCGCCGGGATGGTGCCCACCGCTGACCAAGGGCCTGTGTGGTTTGCCATCATCAATCGAGGGCGGAACATCGCTACCCTACGCGCCCAGCAAGACCAAGTGATCCAAGCCATCCAGGCCCACTGGGGGATCGCCCCCCTGCCCGCCGCGATGACCGCCCGGGTGAACCTGAAAACCGCCGAGTACCGTTACGGCGATCCTCGGCGCAATATTGCCCCCTAGGCCGGGTGGGCTGGGCTACAGTTCAGTAATCAGGCTGCGCACCACCGGAGTACTAAAGAACTGCTGGGTAGTCTCAATCAACCGATCTCCCCAGAGGTTTTGCCGCAAAAAGGTTTCATCGGCATAGCGGCTATCCTGTTCTAGGGCCGTCATGCCCAAGGACAACGCCTGTTGACAGAGGCCGCTGCCCGCATTGGCGATGGCCCGACAGTTCCCCTGGGCATAGCGCACCACCGCGATCGCCAGCTTGGGCTCCGGTTCTTCGCCCCCGGCCAGGGCCAGGGCCTCTTCCCACTGGGCCACGGCTTGGTTGGCATCCCCCTGCTCATACAGCACCAGGCCGATGTTGTTGATCGAGGGCCAAAAGTCCTCCTGGGCCTGAATGGAGGTGTTGTATCGGGTGATGGCCTGCTCATACTGTTTAAGCAGGAAATAGGCATTGCCCAAGTCAAAAAGCGCGTTGGCGTTATCGGGCTCGCGGCGCAGGCCACGCTCTAGGTAGGTCGTGGCCCGCAGGTAATCTTGTTTTTGCAGATAGGCTGACCCCAGGGCAAACAAAATGCGCGGTTCCTCGGGGGAGAGGGTGTTGGCCTGGGTCAGCAGGGTGAGGGCGCGTTCGGTGTCCCCCGACTGCAAGTAAAGCCCGCCTAGGAGGGCGAGCACTTGGGCATCGTTGGGGGCTAGTTGGGCCGCCAGTTGGGCCAAGGAAAGGGCACGGTTAAACTGCCGGTATTCGGCCAACTGCTGGGCCTCACTGGCCAGGTATCGTCCCTGTTCGCCCATCAGATCGTAGTCGAGGGGCAGAACGTAGGGGGCTAGTGCCTGGGCTTGGGTCGGCTGAGGCGCAAGGGCAAACCCGCCGAGGATAAGGGCAACTAGAAAAGAGATCCGTTTTAGCACAGCAGTCCTAATGCAGCAGTTTTAGTGTACAAGGCTCAGTCGATCACACAGCCTTCCGAAGGCCTCACCCCCAACCCCGCCCCGGGAGAGGGATTTAGGGTGAGGTCTCGATCGAGGCAGCATGAGGGCGGTTGTGATCGACTGAGGCCAATCTACAGACTCAGTCGATCACAAAGATGTCTCTTCGTATGGGCTTGGCCCTCACCCCCAGCCCCTCTCCCAGGGGGGAGAGGGGGGCTAGAAAAATCCTCAAAGTCCCTCTCCCACATTGGGAGAGGGATTTAGGGTGAGGG
>JAYKHF010000235.1:0-20360 GCA_035285305.1 Leptolyngbya sp.
CCTGATACAGGTAGTCGATGGGCAAGGGGCTAAGCTGAAGCAGCACGACGAGGCCCAGCACTTGGCGCAGGTCGGGCTGTTTAAGGGCGTTGATCAGGGCTGAGAAGATCCCAGGGTTCTTGAGTGAGTCACCTGGGCGTTGCTGGGTATCTAGATCAGAACCCTGGGATCTGCTTTGCCAGAATTTACGAGCCAAGATCCCAGGGTTCTTGAGTGAGCCACCTGGGCGTTGCTGGATATCTAGATCAGAACCCTGGGATCTGTTTGGCCAGACTTTATGCTGGGATGGAGTTTTCTCGACATCGGGCCATTTCCAAATCACTAAACCTAGGGCCAAGATTGGCACCAAGGTGCTAAGGCCAAACACCTGGTTCAGGGGGATTCGATCCGCCAGCCAGCCGCCGACCAAAAACATTGCCATGGCTGTACTACCCCAGCCTACCCACTGCGCCGCTTGGTACAGATTGCCCCGCTGATGCCGTTGCCCTTCAATCACCATCCAGCGGTCGGCTACCACGTCCGAAAAGGCGATGACTGCCGAGATCAGCCCCAACCCCAGCAGCAGCAGACCTACCGTTGGAGTTTGCACCTGGCTCAGCAGACCAAAGCCAAGGGCAATGCTGCCAAAGCTCAGGATTAAGCAGCCTTGGGTGGTGTAGCCTCGCTGGATGAGGCCATCAATCGCAATGGCCCAGAGGGGTTTGATCATCCAAGGCAGCAGCACCAGGGCTTGAAATCCCGCCAGTTGGGCGGCGGCAAAACCCTGGTGCTGGGTCAGATAATGGGCAACGGGCAGAAAGGCCAGCCCCGGATTGCCCGTCGCGGCTTGCACGGCATAGAGCAGGGCCATAAACCCCACCCGTGCCACGTTTCGATTGAGCAACGTGACCAACGCCACCGGAGACAACCGCTACCCTATGGCAGCCCCACATACTCCTGGATGGATTTCACCGCGAGGGGGTGCTGTTGCAGGGAATGGATGGCGGAGGCGGTGGCGCTGGCTCCGGCGATGGTGGTGATGATCGGCACCTTGTAGGCGAGGGCGGTGCGGCGGATGGATCGGTCGTCCTCTAGGGCGGTGCTGCCAGCGGGGGTGTTGATGATCAGTTGGATCTCGCCGTTTTTGATGGCGTCTTCGATGTTGGGACGGCCTTCGTGGACTTTGAGGATCAGGTCTACGTTGAGCCCCTCGTCCATCAGGGCTTTGCGGGTGCCGCTGGTGGCGATCAGCTTCAGGCCCAGGCTGGCCAGTTCCTTAGCGACGGGGATCACGGCGGATTTGTCGCGGTCGTTCATGGAAATGAAGACCGTGCCCTGGAGGGCGAGCTTTTGGTTGGCCCCCAGTTCGGCCTTGGCGAAGGCTTTGCCGAAGTCCGCATCAATGCCCATCACCTCCCCGGTGGATCGCATTTCTGGCCCCAGTAGGGCATCGGTGCCGACAAATTTATCGAAGGGTAGGACGGCTTCTTTGACCGCGATGTGGTTGGGGATCACTTCGGTGGTGAAGCCCAGGTCGGCCAAGGTTTTGCCCGACATCACCCGCACCGCCAGCTTGGCCAGGGGATGGCCGATGGCCTTGGAGACAAAGGGCACCGTCCGGGAGGCGCGGGGGTTGGCTTCCAGGATGTAGACCTGCCCGCCCTTGACCGCAAACTGAATGTTCATCAGGCCGATCACGTTCAGGCGTTTGGCCAGTTTCGTCGTCCAGTCCCGAATGGTGGCTAGGGTCTCTTCCGGCAGGGTAATGGTGGGCAGAGAACAGGCCGAATCCCCGGAGTGGATGCCCGCCTGCTCGATGTGCTCCATGATGCCGCCGATGACGACCTGGCCGGTGTGGTCGGCGATGGCGTCCACATCCACCTCGATGGCGTTTTCCAAAAACTTGTCGATCAGGATGGGGTGATCCGGCTCGACCTGCACGGCGTAGGTCATGTAGCGCTCCAGGTCTTCGTCGGAGTAGACGATTTCCATGGCCCGCCCGCCGAGGACGTAGCTGGGCCGCACCACCACGGGGTAGTCAATTTGCTGAGCCACCTTGAGGGCATCCTGGAAGCTGCGGGCCATGCCGTTGGGGGGCTGTTTGATGTCCAGTTCCCGCAGAATCGCCTCGAAGCGCTCCCGGTCTTCGGCGGTGTCGATGGAATCGGGCGAGGTGCCCCAGATTTTGGTTTCGGTGGTGGGCAAAGCAGCCAGGTATTGCTGAAGGGGAACCGCCAATTTCAGGGGTGTTTGGCCACCGAACTGGATGATGATACCAATGGGATTTTCGGCCTCAATAATATTGAGCACGTCTTCCTTGGTCAGCGGCTCGAAATAGAGGCGATCGCTGGTGTCGTAGTCGGTGGAAACGGTTTCGGGGTTGGAGTTAACCATAATCGTCTCGTAGCCGTCGTCCCGCAGGGCAAAGGAGGCATGGCAACAGCAGTAGTCAAACTCGATGCCCTGGCCGATGCGGTTGGGGCCACCGCCGAGGATCATCACCTTGGGGCGATCGCTGGGCAGCACCTCGGTTTCGTCTTCGTAGGTGGAGTAGTAGTAGGGGGTGAAGGCTTCAAACTCGGCGGCGCAGGTGTCCACGGTTTTGTAGACGGGGAGGATGCCCAAGCCCTTGCGATACTGGCGCACGGTGTCTTCATCGCTGCCTGTGGCGTAGGCGATCTGGCGATCGCTAAAGCCCTGGCGCTTGATGGCCTGCATTTGGTCAGCGCTAAGGGTGTTCAAGGCCGTGCGCTTGAGGAATTTCTCGGTCTTCAGTAGCCCCTCTAGCTGGCGCAAAAACCAGGGGTCGATGCCCGTCAGTTCGTAGATTTCCTCTACCGTTAGGCCCAACTGCATGGCGTGGCGCAGTTCAAACACCCGTTCGGGGTTGGGCACCCGCAGCTTGGGCCGAATTTCGTTGAGGCTGGGCAGTTTTTCGGCCCGATCACAGCCCCAGCCCGCTCGGCCAATTTCCAAGGATCGTAGCGCCTTCTGGAAGGATTCCTGGAACGTCCGCCCGATGGCCATGGCCTCGCCCACGGATTTCATTTGGGTGGTGAGGGTGCTGGAGGTGCCGGGGAATTTCTCGAAGGCAAAGCGGGGGATCTTCGTCACCACATAGTCGATGGTTGGCTCGAAGCTGGCCGGGGTTTTCTTAGTGATATCGTTGGAGATTTCGTTCAGCGTGTAGCCCACCGCCAGCTTGGCGGCAAATTTGGCAATGGGGAAGCCCGTCGCCTTGGAAGCCAGGGCCGAACTACGAGACACCCGGGGGTTCATCTCAATCACGATCACGTCCCCGGTGTTGGGGTTGACCGAAAACTGAATATTCGACCCACCCGTTTCCACGCCAATTTCGCGGATGATCTTAATCGAGGCATCCCGCAGGCGCTGGTATTCCTTATCGGTGAGGGTCTGGGCCGGAGCCACGGTGATGGAATCCCCCGTATGGACGCCCATGGGATCAAAGTTTTCGATGGAGCAGATGATCACCACGTTATCCGCCAGGTCGCGCATCACCTCCAGCTCGTATTCCTTCCAGCCCAGCAGCGATTGCTCGATCAAAATCTGGGAAACCGGGCTGGCATCGAGACCGGATCGGGCGATGGTTTCAAATTCCTCTTGGTTGTAGGCAATGCCGCCCCCGGTGCCGCCCATGGTGAAGGCGGGGCGAATAATCAGTGGAAAACTGCCGATCTGGTGGGCAATCTGCCGCGCTTCCTCCATGGTTTCTGCCAAACCAGAGGGGCATACCCCCACCCCAATCCGCTCCATGGCCTCTTTAAAGAGCTTGCGATCCTCGGCCATTTCAATGGCTTCCAGCTTCGCCCCAATTAGCTCCACGCCGTAGCGCTCTAGTACGCCGTTTTTGGAGAGCGCTACGGCAATGTTTAGCGCCGTCTGGCCGCCCATGGTGGGCAACATCACGTCAGGCCGTTCCCGCTCGATCACCCGCTCCACAATTTCTGGCGTTAGTGGCTCGATGTAGGTGCGATCCGCCGTTTCCGGGTCGGTCATAATTGTGGCCGGGTTGGAGTTGATCAACACCACCTCGTAGCCCTCTTCCCGCAACGCTTTGCAGGCCTGGGTGCCGGAGTAGTCAAACTCGCAGGCTTGGCCAATCACAATGGGGCCAGAACCAATCAGCAGAATTTTTTTGATGTCGTCGCGGCGAGGCATAAGCGGCAGGGGTGGTGAGAAAATCCAACTTATTCTAAGGGCTAACGGTGGAATTCGATTGTCGATCTTGGCCCCGCTAAGGCCGATGGGCTGGGCAAAGGGGTCGAATGTCACCGTTCCCTAAACTTAAGCAAAATTACGCAAAATTCAGGGCAGTCCCTACGCGCTGCTGTTCACCCCCTGGGCAGCGGCGGGCGAAGGGATGGATCGGGATTGCCAACGCAGGCCATAGCGAGGGATGGGGCCACATCATCCCTTGGAGAAATCCCCTGAGAACGGCTATCGGCCCGGTGCGCCAGGTGCCTATAATGGGCGTTTGTGGATTTTATTGCCGCCGTCATCCCTTATTCTTAAGCCCTGCTAACCATGTCCTCCGACGCCACCCGTTCCGGTCAAAGTGCCTCTAGCCTCGAAGAAATTCGCGCCGCCCGTTTGCAAAAGGTGGACGACCTGAAGCAGGTGGGTCAAAATCCCTTTGCCTACCGTTGGGATGTCACCCACCAGATGGCCCAACTTCAGGAGCAGTATGCCGACCTGGCCGCTGGGGAAGAGGTGGCGGACAGGGTTTCCATTGCGGGGCGGATTTTGGCGCGGCGGGTGTTTGGCAAGCTGGCCTTCTTTGGCCTGCAAGACGAGTCGGGCACCATCCAGCTTTATCTGGAAAAAGCCACGATTCAGGATCAGATGGGATCTGAGGACGAGCAAGCCTTCGACCACCTGAAGCAGCTCACCGATGTGGGCGACATCATCGGCGTCACGGGCACGATTAAGCGCACGGACAAGGGTGAGCTATCGGTGAAAGTGCAGCGCTACGCCATGCTCACCAAGGCGCTGCTGCCCCTGCCGGACAAGTGGCACGGCCTCACCGACGTGGCCAAGCGCTACCGTCAGCGCTATGTGGATTTGATTGTGAACCCCACGGTGCGCGACACCTTCCGCAAGCGAGCGCTGATTACCACGGGCATTCGCCGCTATTTAGAAGACCGAGGCTTTTTGGAAATCGAAACCCCGGTGCTGCAAAGCGAGGCCGGGGGGGCCGAGGCGCGGCCCTTCATCACCTACCACAACACCCTGGAGATGGATCTATACCTACGCATCGCCACGGAACTGCACCTGAAGCGTTTGGTGGTGGGCGGCTTTGAAAAGGTGTTTGAAATTGGCCGTATCTTCCGCAACGAGGGCGTTTCCACTCGCCACAACCCCGAATTTACCAGCGTGGAATTCTACCAAGCCTACGCCGACTACCACGACTTTATGGATCTGACCGAAGACTTGGTGGCCACCCTGGCTAAGGACATTCTGGGAACAACTCAAATCACCTACCAAGGGGTGGATATTGACCTGACGCCCCCCTGGAAGCGGATCTCCATGCACGACCTGGTCAAAGAGCAGACGGGCCTAGATTTCCATGGATTTGCGACCCTAGCGGAGGCTAAGGCGGCGGTAAAACCCCTCAACCTACACGGGGTGGAGGACTGCGACTCCATCGGCAAGCTGCTGAACGAGGTGTTTGAGCAGAAAATCGAGGAAACCCTGATTCAGCCAACGTTTTTGATTGATCATCCCGTCGAGATTTCGCCCCTCTCCAAGCCCCACCGCAGTAAACCAGGGGTGGTGGAACGGTTCGAGTTGTTCGTGGCTGGACGGGAAACGGCCAACGGCTTCTCGGAGTTGACCGACCCCATCGACCAGCGTCACCGCTTTGAGCGGCAAGCCGCCCGCAAAGCCGCCGGGGATGTGGAAGCCACCGGGGTTGACGAAGATTTCCTCACCGCCCTGGAGCATGGTATGCCCCCCACCTGCGGCGAAGGCATCGGCATTGACCGCCTAGTGATGCTGCTCACCGACAGCGCCAGCATCCGTGATGTAATTGCCTTCCCGCTGCTGAAGCCCGAGAAAGGCGAAGAGGCGGAGGCATCATCCTGAGAATTGCCCTCCCCGCTGCTTGCCAATGCAGCGGGGTTTTCGGAGTATCATAGTGGTTTGCGGAGGATCGGGATGGCGTTGTCCTCCTTCCAGCGTTCGGGGTCACCCCGTCCTGCCGTCCTGCCCGCCGCAAGGCTCACTGCTCAATCTCTAGCCCATCCTTTTCCCTGTCCTATGGTGAACACTGCCACCCTGTCCGCCTCCACCCCTGCGGCTCCCCAGTCCATCAAGCACACCCTATCCGTGTTGGTGGAAGATGAGGCCGGAGTTCTCACCCGCATTGCCGGGTTGTTTGCCCGTCGAGGCTTCAATATTGAAAGTCTAGCCGTTGGCCCAGCGGAGAAAAATGGCGTGTCCCGCATCACCATGGTGGTTCCTGGGGATGAGCAGGTGATTGAACAACTCACCAAGCAGCTCTATAAGCTGATCAACGTCATCAAGGTCAACGATGTCACCTACACCCCCTGCGTGGAGCGCGAATTGATGCTGCTGAAGGTGAACGCCACCAGCGCCAACCGCTCTGAGGTGATCGAACTGGCTCACATTTTCCGGGCTCGGGTGGTGGATGTATCTGAGGATTCCCTCACCCTGGAAGTGGTGGGCGATCCGGGCAAAATGGTGGCCATTGTGCAGGTGCTGAACCGCTTTGGTCTACGGGAAATTGCCCGCACCGGCAAAATTGCCCTCCCCCGCGAGTCCGGCGTCAACACCGAATATCTCAAATCCCTGGCCGAGAAACTTTAGATTCCTATGACCCCCCAACCCAAAATTCCCGTTGTTGTCAACGGAGCCTGCGGCAAAATGGGCCGCGAGGTAATTAAGGCCGTGGCCCAAGCCGAGGATATGACCCTGGTGGGAGCCATCGACAAAAAACCCGACATCCTCGGCCAAGACATTGGCGAGGTGATTGGCTTTCGGCCCCTAGAAGTGCCCGTCATGAATGACCTGGAGGCCACCCTCGTGGCGGCCCAGAGCGAAGGACAGGCGGTGATGGTGGACTTTACCCACCCCGATACGGTGTACGAATCCGTGCGGGCAGCCATTGCCTACGGGGTGCGGCCCGTGGTGGGCACCACGGGGCTGAGCCCCGAACAAATCCGTGATTTGGCTGAGTTTGCCGATAAGGCCAGCACCGGGTGTTTGATTATTCCCAACTTTTCCATTGGTGTGGTGTTGATGCAGCAGGCGGCCCAGCAGGCGGCGCAATACTTCGACCATGTGGAAATCATTGAGCTACACCACAACCAAAAGGCCGATGCCCCCAGCGGCACCGCTGTGCAAACCGCCCAAATGCTGGCCGAGGCCCAAAAGTCCTTCAATGTGCCCCTGGTGAAGGAAACTGAAACCCTGCCCGGTTCCAGGGGTGGATCCACCCCCGAGGGCATCCACATCCACAGCGTCCGCCTGCCGGGATTAATTGCCCACCAGGAAATCCTCTTTGGCGCACCGGGCCAACTCTACACCCTCCGCCACGACACCAGCGACCGGGCTAGCTTCATGCCGGGGGTGCTGCTCTGCATTCGCCAGGTGATGGCCCTCAAGTCCCTCATCTACGGGATGGACAAAATTCTCTAGGGGGTTGTGCAGCCCGGTGCAAGCAGGATTCAACGCAGCCAGCCGTAGCCCAGGACAATGGCGAGGGCGGCTCCAATGGCGGTGTTGAGAATGTTGACGAGTTCGTTGGTGAGCCAGGGAATGCGGGTCTGTAGGGTTGCGCCGATGACGCTTTCTAGGTTAGTGGCGATGAAGGCGGCCACCAAGCACAGGGGAATACCCCAGGCCGAAATGAGGCCCACCCCCCAGCCGACCAGGGCGATGGCTAGACTGCCGACCACCCCCGCCAAGGTACCTTCTACGCTAACGGCTCCTTCGGTGCCGGGGGGCACAGGCCGGAGGGTGGTAATGAGAAAGGTTCGTTGGCCGTAGGCTTTGCCCACTTCGCTGGCGGTCGTGTCGGCTAGCTTCGTGCTAAAGCTGCTGACGTAGGCTAGGGCCAACAACTGGGGCCAGGGGGAAAGTTCCCCGGCCCGGGAGGTCTCCGACAGCACCACCAGACCCAGGGCGCACAGGGCACCCACCAAGGCCGACCCCCAGACATTCTCCGGGCCGCGCACCCCTGATCGACCTTCGGCGATGCCCGCCGCCAGTTTGCGAGCTAGCCCCACCCGCGTGACCGCCGATCCCAAGAGGAAATACACCATAACCACCCCATAGCCCCGCCAGCCTAGGGCTCCCCACACCAAGACCCCCAACCCCCAGGCATTCAGGTATCCCGCTGGGGTAAGCAGTTTTTTCGGCAGCACCCAGGCCAAGCCCAGCAGGATGGTATTGACCAAGGCCCCCACCCCCCAAGGGGAAAGGGCCATTAATCCAGTCGGTAAGGCCATGGTCTGTCCTTAGGCATAGGTCTTGTGCAGATGGAGGCAGTTCCCTCGCTCGCTGGAGTAGTAGCTGAGCTGATCCGCCACGAGGTACATGATTTTCAGCCCGCGACCGCCTTCGTCGTGGGGGCTGTGGTTATCCAGCTTGGTCTTCAGCACGGCCCCCAGATCAAACCCTGGCCCTTGATCCCAAATTCGGATATCGATGGTGGAACTGGAAACACTCACCTCAATGGTGATGGGGGTGGATTTGGGAAGATCCCCATGGGCATGGCGAATGGCGTTCGTGAAGCCCTCAATCAAGGCGAGCTGACACTGCAACCAAAGGGAACGGGGAATGGGGGCCGGTTCAAACTGGTCAAACCAAACCAGCACCGATGGCAGGGTCGTAGGATCGGTGCTGATTTGTATCTGGCTGGTTCGTTGGTAGCTCACGTTGGTTCTGAGTGCCGCCACATCTTCTTGCATAATAGGCCCAACTTTCATTTGGCGTACCACACCCTAAAATCACCACACCCTAATGAGAGTTTAATCCCTCATCGCTCCATCGCATCAAGGGACTTGGGCACAGCGGCGGTGAGCACGTCATGGCCCGTTTCCGTCACTAGGACATCGTCCTCAATGCGAATGCCAATGCCGCGCCAGCGATCATCAATCTGGGGCTGGCCCTCGGCGGGTTGGTAGAAGGGGGAAATGTAAATTCCAGGTTCTACCGTCACCACATTGCCTGCCTCAAAGGGTTTCCAGGTTTTGTCGGGATTGCGAAGAATCCCCGCATCATGGACATCCAACCCCAGGAAATGCCCCGTGCCATGCATAAAGAAGGCCTTATGTTTTTTCTCTTCGATCAAGGTGTCTACGGCCCCGGAGAGCAGCCCTAGGTCCACCATGCCCTCGGTGAGCCTGCGCGTGGCGACATCGTGAAATTCATTGAAGGGAGCCCCCGGCTTCACGGCCTCAATGGCCTGGGTCTGAGCCTCCAGCACCAGTTCGTACAAAATCCGTTGCTCTGGGCTAAACTGGCCTCCCACCGGAAAGGTACGGGTAATGTCGGCATTGTAGTAGTCGTAGGCGCAGCCCGCGTCGATCAGCAGCAGGTCGCCCGCCTGCATTTGGCGGGTGTTCTCGATGTAGTGAAGGATGCAGGCATTGTCGCCGGAGGCCACAATGGAGGGATAGGCTGGCCCCATGGCCCCCTCCAGGCGGAAGATATGTTCCATCTCCGCCTGAATTTCGTACTCATAGCGACCGGGGGCCGCGATTTCGCGGGCGTGGTTGTGGGCCTTGGCGGCAATGGCGATGGCCCGCCGCAGTCGTTCCAGTTCGTCGTGGTCTTTTACCCGGCGCAGGGTTTGCATCAGCAGTCCGGCATCCTCAATGGCCACGGGGCCGGTGCCACGCTTGGGGTAGGTGGCCAGTAGCCGCTGCCACTGCTGCAAAATCGTCGTGTTTAGGGTTTGATCATGGCCGAAGTGGTAATACAGCCGATCCGCCTTATTGAGGTACTTAGGCAGGTGTTCCCCAAGTTCGGCGATGGGATACACCTCATCGGCCCCGTAGCGTTCCTTGGCCTGTTCCACCCCCACCCGATAGCCTGACCAGATTTCCTTGTCCAAATCCTTCGGGCGCACAAATAGGACAAAGCGGTGATCTTCGTGATGGGGAGCGATCACCGCCACGGCTTCTGGCTCATTAAACCCGGTCAGGTAATAGAAATTGCTGTCTTGGCGAAAGGGATAGTCCACATCGTTGTGCATCACCGCCGCCGGGGCACTGGCAAACACCGCCGTCCCCCCACCGATCAACTCCATCACACGCTGGCGGCGCTGGGCGTAGACGTTAACCATGGCAATTCTGCATCTAATCGATGCCATTATATATACCGCAATCCCACGCCCAAGGCTGACTGCTAGGCGCGGGGATATTGGTAGACCTGAATCCGCATTCCTTCGTTGGGCAGATCGCTCGGTCGAATGGAGAGGGTGCCCTGGGGGGCGCGGGTGATGGGGGTGCCCTGCATCAGCGCCAGGAAGTTATCTAGGGGGCTGAGATCGCAGGTGTCGTTGGCGGCAGTGGTCAGGTAGTGGGTGGGGATGACCACCTTGGGCCGCAGCACTTGAATGGCCTGTACCGCTTCCTCTGCTGTGTAGGCCTTGGGGCCACCGCCCACGGGCACCAGCAGCACATCGGGCCGTCCCAACAAAATTTGCTCCTCCAGCCGCAGGGGCGCGACAGCCCCACCCATGTGGATCACAGTGACCCCAGCTTGGGTCCATTTCCAGATGGTGTTGGTGCCAAAGCGCCGTCCGCCCTCACGGTCATGGGGGGTGCTCACACCCTGGATGCGCAGATTGCCGATGTCGTAGACTCCGGGCTCAGCCAACACCTGGGGATTACCGGGCAGGTCATTCAGGTAGCCCTCATCCAGTAGGCGGCTGCTGATCATAACCAGATCGGCGGGCTGGGCCGGTGAGGGAAAGCCCTCGGTGCAGCCCAGGCGACGGAAGGGATTGGATAAAATGCGCTGTCCACCGCCGGTAAACAGAAAAGCGGTGTGGCCCAAGCTACGCAGGGTCAGACGATTGGCCTGCTGTGCTTGGGCGGGCCGATGATTCAGCCACCCCATCCCCACGGTGGTTGCCAAGCCCGATCCTGCATAGCCCAATAGTTTTCGCCGTTTCATGGCCGTTGTCCTCTCCCACACTGCATTAGGTCGCCCTGGATAGTTTAGCCTAGACTGACAACGACCACGGCAGAGGCGGTTCTAGTCCAGTTTTTCTCTCTGGACGTAGCAGGCGGAAAGCCGTTAGCCTTCCTTTGGGAGCAAGCCCTCGGCACCACAGAACCGCTCTGGTCTACCGCGTGGTTTTGGCCCCTGGGCCTCCCTTCCATCTAGATTGCACCTGACGTTTCAAGGATTAAATAACGATGCGACTTCTACACACCATGCTGCGGGTGGGCAATTTGGATCGATCACTCCAGTTTTATTGTGATGTGCTGGGGATGACCCTATTGCGCAAGAAAGACTATCCCGGTGGCGAGTTTACCCTAGCCTTTGTGGGCTATGGCGACGAGGCCAACCACTCCGTCCTGGAACTCACCCACAATTGGGGTGTGGAGGCCTACGACCTGGGCACCGCCTACGGTCACATCGCCCTAGGGGTAGACGATATTTACCAAACCTGCGATCGCATCAAAGCCATGGGCGGCGAAGTGGTGCGTGAACCTGGCCCCATGCAGCACGGCTCAACGGTTCTTGCGTTTGTTCAGGATCCCGATGGCTACAAGATAGAGTTGATCCAAATGGGCACCTCCGAGGCCGTGACCACCGCCAGCTAGCGACGGCACGACGGGGGATAGGGCGGGTTGACGCACCACCCTGACCAATGAGCCCCAGGGCCAGTCGAGGGGGCAATCTCCCATTACCTCCATGGGCCGTGGGGCAAGATCCCTGCGCCCATGGCCCATACTTGGGTTCATCCACCCGGAGGAGCCCTACCCAATCGCCTAAATCATAGGCGTCGGTTATTTCTACCATCGAAAAAAAGTTAGGTTATCCCCTGCTGATTCAGAAAACTTATGTTAATTTAAGTTTCAAGGATATTGAATTGTTTGCCCTCTATCCATATAGGAGCTATCCGTCATGGAAAACAACGAAAGCAAGTTTGGCTTTGTAGCATTTGCTGAAACCTGGAACGGTCGTCTGGCTATGCTGGGCTTTGTCATCGGCATCGCGACCGAATTGCTCACGGGTCAAGGCATTCTGTCTCAAATTGGCTTGATGTAGTTCACCGCTGGGCTGTTCCCTAGGGGTTGCTAGCCATGATCTAGGCCCCTGCCATGCCGTTACTACAGCCCGGTTCAGTGATGAGAATGATAGGGAAGTCCGTCGGGGCTTCCCTTTTTCGTTTGATGTTCGTAGGGGGCAGATGCGTAGGGGCGGATGCGTAGGGTCGAAACGACGGTTGCCCGATGCCCCCATGCAGCGACCAATTCCTATTTTTTTGAGGCGTGGTGAGGAATCCCCGTCCTTTAGGGCGGTTGGAGGATGTCAAACCCTAGTTCTGGGCAATCTGAATCAGAGACAGGGTCGTGCTCTGGTAATAGTGGGCCAGAATTTGAACGTAGCTGTAGCCCTGGAGGGCTAACCCCCGCGCCCCCCATTGGCTCATCCCAATGCCGTGGCCAAAGCCGCGTCCGTCAACACGGATGGAATCGCCCTGGATGGAGACAGAAAACAGAGTGCTGCGTAGCCCTAGGGCTTGGCGCAGTTGGGTGCCGGTCAGGGTGCGGCTGCCCTCGGTGCCCTGGAGCCGGATGGAGGCGACGCGACCCTGGGGGGTGAATCGCTCGACGGCCACGGCCTGAAGCCGACCGACGCCCGTCACCCGCTGCTGAAACTGGCTGGCGGTGAAGGTTTGCGACCAGCGAAAGACGGGGGCATCTTGGTCAAAGTCCGGCACGCTGCGCAGGTAGGGGAGCGACTGCTGCCATACATCTTCCACATTTTCGGTGTATCCCCCAGAGGAGGAATGGAAGACCGCTTCAATCACCCGTCCGTTGTAGGTGAGCACTTGGCCTCGGGTGGCATTCACGGCGGCAATGGTGGAGGGGGCTTCACTCGTCAACCCTCGGTAGACCTGGTTCGCCGTGGTGTCATCCACATCAAAGGATGCCGAGAGGCTACGATCACGGCGGTTCAGGGCAAAGGAACGGGCGGCGACGGCCTGGGCCTTGAGGGCCTCCTGGGGCCAACTGGCAGGCATTTCGGCCCCTAGGACACTGTAGAGGTATTCTTCGAGATCCACCCAGTTGATGGCGGTGACTTTGCCGCCATTGGGCAAGACCAGCACCCGCCCCCGATACCAGGCATCATCAATGAAGATATAGCCGTCGCTGGTGGGCTCAACCCAAAAGGCTTGGTTCTGCCAGTCGGCCAGCTTGAGGTTATTGCCCTCGGTGGTGATGGTTACCGCTTGCCCCTGGGGAATTTGGCCCACGCTTTGCCCCGCCACGGTTTTCACTAGGGCTGGGGTAGAACTGCCCACCGCCACCCGATCCCGCCCTTCTGCTACGGCAACCCGCATCTCCACCGCCGCCTGCACCGGCAGCGCCACCAACCACCACAGGGAAAGCCCCAGGCTAACTTTAAACAGCGTCAAAAAGCGATTCAATAGAAGCCCAGAAATCGGGCGCTGATGGGGCTGCGTCATGATCTGAGGAGGGGGAAGAAACAACGGCCAAGGGGGCTTGCCAGGTAGAATGACCCAGATCGGCAAGATGCTTTCAACCTTACCACCGCTGGCTAAATCTGGTGCAATCCGCTCTGGCCTGCTGTGCATTGACTGTTGTTTTCAGGCAAAAGTGTCCCGCTTTCCCCAATCCAGTCTCAAGACTGGCACAGAGGTGATCGAGTGCCCCTAGGGTTCAATTTCAGCCTTCATCCGTTCCAGGGTTTGCTGCATTTGCTGAAACATGCCGTCGGGGGTCATCCCAAACTGGCCGAGTTGGGTTTTCAGTTGTTCGACGGTCATTTTGGCCGTAAAGTCTTCGGACAGTTCAAACCGCTTCATAAAGATGTGGTAGCGCTCCATCATCGATTCCATTTGTTCGATGAACATCTTTTTGCCTTCGCGGTCGAACTTGCCGTAGTTGCTGCCCAACTGCGTCAGGCTTTGGTAGTCCTGAAACAGTTGCATGGCTTCCCGTTGGATGATTTCAGAATCAAAAAATCCCATGGCTTGGCGGTGGTGAACGAAGGATGCGATGTCTATCAGCGTAGGGGCGAAACCGGGCCTGGGCCAAGGGGAGATAACCCTACTTAGACAGCCCGCCCCTGGGGGCTATTTTGGCAGACTGGAAAACAGGCGGCCTAGGAATCCTTGGCGGGGTTGAGGGGGTGTAGACGGTGGCGGCGGGCTCGCTGAACTGGCGGACTTGGCTGAACTGGCGGATGCCGCCGATGCCTGGGGGTCTAGCTTAAGCAGGCGGGCATACTTTTGGGCCACGCCGTTGTCGGGGTCAATGCGTAGGGCTTGCTTAAAATGCACCTTGGCCATCCCCGGCAGCTTGTTCAACAGGTACGCCTGCCCCATCAGCGAGTGGAAATTGCTGTTTTGGGGTTCTAACTTCAGGGCGTCCTTGAGTTCTTGGATGGCGGCGGGGGCATTTTTCCCTTGCAGGTATTGTCTGGCCCGTTGGTAATGGCGGTCGGCATAGGCAACCGGAGCTTCCTCAGGAGGAGTCGTTTGCTCAGGAGCGGCTTGTCCCGACGGGGCCGCCCCGGAACTGGGCACCTGCACCATGCCCACCCGCTTTTCGCGGATGATGGCATCCCCCATCTTGCGCTGGAAATAGACTAGATTGAGCTCGTTAATTTGGCGGGTGCAGGCCGTAAAGCTGGCCGCTGAATCATACTGGGTTTCGCTGATCTGCTGGAGGGTATATTCATAGACCGTATCCACCTCTGCCTCGGGCACCGTTTGCAGGTGAAGGCTCGCCTCCCCTTGGGGGTGAAACTTCCCCTCCCGCACCAGTCGCCGCACCTTGAACCGCAGGGTGGCCAAGACTTCACTGCGCTGCTTTTCCTGTTTGAGGCGCTGGTAGGCCGGGTTCACCAGCTTGGCCAAGGATTGGGTAATAAAGGCCTCTTGATCCTCATCCGTCTTGTCTTGCACGTCGGGATGAAGGCGCTTTGCCACCTGGTGGTAGCGCTTCAGGATGCGCCGATCATCCGCCGTGACAGCGACCCCCAGCACGGCATAGGGGTCGGAAAATTGGCTAAACCAGGCGGGGGAAAGGGGAGAGGGAGAAGTCATCCAAGGGGAAAGGGGGACGAAGGAGGTAGGGAATGAAAACAGAAACGCGATGTCATGGATCCGATCTTACGTCTGTTGCTCGGGATTTTTTTGCCGCACAACCGTGAAATCAGGGATGTTTAGACCTCTATTTATGCAGAGTATACTAAACGGATACCGCTTGACCTTGCCCGGTTCCGGCGGCTTGCCCCTCTCCTGTGAGCCCTTAGGTATGACGCTGTCCTCCTCAGAACCCCGTCGTCGTAGCATCGCCGTTGCCCTGGCCTGGTGCGGGGCCATTATCCCCTTTGGGTCGGGCATTCATAAGTTTTACTTGGGGCAACCGGGCTGGGGGCTAACCTATCTGCTCCTAAGCTGGACGCCCATTCCCCACATTGCCTGTGCCCTCGAAGGGGCTTGGTTATTGGGACGTCCGCCCGAGTTTTTTGGGGCTGAGGCGGCGAAGGCCACACCGACGGCCAAATCTGCCCCCCCCATCGATCCGAAGCAGATGAACGCCCTTGGGGTGGCGCTGCGGGAGTTGGATCGCTTGCGCCAGGAGGGTCTCATTTCCGAGGCGGAGTTTGAGCAAAAACGTCGTCAACTGCTGGAGCAGGTGGGTTAATGGGGCCTCTGGCACGGGTCGTTCAGCAATGGCAACAGCTTCAGGGCTCAAGTTCAGCCCTAGGCCAACGGCTGGCCCAAGACCGGGCCTATCGGCTAGCGTCCCTGGCGGAGGTGGCCCAGGCCGCTGAGGCGGGGTTTCGGCTGGATGTGAACCAGGCCAGTGTGGATGATTGGCTACGCCTACCGGGAATTTCCATTCGGCAAGCCCAGGTGTTGGTGGAACTGCGCCAGAGCGGCGTGAGTTTCCACGCCCTGGAGGACATCGCTGCCGCCCTAGGGGTGGCGGTGCCCACTCTTCAGCCCCTCGCCCCGGTGCTCTCCTTTTGCTACTACGATGACTTCAGCCCCCTGGCCATTCGTCCGGTGGCGATCAACCAAGCCACCCTGGCCGACCTAGGCCCTGTGCCCACCCTGTCTCCCACCCTAGCCCAGGCCCTGCTGAAGGAACGCCAGCGCCGTGGCCCCTTCCGCAGCATGGCGGATCTTCAGCGGCGGCTGAATCTCCCCGCCGACACCATCGCCACCCTGATGCACTACCTGCGCTGCTAGGGTGGCCCTAACGCCGGAGGCTGTCGCCGTGATCGAGGAACCAGGCATAGGTTTTTTCGATGCCCGTTTTTAGGTCAATTTTGGCCTGCCAGCCCGCCGCCGTTAGGCGAGAGACATCCAGCCGTTTGCGCGGGGTGCCGTCGGGTTTGGTGGTATCAAACACCAGATCCCCGTCGTAGCCCACCACGGTTTGGATCGTCTGCGCCAGTTCCTGGATAGAAACCTCTTGCCCGGTGCCCACGTTGATGAAGTCCATCGCGTTGTAGGTGTTCATCAAAAACACCAGGGCATCGGCCAAATCGTCCACATAGAGAAATTCCCGCAGGGGCGTCCCCGTGCCCCACACCGTCACCGTGGGCTGGTGCTGGATTTTGGCCTCGTGGAACTTCCGCATCAGGGCCGGGAGGACATGGGCGTTTTCGAGGTGGAAGTTATCGTTGGGGCCATAGAGGTTCGTGGGCATGGCCGAGATAAAGTTGGCCCCATATTGGCGGCGATAGTTTTCACAGAGCTTGAGTCCGGCAATTTTGGCGATGGCGTAGGGTTCGTTGGTGGGCTCCAAACAGCCCGTCAGCAGGTAGTCCTCCCGCATTGGCTGGGGGCACAGCTTGGGATAGATACAGGACGACCCCAGAAACAGCAGTTTGTTCACCCCGTGGCGGTGGGCGCTGTGGATGACGTTGGTCGCCATCATCAGGTTGTCGTACAAAAATTCGGCTCGGTAGGTGTTGTTGGCCTGGATGCCCCCCACCTTGGCCGCCGCTAGGAACACATAGGCCGGTTGTTCCTGGGCAAAAAAGGACTCCACGGCGGCTTGATGGCGCAAATCCAAGTCCTGGCTAGTGGGTAGCACGAGGTTGTGGTATCCCTGGGCCTGGAGGGCTCGCACCACCGCACTGCCCACTAGCCCCCGCGCCCCGGCCACGTAGATTTTGGCGGACGGATCCATGGGCACTGGAGAGGGTAAGGACATGGCTCGTTCAGGATAAAACTGTCAGGACAAAACTGTACCGAGTGTAGCCCTAGTTTTGGCGAAAATGCCGATCCGCCTGGGGGAGATGGTCATCAACAGGGAGAAATCGGAGGGAGGGGAATCGGGGCAGTCGGCGGTCGGCGGCAAAGTCTGGCTTAGAGCCAGCGTTTGCGCCATTGGGAGGTGGGCGCGAGGGAGGATTGGGCCTGTTCCTGCTGGCGGCGCTGGCGAATGGTCTCGGCGCAGTCGCCCAGGGTGGGATCGCGGTAGGGCACGGCGGCGCGGGTTTGCAGGTGTTCCTGCTCCTGCTGAGACAGGGCCTTCAGGCCATCGGGCGACCACTGGGCCAGGGTTCCTGGCCAACGCCGACCCGCCGCCGCAATGGGGCCAAGGTGCAAGCCCACTTCCCGAAACCCAGCCCGTACCGCCGCCGCACAGGAATAGGTGGCCAGTTTGCCCTGGGGGGCCAAGCAGCGGGCCACCTGCCGCAGAAAGTCCACGGTCCACAGTTCAGGACAGTGGGGTGGCGAGAACGGATCGAAGAAAATGACATCCGCCTGAAACCCTTCATCCGCGAGCGTTTGAACGGTTTGACGGGCATCCCCTAGCCGGAGTTCGGCGTGGAGCCAGGGGGAATGCACCTGTCCCGCATGGGCGAGGTGGGCCAAAATCTGCTGGATATCCGGCGACCAGCGATCCACGAGCCCCGTCTCCACCGCTTGCTTGGGCACCCGACCATCCAGTTCTAGGCCTATGAGATGTACCCGACACTGGGGGTTAACTTGCCCAATGGTCGATAGTGCGGCGGCGGTGTTGTAGCCTAATCCGTAGCAGATATCGAGTAAGTTGACTGTGTTGGCCTGGGCCAGGGTGGGCAGATCGGTGGCCTCGACATAGGTGGTATGGGCTTCGGTGTAGGCTCCTTCGCGGCTGTGAAACCATTCACCAAAGTCTTCCGAAAAGAGGGTGAAAGACCCATCTGCGGTGGGTTCTGGGGTGAGGGCTCCGGTTGGCCCTGGGGAGACGGACGAGACGATCTCCATAGCTTGCGTTGATACCCCGTTCACGGGTGAGTGATGGCGTTCCTAGGATAACCGGAATACCCAGGCAAGTTCAGTAACTCCTCGCCCCTAATCCGGGCTAAATTCCGCTTGAAGAGCGTCGTCCGAGTCATCGGCAATGGTGGCAACGATGGTCATCAGACGGGAGATTTCGGCGGCGGAAATATCTTGCAGAATGCGGCTGGAAATCACTAACACCTGATTCCCCGATAGGCCAAAGCGGGCCTCTAGGGTTTCGTAGCAGTTTTTTTCGAGCAGGGTCTTCATCAACCGAGGTTCATCCTTGGCGGGCAGCGTTAGCACGGGAGACCAGGCGGTCAGGGTGTCCGAGGCGGTTTCCCCGGTGAGTTGGACATAGACCTGGACGCTACCGTACTTAAAAGTCCACAGATGGCCTTGCTCGTTCCTTTGTACCCGAGGCCCATCCCCCTGATCCAAGCTGGCGAGTACCGTCTCAATGGTTTCAATGTAGGAGGTGCTCTCCGTGGCCTCCTCTAGGGGTAGGGCCGACAGATCCAGTTCTACGGTGTTGCTAGTCATCACGCAATATTCCGGTCAACCACACGCCGATGATAGCGCCCCACCTCAGCCGCACCCACCCCTTTGAATTAAATTGAGACAGAACCCTCGCCCTGGTTCCACCCCCTCGGCCACGCCCGTTGAGGGCCATGGCGCGGTTGATGCCCCATGCCGCCTACTCCGCCCCTCGGAAACCCGCTAGACTGAGGCCATCGAGAGGTTTCAGATTAGAGGTTTCAGATCAGAGGTTTCAGACGGCTGTGGTTCCCCTGCGTGATGACAATCCAACCCACGGCACCCCCGTCGTTGTCTACGGAATCCTGGGGCTCAATCTAGCGGTGTTTTTGGTTCAGATCGGGCTGTCTCCCCAGGGCCTCGATCAGGTGTACCACACCTGGGGGATGGTTCCGGCCCAGATTACGGCCAGCCTGCGCGGACAACTGGAAACCCCGCTCTATGCCTGGATTACACTGTTGTCATCCCAGTTCCTCCATGGCGGTTTTTTCCACATCGGCGGCAATTTGCTGTACCTATGGATTTTTGGCAACAACATTGAAGACCAGCTTGGCCACGTTAGGTTTCTGATCTTTTACCTGGGCTGCGGGGTGCTGGCGGGGCTCACTCAGTGGGCCTTCGACCCCACGTCCACGGTGCCCACCGTGGGAGCTAGCGGGGCCATCGCCGGGGTGATGGGAGCCTACATCCTGCGCTTTCCTAGGGCACAAATCCTCGTCCTGCTGCCGCTGATTGTCCTGTTTACCACGGTGCGCATTCCGGCCATCCTCTTCCTCGGCCTGTGGTTTGCCCAGCAGGCTCTCTTTAGCCTTGCCGCCCTCAGCGATCAGGTCAACCTGGGGGCGATCGCCTATTGGGCGCACTCCGGCGGCTTTGCCTTCGGCCTCATCCTGGGGCCAATGCTGGGCCTAATGAAATCCCAACCACCCCGGTGACACCTGCCACTGTCTAAGCCTCAGTAGATCACAAAGATGTCTCTTCGTATGGGCTTGGCCCTCACCCCCAGCCCCCCTCCCGGTCGGGAGAGGGGAGCTAGAAAAGTGCTCAAAGTCCCTCTCCCACGTTGGGAGAGGGATTTAGGGTGAGGGCCAAATCAGGGCAATAGAGCGAGTTTGTGATCTACTGATCCTATGTCTAGGGCTGTTCCCAGCGCTATTTTGAATAGAGAACCCTAAGGACGTTGCCATGCTCGATATTTCAGATTTTCTGCGGCTCTTGCACCCTTTTCTGGCCGTGACTTGGGTCATGCCCCTCATTGGCGTCGCGACCTATTTTGCCATTCAAACCCGACAGCGGCGGCAGGCCATGAAAGCAAAAGTCAAAACCCGCATCAATCCTCTCGTGGGTGCCGAGC